>DQCI01000246.1:0-1864 GCA_003545125.1 Paracoccaceae bacterium
AAGAGGGCCGGTTACCCGACCCTGCTCGCTCTCGTTTGCGGCGTTTTCGCCTTGTCTTGCGGGCGCTATACGGCGTTTTCCCCTGTCTGGCAAGGGTGGATTGCGCCTTGAGCGGGCTCCCGCAGACCTCAGAAGGCCAGCCGGAAATATTCCGCTTCGAAATTGTTCTCCATGCCGGCGCCGTCGCAGAAGCCCATCGTTGCACCCGAGCTGCCCTCGACCCGGCCACCGGAGACGATCGATGCCCCCTCGATCCCGTCTGCTTCGGCCTCGAACGAGATGTCGCCCACCGCGAGGATCTGGCCGCCGTACATGCTGAGTTGCGCCGGGATCGAGACCCCGCCCTTGGTCACCAGCTGGGCACCGCCGCCGGTCGCACAACTGTCGTCTTTCCCGATCTGCAGTCCGGAGGCGGTATTGAAGGACTTGGTGGAGGTGCTTTCGTTCACGATCACCACGTCTTGCAAAACCACGCCTTCGCCGAACTTCATCTCGCAGTTCGTCCAGATCACGACATCTTTGAGCACCGTCCCGGCATGGATCGCGGTCTTCTGTTGTGGAGAGATGCAGTTGATCGTGTGGATGCGGCCTTCCTCGAACGCATCTTCATCAAGCTTGGCGTTCCGGTTGAGCGAAATTGCGATGCTGCTGTCGATATAGTCCGGATAATACACGGAGGACGAATCCTGCACGCCCGCGATGATGTCGTCGACGCGGTTGACGATGCGCAGCAAATAGGACCCGTCGCGCAACGCCTCGGCAAGCCCGTCGTTGGAGGTCATCCCGCTCGAAGGAATGCCGAGATCGCGCTTGTCGGGCATCGAGATGACGGTTCCGTCCTCGAACGTGTTGCCGCTGGACAGCGTCGCGAAGTCGTTGGAGTGGACACAGAACCCGGGCATGAAGTGGTTGCCGGACTGAATTACGACCTCGTCCTCGCCCACGATGCCTTCCTCGAGACAGGACGGCAGGTAGGTCGTGAACACCGACAGCCGGCGGACGTTGAGCAAGTCGATGCCCGCGAACCTGAGCAGATAGGTCGACACCGAATTGTGCCGGTCCTGCGCACGCGCGGTGCTGACCATCACGGCGTCGAAGGCGTTCGGATCGGGGTCGAACTCCTCCTTGTCGCCATCCCAGTGGCCAAAAATGATGTCTTCTTCCCGGAGCACGTTGCCGTACTTCGCCGCGGGCAGGTGAACGTTGGCAATCTCCATTGCCTTCGCCTTCGCGACCGAAGGGCTATTGAACTCGCGTACGACCAGCGCGGCATGTCCGGCCGCGTCGCCAGCCACCTGCAACTGGGTCCGGATGCGATAGGCGTTGGCGATGTCGAGCGCGAGCCCACCGACTGCCAGGCTGCCCGCGAGCAGAAAGAGCCCGAATACAGTGACCGCGCCGCGCTGTTCCCGCGCGAACCCGGCCGTTTGCCGGCGAAAGCTCCGCATCATGTGCCCCAATCCTCGATAAGGTGTTCCGAGTTCACGGTGATCCGGAGATCGTTGAACTGCTTGAAGAAGCCCAGAATCTGGAAGTCTCGTGCAGGATAGGTCACGGTCGTGGAGATCACGCCTGCGGTGATCGACGAGGTTGCATTGGCTTTGGCCGAAGCGCCCTGCAACCGGGTTTCGATATAGTCTTCAGCTTCGGCGGAGGTGCGCAAACGCCCGATCGAGGCGTTGCGGTTCGCATCCTGAATGATGCGCAGCACCTGGCTTTGGCTGTGGAAGATCATGCTGACGTCGACGGTCAGGCCAAAGGCCATGAGCACCATCGGCAGCCAGATGACGAATTCGACGGTGGCACCGCCAGCGTCGTCGCGGGCGAAGCGTTTCAACAGGTGGTTCATTCTGTTTCCCATGTT
>DQCI01000246.1:1979-8654 GCA_003545125.1 Paracoccaceae bacterium
TTTCGTCCCCAAACCGTGGCGACAATCGCTCACGAAAGCATCCTGTTTCCACGTTTCGGCCACATTCGCCGCCCTCACCCTCTGGAAATCGAGCAACCGTCGCGCAGAACCGGAGATGGCGCCAGATTCGAACGTTCGCAGCGAATCGCGCGGTTTCTTAACCGGGCGAAACCCGCTAACCCGGGGGCCGGGACAGGTATCGGCGACCGCGCATTCCGCGCCGGATCGCCCCTTGCCCCGGGGCGGGCGCCGACGATGCGGCACGCGCAGGCGATGGAAGGGAGGTAAAGGCATGATCTTCAGCGACGCAATGGCCCGGCTCGGCACGGAATCGGCCTTCGTGGTGCTCGCGCGCGCGGGCGTGTTGGCGGCCCAGGGGCGCGACATCATCAACCTCGGCATCGGCCAACCCGATTTCCGCACCCCCGACCACATCGTCGAGGCCGGGGCCAAGGCGCTCACCGACGGCCACCACGGCTACACCCCCGCCAACGGAATCCCGGCCTTGCGCGAGGCCGTGGCCGCCGATCTGCACCGCCGTCACGGAACCGAAGTGAACCCCGACAACGTGGTGGTCGTGCCGGGCGGCAAGCCGACGATGTTTTTCGCGGTCCTGATGTTCGGCCAGCCCGGCACCGAGATCATGTATCCGAACCCCGGCTTTCCGATCTACGAGAGCGTCATCAACTTCACCGGCGCCACCCCGGTCCCGATCGCGCTCGAGGAACAGAACGGCTTTGCCTTCGACGCCGAAACGGTGCTCGCCCAGATCACCGAGCGCACCCGGCTCATCATCATCAACTCCCCCGCCAACCCGACCGGCGGGGTGACGCCCAAGGCCGAAATCGACAGGTTCGTCGCCGGGCTCGAAGCCCACCCGCAGGTCGCGGTGCTGTCCGACGAGATCTACAGCCAGATGCTGTACGGCGGACGGCAGCACGTTTCGCTTCTCCAGTATCCCGAGATCCGCGACCGGCTGATCATGCTCGACGGCTGGTCGAAGACCTATGCGATGACCGGCTGGCGGCTCGGCTACGCGGTCTGGCCCGACGAGGCGGTCGACCACGCCACCCGCCTCGCGATCAACGACCACTCCTGCGTCAACGCCGCGGCGCAATACGCAGGCCTCGCGGCCCTCACCGGCCCGCAGGACGCGGTCGCGCAGATGGTGGCCGAATTCGATGCCCGCCGCCGGGTCATCGTGGACGCGCTGAACGACCTGCCCGGTGTGAGATGCTCCGACCCCGGCGGCGCTTTCTACGCCTTCCCCGACATCACCGGCACCGGGCTCACGGCGAAACAGGCACAGGACCGTTTCCTCGACGAGGCGGGCGTCGCGACTGTCGCGGGCACCTCTTTCGGTGCCTGGGGCGAAGGGTATTTGCGCTTTTCCTACGCCAATTCGACCGAGAACATCCTCGAAGCGATCGACCGGATCCGGGCGCTGCTCTGATCCCGCGCGCGGGCCAAGCCCCCCNNCCCCCCTTCGCCCGGCTTCGCCCGGGCGAAGTACAGTTAGCGTTATCATAAATAAAAACAATACCTTGGCCCCCTGTCCGAGTTCGCCCACCCCTCGCCCCCCTTCTTTGGGTCTCGAATACCTCGGCCCTCTCGGCGGTTTTGGAGAAAACCGCCTGCCGGGTTACCGATCCGGCCAAGCCGGATCGTCCAGGGGACTGGGGGGCGGAGGGGGGTCTGGGGGGCGGAGCCCCCCAGCCGGTCGCCCGCGTCAGCGGGCGAAACACCTCACGCGAGCTTCCGCGCGCGGCGAGAATAGGGCCCAATGATGAACACCGGCCCGGCCCGGATCTCGAGCGGCACCGCCACCAGCGCCTTGCCTACGCAAGGCCCCGCCACGCAGACCCTGCTCTCGATCTCGTACGCGGCCCCATGCGCGCCGCAGACGATCCGCGCGCCGTCGTGACCGAGGAAGGCGTCCTTGGTCCAGGCCATCTGCTCATGGCCGTAATGCGGGCAGAAGTTGCGCCAGCCGTAGACCCGCCCGCCCTTGCGAACAGCAAACATCGTGTCACGCCCCTGCCCCAGCGGGTCGAAGCCCCGCGCGGCGCCTTCGGCGATCTCGTCGAGCGCGCAGAGCGGGTCGGGCACGGGCTGACCGCCGGTCATCCCGGGTCGGCGACGGACCGGGCGGCCGCCTCGAAATCGGCGGCGGCCGCGCGCGTGTTGGCGTCGAACAGGAGCGCGTGGGCGACCGACGGGGCCAGGGTAAAGCAGCTCTGTCCCGCCGCCCCCAGCCGCACCAACTGATCGGTGTCGCGGATCGAGGCGACGAGGATGCGCGTCCCGCTTCCCGCGGCCTTACCAATCGCCAGCATCTGGCCCAGCACCTCGTGGGCATCGTGGCCCATTTCCAGCATCCGGCCGAAATAGGGGGCGATATACGCCGCCCCCAGCGCGGTGGCCGCGAACATCTGCTTGGCATTGTAGGCCGCGGTCATCAGCACCGGCCCGCCGAGCTTGCGCACCGCAGGCACCGCACGGATTCCCGCCTCGGTGAGCGGCACCTTGACCACGGTCGAGATCCCGGCCGCCCGGCCCGCCTCGAACAGCGCGCCTGCGAAATCGACATAGGTTTCCGGCGGCCCGTAGACCTGGCCGAACAGTTCCTTGGCGCCAAGGTCGGCGGCGCGGCGCGCCAGGTCTGCCCAGTCGATCTGCGGGTAGTCGAGCCCGGCCCGGTGGGCGAGCAACGGGTTGGTGGTGATGCCGGTGAACAGCCCGGTGGGCATCAGCACCTCCCACTCGGTCACCTCGGCAGTGTCGATATAGAGATCCATCATGAGCTCATCCTTTCCCGTTCCAGGCCTGCGTCGATCTCGGCGCGGTGCGGCGGATCGCAACCTTCACGGGCACAATTGAGCGAGGACGCGGTCGCAGCGCGATGAAGGAGCGCCGCGAGCCGCTCCGGCTCGAGCCGCTCGAGCCCCTGCGGCGTAAGCCGCCCCGCTTGCGCGAGCCCGGCCAGCAGGGTCGCGGTGAAAGTGTCGCCGGCGCCAACCGTATCGGCAAGATTTGCCACCGGCACCGCGGCTTGGCGAACCTCGGTCTCGCCGAGCCAGGCCCGCACGCCCGCGCTGCCCATGGTCAGCACCACGAGCCGGGCCGACGTGAGCGCCCGGAGATCGGCGATCGCCGCCGCCTGTGGCCGATCGGGAAACAGCGCCTCGAGATCCTCGTCGCTGAGCTTGAACAGGTGGCACCGCTCGCTCATCCTGAGCAGCCGCGCGCGGTAGCTTTCGGGATCGCGTACCACCGAAAGCCGTACGTTCGGATCGAGCGAGACCGTGCGGCCCGCATGGTAGCACCCGGCGAGAAAGGCCTCCCAGACCTCCGCGTCGGCCCCGCCGGTGAGGGTGAGCGAGCCGGTATGCACGGCGATGGCCTCTGCCGGCAACGCATCGCGCAGGGCTTCGTCACTCACCATGCGCTCGGCGGTGCCCTCGCGCTCAAAAGCGTAGTCCGGGATCCCGTCGGTCACCGTGACNNCATCTCGCCCCATTCATCCGTGGAGACCGGCGAAATGTAGACCACCTGCGCCCCCTGCCGCCCGAGCGCCATCGCCACGTTGAACGGCGAGCCGCCGGGGTACGCGGTGGCGACCCCGTCCCGGTTGACATAGTCGATCAGGTTCTCGCCCCCGACCGCGATCAATGATGCGTCCGTCATGGGACCTTTCCTACGCCGCCGCGACAGGATGGGGAAGCCATTGCGCCCCCGCCGCGCCGAGATGTCGCCGGTCGCCTCTGTCGCGACGGATGAGCCCCCGCACCGACGGCGAACCGGGCACGCCCGGTCCGGCCGTTGATGGTGCTTTGGGTGTTCTCGGCGCTGTCGATGCGGCCCGCAGTGGCGCGATCCGCAAGATCCTGCGGCGCGCTCGGACGGTGCATCCGCATATGCGGCTTTCTCTGGAAACGGTCGAGAGTCCGGGCGATCTCCGCGTGGTCCTGCATCGGCGTTCCGCCGTTGGGTGACATGGTCCACCCATGAAATCCGGTGGACCATGTGAAGTTGGTGCCCGGCCCGCATCGAATTTGGCGAACACCTTACGGCCATTGCCGTTGATGGAACCGACGGTCCCGGTGACGCGCAGGCGCATGACCCTGGCGATCAAGCCACAGATAGACCGGACCCTGGCCGCGGGACCGGCGCGGGGCGTCTACCGGAAACGCGCCGGTCCACGGATGTGCCCGCGCCCCGCCTTATGCCTCGGCGAGCATCGCCTCGCTCATCGCCCAGAGCCGTTCCGCGCTCTCGTCGTTGGTGGCATGGGGATCGACGCCGGCCCGGCCGGGCATGTCCGCCGTCGGCCCCGAGACATCGCAATCCTCGCAATAGACGCCGGGGCGCCCTTCGAGCCTGGCGGAGGTCGCGGCCCAAAGGGTCGTCGCACACCCCTGGTCCGGCGTCTTGAAATTCGCCTGCGCCATCTCGGAAGGTTCGCCGTCCTCGCCCAACCAGCCCATCGCGATCTGCTCCTCTTTCGGCAGGTGCCGTTGCAGGGGCGTAAAGATCGCGCCCGGGTGGAGCGAAAACGCGAGCCCGCCGGTCGGTTTCAACCGCCGCGACAGGGCGTTGGCGAACAGCGCGTTGGCAGTCTTGGACTGCCCGTAGGCCTTCCACTTTTCGTAAGGTTCTGTCCGGTAATGGATGTCGTCCCAACGGATGTCCGAGTTGCGGTGCGCCATCGACGACAACGCGACTACCCGCGCGCCGTCTGTCGCCGCCATCATCGGCATCAGCGCCTTGGTCAGGGCGAAATGGCCCATGTGATTGATGCCGAACTGCGATTCCCAACCAGGCCCGACCCGCCCCTCGGGGCTCGCCATGACACCGGCATTGTTGATGAGCAGATCGAGCTTGTCGTGATCATCTGTGAACGCTTGCGCGAAGGCGCGCACCGAGGCGATGTCGGCAAGGTCCATCGTGGCGGTGGACACGCTGTCGCCGAGTTCCGCCAGCGCCGCCTCGGCCCGCGCGGCCGAACGGGCGGGTACCACCACCCGCGCGCCGTGCCCCGCCAGCGCCCGCGTGGTCTCGAACCCGAGCCCGCTGTAGCCGCCGGTGACGATCACCGTCTTGCCGGTGAGGTCGATCCCCGCCAGCACGTCTTCGCTGCCGGATGTCGCGTCGAAGCCCGCGTTGAGCGGGGTCTGGTCCGTAAGTGCCATGGTGCCTCCCATACGGAAGCCGGCCCCGGATGCCGGACCCGCTCCTGGTTCAAGTCCACGCCACCGGATGGTGCCGCAGGGTCGGTCAGTAGTCGAGCAGGCCGGACACGTCCATCAGCCCGGCACCGCAGGGTTCTGCGCATTGCGTGCCCGACCGGGCCATTGCGGACGAGGTAAGGCGGCGCATCGCGTCGTCCACCGACCAGCCCGGGTTGTGGGTGAGCGCGAGCGCGATCGCCGCTGACACCAGCGGCGCGGCCATCGAGGTGCCGTTATAGAAAGAATAGCCATCGGCGACGATGCTGAGGATGCCATCGGCATAGTCGTCGCCGTTGAGGTCCTGGCTGACGTCGCCACCGGGGGCGAGGATATCCACCTTGTCGCCGAAGTTCGAATAGGGCGCGAGCGCGCCCATCATGTCGGAGGCCGCGACGGTGAAGGCGTCGGTGCACCCGGAGGGGCTGTAATACTGGCTGTCGTCGGTTTCATTGCCCGCCGCCGCGACCAGCACCGCGCCCTTCGCCTTGAGCTGGGCGAGCGCGTCGCGGAAGGCCGGATCGCACCCGGCCGACGGGCCGCCGAAGCTTGCGTTGATGACCAGAGCGGGGTTCTGGTTGGGCGGGGCGCCGGGCACTTCGAAGCCAGCGGCCCACAACACCGCATCGACGAGGTCGGTCGTGTAACCTCCGCAGCGCCCGAGGGCGCGGATCGGCACGAAGGCGATGCCGGAGGGCACCGGGCTTGCGATGCCGAGATCGTTGTCCGTGGACGCGAGGCCGGCGATCCCCGAGACATGGCTGCCGTGCCAGGAACTGTCGCTTGCCTGCGACCCCGGGAAACAATCGTCGATCCCGGAGGCGTCGCCCACATCCGTGGCATCGGCGTCGCGCCCGTCGCCATCATTGCCGACGAACGGGTCGGAGACGAAATCGTAGCCCGGCAGGAGGAGGGCGCTATTCACGTCGTCGTGGTCGTACAATTGGCCGGTGTCGATCACCGCCACGACCACGTTGCGCTGCGGCGTGTGCTTTTCCCAGGCGGCCGGGAAATTGACCGCGCCGGGGGCGCTGTCGGCGGTAAGGCTGTCGCCGTGCCGCTTCAGGTGCCACTGAAACTCGAGATAGGGATCGTTCGGCGGTTTGCGCCCGCCGATGATGTCGTTGATCAGGTCCGAGGACTGGAACGGTTGCATCAGGTAGTTCTTCTGCGCGTATTCCACCCGCGGATCGGCGTTGAGCCGCTCGATGAGCGCGTCGAGCGGTTGGGTTCGGGACGATTCCGTACCGCCGATCCGTTCCACCCCGAAACGGCCGACATTGCTCTCGGTCTGGATCGCGGCCGCGCTGAGATCGACGAGGGTGGCTCCGGTGCTCTGCGCGGCGAAGTCGAAAGCGGCGCCGTCGCGGTAGGATTCCCTGTCGCCCGCGACCGCCGCCGCCATGACCGCGCCGGGCTCGGCCCCGTCGGCGAACTTCACGATGAT
>DQCI01000246.1:8689-16663 GCA_003545125.1 Paracoccaceae bacterium
GGCCTGCGCTGGGGCCGAATTGATGATCTGGGCCGTGGCCCCGCCGCTCGAAAAGACCATCGCCACCCCCGCGGCGATGGCACATACCGTCGGGCAAAGTCTCATGTTGCACTCCCTTTCCCAGAAATTCCCCGCGCCAACCCTGAAACCGGTCGCGGCATCAAATACCCAGTGGAAAGCATAGCACAGCTTTTGCACCCGGCGAGGCGGCGTGCATTGTCCTGGGGGCTTCACATAATCGTGCGCTGAACCGTGCGTTGGTCCCGCCGGGCCTCGGCGCGGCATCCCCGGGGCCACCCGCGCGCCCGGTCACGCCCGGGTCCGGCGTCGCAGATCGCTCAGGGTTTTTGCCGTCGCGGCGACGACCAGCAGGCACAGAACCGCCTTGGACAGGCGCTCCATCGTGCCCTCGATCAGCAGCGCATGGACCACGCTGCCGATCACGATGACCACGGCGAGGGCCGTGTGCGCCCGCCGCCAGGTGCGCGGCACCGGCCGCGGCCGGCGGCGCAGCGCGGCCAGGAACGCGGTGGCGAAAACCGCCCACATCGCGATCACGCCCCAAGCCGAGAAGGGCGTCGGCGAGGTGAAGGTGAGGGCGTCGATCACATCCGGCGGGCTGGTGATCCAGAGCCCGGCGACATGCGGCACCACGCACAGCGCCAGGAGGCTGCCGGTCCAACGATGGAGATGCCGCGCACGGGTGGGTGACAGGCCGGGGAGAAAGCCGCCGATCAGCATCGGCTGCACCAGGAGGGCCGACAGGCCGAGGACCCCGGCGAACCCGGCGGCGATGTGGACCGGTTGGCGCCAGGCGAGCAGCGGGCTGCCTGCCGCAGCCGTGAGCGGCACGGCGACGGCCAGGACGAGGGCGGCCCAGATCAGCCCCGCNNGTCCCGCCCGCGTCCCGCAAGGTCAGGCGGGCTCCAGGATGAAATGCGCGTCCAGGCTTGTGTCGCGCGCGCTGGCCATGACGGGCCGCAGGAAGACGGTCTTGAACCCACCGCTGTCATGGGCGAGGTGGCCGTGGGGCTGGCCGAAGGCGGGCACGATCTGCGGCATCTCGAGGCGGAAGATGCCGCTTTCGTCGGTGAGGGTGGCGCCGTGGCTGTGCGGGTCGCGCTCGTGGCCCTCGGTCGTATGGGCCCAGATCTGGATGCGCTGACCGGCCAGCAGCGCACCGTCGCCCGCCCGGCGCACGCTGCCCGTCATCCAGAAGCCGCCGCCCCCGATCCGCTCGACGATCTCGGCGCCCGGCAGGTCGTTGTTCGCCCCGCCGCGCATCGACGACGTCGGCGCCAGTCCCGCCGCGTGAGCGGGCAGACGCAGCCCGGAGGCGGCGGTGAGGGCGGCAGAGGCCCCGGTGAGGACGAGGCCACGGCGGCTGAAGGAGGGGATCGACATGTCGGGTTCTCCTTTCGCACGTCGGGTCGCGGCGCTGATGACGCGGCACCGCACCTAGGTGACAGTAGCACCTCCGTCAGACAATCCGAGGTCCACGTGACCCCGGGGCGTGGGGTGTGCCGTCAATCCTTCGTGAAGCGCGCAGGCGCGGGCTAGCGGGACGGGCGCGCCGCCCCATCCACACCGCAACACCGGGTCGGCCCCCGCCCGGCAGCGCGTGCGGACCGGACCCGCGCCCCGCGTGTTTCGCGATCACGCGCCGCGCCGATTGTGGGGCGGATCCGGTCCGCACGACCAATTTTTGGGCAGTTCCGGCGTTGGCCTGCGAGATCACCTGATCCGATCAGGCCTTCCCTGGACCGGTGGAATGCCTCATGAATAGGATGCTGCCAGTTGCACATCGGGGGATTTATCCATGCACCATCGCACCACCAGCCAACATTTCGGACGCCTCAGCCGCCGCGGGCTTCTCAAGGGGGGCGTCGGCGCCCTGACGCTCACCGGCGCGGCCGCACTGCCCGGCCGGCTCCTGGCCCAGGATCCGATCAAGGTTGCGGGCATCTATACCGTGCCCGTGGAACAGCAATGGGTGAGCCGCATTCATATCGCCGCCGAAGCCGCGAAGGCCGCGGGCCAGATCGACTACAGCTATTCGGAAAACACCGCCAACACCGACTATCCGCGGGTGATGCGCGAATATGCCGAGAGCGGCGTCGATCTGATCGTCGGCGAGATATTCGGCGTCGAACAGGAAGCCCGTGAAGTGGTGCTCGACTATCCCGACACCGCCTTCCTGTTGGGCTCGTCCTTCCTCGACGACCCGGCCTATCCGAACCTCTCGGTGTTCGACAACTACATCCAGGACGCCTCGTATCTTTCCGGCATCATCGCGGGCGCGATGACCGAAACAGGCCATATCGGCATGGTCGGCGGCTTCCCGATCCCCGAGGTCAACCGCTTGATGCACGCCTTCATGGCGGGCGTGAAGGAGATCAAGCCCGACGCCAGCTTCCAGGTCAGCTTCATCGGCTCCTGGTTCGATCCGCCCAAGGCCAAGGAAACCGCCTTCGCGATGATCGAGAACGGCGCCGATCTGCTCTATGCCGAACGCTTCGGCGTGTCGGATGCGGCCAAGGAAAAGGGCATTCTCGCCATCGGCAATGTGATCGACACGCAGAGCGAGTACCCCGACACCGTGGTCGCCTCGGCGATCTGGCATTTCGAACCGACGCTGCAGGCAGCCCTTGCCGCGGTCGCCGACGGCAGTTTCGCCGCCGCCAACTACGGCCTCTATTCCTTCATGAAGGAAGGCGGCTGCTCACTGGCGCCGCTCGGCACGTTCGAGGGCAAGGTCCCCGAGGCAGCACTTGCGATGGTGGCCGCGAAGCAGGCCGCGATCGCGGCGGGCGACTTTTCCGTCGAGATCAACGACGAAGAGCCGATGTCCTCCTGATGTCCACGGACAACGCGGCGCAGGGCGGTCCCGTCCTGCGCCTTTCCGGCATCACCAAGCGCTTCGGCGCGCTTACGGCCAATGACGACATCAGTTTCGAGCTGGTGCGCGGCGAGGTCGTGGCGCTCCTGGGCGAGAACGGGGCCGGCAAGACGACGCTGATGAATATCCTGTTCGGCCATTACACGGCTGATGAGGGCAGCGTGGAAGTGTTTGGAAAAACCCTGCCCCCGGGTCACCCCGGGGCGGCGCTGAAAGCCGGTGTCGGCATGGTGCACCAGCACTTCACCCTCGCCGGTCACCTCACCGTGCTCGAAAACATCCTGCTCGGCACCGAGCCCTTGTGGAAACCGATGCTGGGGCGGCGCGCCGCGCGCGAGAAGGTGGCGAAACTCAGCCGCGATTTCGGGCTGGCGGTGCACCCGGATGCGCCGGTGTCGACCCTCTCGGTCGGCGAGCGCCAGCGGGTGGAGATCCTCAAGGCGCTTTACCGCGACGCGCGCATTCTCATCCTCGACGAGCCCACCGCGGTGCTGACACCGCAGGAGACCGACGCGCTGTTCGAGACCATGCGCAAGGCCGTGGCCAAGGGGCTTTCGGTGATCTTCATCAGCCACAAGCTGCACGAGGTGATGACCATATCCAGCCGGGTGCTGGTGCTGCGTCATGGCAAGCTGGTGGGCAGCATGACGACGGCCGAGACCGACCGCCACGGGCTTGCGCACATGATGGTCGGGGCCGAGATCGAAGCGCCGGACCCCTCGGGCGCGCGGCCCGGCGCGGTGCTGTTGTCGCTCGACGCGGTCAGCACGCCGGCTGACGGCAGCCGGACCGGGCTCGACAGCGTGACGCTGGACCTGAAAGCGGGGCAGATCACCGGACTTGCCGGGGTCTCGGGCAACGGACAGGGCGCGCTGGCAGCCCTTCTGTCGGGCCTCGTCACCCCGTCGGACGGGACGATGTCGCTGGCGGGCGAGCCGGTCGGGCCCTGGTCGCCGCGCAAGGCGCTGAAGGCGGGGATCGGGCGGATCCCCGAAGACCGGCACACGACCGGGACGATCGCCGATTTCACCCTGACCGAGAACGCGGTGCTGGAGAACTACAATCTGCCGCCGGTGAGCCGGCGCGGCTGGATGGACTGGCGCGCGGCCGAGGCGCAAGCGTTGGAGATCATCGACACCCATGACGTGCGCTGCCCGGGGCCCGACACCCGCATCCGCCTGCTTTCGGGCGGCAACATGCAAAAGCTGATCCTCGGCCGGGTGCTTGAGAACGGCCCGAAGATCATCCTCGCCAACCAGCCGGTGCGCGGGCTCGATATCGGCGCGGTCACCTACGTGCAGGAACGCCTGATCGCGGCGCGCGACGCCGGTGCCGCGGTGCTGCTGATCTCGGAAGACCTCGACGAGATCATCGCGCTGTCGGACGTGATCCGGGTGATCTCCGAAGGCCGGCTTTCGCCGGAGTTCGCGCGTGGCAGCAAGACGCCCGCCGAGCTCGGGCAATGGATGGCGGGACAAGGATACGACAATGCGGCTTGAAGCGATCGCCAGACCGTCACCCCTGCGCCGGTTCGGCCCGCCGGTGTTCGCATTGGCGCTGACTTTCATCATCGGCGGGCTGCTGGCGCTTGCCGCCGGGGCCGACCCGTTCGCGACCTTCGGGCTGATCCTGAAGGGGGCTGCGGGCTCCAAATTCGCCTTGCTCGAAACCCTGAACCGGGCGACGCCGCTGATTTTCACAGGCCTCGCCGTCGCCGTCGCGTTCCGCGCCAAGCTGTGGAACATCGGCGCCGAGGCGCAGCTCTACGCGGGCGCTCTGGCGACCGTGATTGTCGGCACGAAGCTCGGGCTTCCGGGGCCGGTGCTGATCCCGCTGATGGCCCTGGCGGCGATTGCCGCAGGCGCGCTGGTGCTGCTCGGACCGGTCCTGCTCAAGACCCGGCTCGGGGTCGACGAGGTGGTCACCACGCTGTTGTTCAACTTCATCATGTTGCTCTTCGTCTCGATGCTGCTCGAAGGCCCGCTGAAAGACCCGATGGGGATGGGCTGGCCGAAGTCGGAGCCGATCCCGCGCGGCGCCCGGCTGCCGAGGCTGGTCGAGGGGCTGCGGCTGCATTGGGGCTTCGGCCTCGCGATCCTGTCGGCCGTCGCGGTCTGGGTGTTGCAGGCACGCACGACGCTGGGCTACGAGATCCGCGCGGTCGGGCAAAACGCCGAAGCCGCCGCCTTTGCCGGCGTGCCCGTCGGCCGGGTGATGGTCAAGACCGCGCTGATCTCCGGCGGGCTTGCGGCGCTCGCCGGCTTCTCGGAAGTGGCGGGGCTGCGCGGCAACCTCACGCTCGATGTCTCGCCGGGCTTTGGCTACACCGGCATCATCGTCGCCATGCTCGCCCTCCTCCACCCGCTTGGCGTCATCGCGACAGCGCTGTTTGTCGCAGGGATATTCGTGGGCGCCGACTCGATGAGCCGGGCGGCCGATGTGCCGACCTATATCGCCGACATCCTCGTTGCCGTCGCGCTCTTGTGCATGGTGCTGGCACTGGCCTTCACGCGCTTTCGGATGGTGCGCGGATGAGCGAGATCGTCGATATCCTCATCTCCGCAAGCTTCTGGGCCGCCGTTCTGCGCATCGCCTCGCCGCTGATCTTCGCCACCATGGGCGAGCTGATCTGCGAGCGCGCGGGCATCCTCAACCTCGGGATCGAGGGGATCATGGTGGCCGGCGCGTTCGCCGGCTGGATGGCGGTCTATTCCGGTGCCGGGCTGTGGTGGGGCGTGGGTGTGGCGCTGCTGGTCGGCATGGGTTTCGGGCTGCTCCATGCCGTATTCACGGTGGTGTTCAGCCTGTCGCAACATGTCGTCGGCCTCGGGATCACCCTGCTCGCCACCTCGTCGAGTTACTATGCCTACCGGCTCAGCCTGCCGGAGGTGACCTCGCCGCCGCGGATCGAGCCGTTCCAGCCGCTCCACATTCCCGGCCTGTCCGACATTCCCTTCATCGGCGAGGCGCTGTTCTCGCAGACGGCGCTCACCTACCTGGCTTTCGGCGTCGTCGCTCTGACCGCCCTCACGCTCTACCGCACGCCGCTGGGGCTCGCGGTGCGGGCAGCGGGCGAAAACCCCTCCGCGGTCGAGGCGCAGGGTCTTTCGGTCGCGGCCGTGCGGATCGGCGCGGTGGTGGCGGGGTCGGGATTGATGGCGGTGGGCGGGGCGTTTCTCACCATGTCGGCCTTCAGCTCCTTCTTCTTCGAGATGATCAACGGACGCGGCTGGATCGCTATTGCGCTGGTGGTTTTCGGCGCCTGGTCGCCCTGGAAGGCGCTGCTCGGTGCGCTGCTGTTCGCGGCCTTCGACGCGCTCCAGGTCCGGCTGCAACAGACCGCGCTTGGCGCCGAGATCCCCTACCAGGTGTTCTTGATGATCCCCTTCATCCTCTCGATCCTTGCCCTTGTGCTGATGTCGCGCCGCGCCAATGTGCCGGCGGCGCTGATGGTGCCCTACAACCGCGGAGAACGCTGATGGCCGAGTTCGATATTCTGGTGAAAGGCGGCGTGTTGCCAGATGGACGTCAGGCCGACATCGGGATCAGGGACGGGTTCATCGCCGCCGTTGGCGAGCTGTTCGGCAGCACGGCCCGCGAAGTGATCGACGCCAGCGGCGACCTCGTCGCGCCGCCCTTCGTCGACCCGCATTTCCACATGGACGCGACGCTCTCCTACGGCACGCCCCGGATCAACGCGAGCGGAACCCTGCTCGAAGGCATCGCGCTTTGGGGCGAGCTGCGCGAGCAGGCGACGGTTGACGAGATGGTCGCGCGCGCACTCGCCTATTGCGACTGGGCGGTGAGCCAGGGGCTGCTCGCGATCCGCAGCCATGTCGACACCACGCCCGCGCATCTGCGCGGCGTCACCGCGCTCATCGAGGTGCGCGAGAAGGTGAAGGACTACCTCGATCTCCAGCTCGTCGCCTTCCCGCAGGACGGGCTCTACCGGGCGCAGGGCGCGCGCGAAAATTTGATCCGGGCGCTCGACATGGGCGTCGACGTGGTCGGGGGTATCCCGCATTTCGAGCGCACGATGGAAGATGGCCGTGCCTCGGTGCGTGATCTTTGCGAGATCGCCGCCGACCGCGGCCTGCCGGTCGACATGCATTGCGACGAGACCGACGACCCCGCGAGCCGCCATATCGAGACGCTCGCTTACGAGACGCAGCGGCTCGGGCTCGGGGGCCGGGTGGTGGGGTCGCACCTCACGTCGATGCATTCGATGGACAATTACTACGTGTCCAAGCTTCTGCCGCTGATCGCGGAGGCGCAGGTGGCGGCGATCCCGAACCCGCTCATCAACATCGTCCTGCAAGGCCGTCACGACAGCTATCCGAAGCGGCGCGGGCTGACGCGGGTCAAGGAAATGCAGGCCATGGGCATCCCCGTCGGCTGGGGCCAGGATTGCGTGCGCGATCCGTGGTATTCGCTGGGCACCGCCGACATGCTCGACGTCGCCTTCATGGGGCTGCACGTCGCACAGATGACGTCGCCGGAGGAGATGCGGCGATGCTTCGACATGGTCACAGAGGGGAACGCGTCGATCATCGGCCTCGAGGGCTACGGCTTGCATGAAGGCGCGGTGGGCTCGCTGGTCGTGCTCGACGCGGGCGACCCGATCGAAGCGGTGCGACTGCGGCCCGACCGGCTCTGGGTGATCTCGAAAGGCAAGGTGGTATCGCGCCAGGCCCGCAACGATGCCCGCCTTTCGCTCACCGGACGTCCGGACAGTATTCGCCGACGGCACTGACCTCCCTGCTCCGGCCTCCCTGCTCCGGCATCGGAACGAAACCGGGCCCGCGATGCTTCCAACACCCGGGCCGGGCCGGCAGGGGGCAAATCAGGGACACACGCCCCTCGCCTTCAATGCCTGTGCTCCCCATCGGGGCAATCGCCCTCCTCGGANNAAACAGGCATCGGTGCGCATCTCCAGCCAAATGGCGTTGAGCACAGCGAAGAGCGCGGCGAGCGGCAAGCCGAGAAGCCAGGCGAAATACCACATGTCAGTGTCCTTTTGCGTGGGTCTGGCCGCAGCGGTGATGATCGCGACCGCCGTGAGCGTGTTCGTGGGC
>DQCI01000246.1:16705-23580 GCA_003545125.1 Paracoccaceae bacterium
CCCGTCGGAGTGGTGGTGGGGATGCCCGTGCAGGTGCGGCACCGCGTGCCCGCCGTCCATGCCGCGCTGGAAAGCCGGCAGGTGACGGTCGCGCGCACGGTCGCGCAGGGCGCTGAAAAGCTCGACGAGGCCCGGGACCCCTGTCACGGCCGGGATCAGGACATCGTCGTACTGGCGCACATCGGCGGCCCTGGCCTCGGCGCAGGCGGCACAGGCCGCCTCAACGGTGTCGGGAAGCGGCACGAGCGGTTTGGCTTCGGATCCCCAGGCGTTTTTCGGCACCGCGAGCCCGTAGGCCTTCATCATCGTCGCGAGCGCTGCGGCGTGACGCCGTTCGGCCTTGAGAAGTTTGTCGAAGGGCGCAACCGGCCCATATTGGGCAACGATCGCCGCGTAGCTTGCGCCGACGTGGGTTTCTGCGCCGTGCGCATCGCGCAGCGCGGCCTCGGCCGCTTGCGATAGCCTGGCCCCCGGTGCGACCGCTTTCGCGGCCGCATTGGAGCTTTCGATGAGTTGGCAGGTCATGCAGGCCTCCTCAATAGGCCGTGTCGGTGATGTCTTCCACCGTGACCTTGCCCCACAGCACCTTGTAGACCCAGGCGGTGTAGGCGAGGATCAGCGGCAAGAAGATGGCGGTCGCCACCAGCATCACGAACAGGGTCTGGTGCGAACTCGAGGCATCCCAGACGGTGAGCGAGCTGTTGGAGTCGACGGTCGAGGGCAGGATGAAAGGAAACATCGTCAACCCGACCGAGGAAATGATGCCGGTGATCCCGAGCTTCGACCACAGCAGCGTCGAGACCTCGCGACCGGCCCGCAACCCGAGCACGGCGAGCGCGATGCCAGCGAATCCCATCGCCGGGGCGATGGCGATCCAGGGCCGCGCGGCGTAGGCGCCCAGCCAGCTGCCGCCGCGTGTCACCTCGGAATAGAGCGGGTTCGACGGGCCGTTGGCCGCGACCTCGCCGAGCGTGAACCCGTCGATGCCGACCGCCAGCCAGAGCCCCGCCAGCGCGTAGGTAACCAAGGCCACCACCCCGGCCCAGGTGCCGATCTCGCGCGCCCGGATCGCGACCACGCCCGACGCTTTCAGGCTCAGCCAGGCGGCGCCGTGCAGGATAAGCATCGACAGAGAAACCACGCCAGCCAAGAGCCCGAAGGGCCGCAGGAGGCCGACGAACTTGACGAGCGCGTTGCCCTCGTACATCGGCATCAGATCTTCGGTGAGGTAGAAGGGCACGCCGAGCAGGACATTGCCCACCGCCACGCCGAACAGGAGTGCGGGCACCGCGCCGCCGATGAACAACGCCCAGTCCCAGCCATCGCGCCAGGCCTGGCTGTCGCGCTTGGAGCGGTACTTGAAGCCGACGGGGCGCAGGATCATCGCCGCGAGGATCACGAACATCGCGAGGTAGAAGCCCGAGAAGCTCACCGCATAGAGCGGCGGCCAGGCGGCGAAGATGGCACCGCCGCCGAGCACGAACCACACCTGATTGCCTTCCCACACCGGACCGACGGTGTTGATCGCCACCCGGCGTTCGATGTCGGTCTTGGCGACGAAGGGCAGGAGCGCACCGACGCCCATGTCGAACCCGTCCGTCAGGGCGAAGCCGATCAGCAGCACACCGAGAAGCACCCACCAGATCACGCGAAGGATGTCGTACTCGATCAGTTCGAAAAGGATCATGTCACTTACTCCGCGGGGGTTGTGCCGGGGGCTGCCTGCGAACGCAGCCGGGTTTCATGGGCGGCCTGCCAGGCATCCGTTTCGGCGACGTCCTGGAACGGGCCCTTGCGGATGTACTTCACCATCAGGCTCATCTCGATCACGAACAGCACCGTGTAGAGAGTGAGGAAACCCGCAAGCGTGATGAGCAAGTCGGCGACGCTCAGGTGCGAGGCGCTCAGTGCGGTCGGCAGCACGCCGTCCACGGTCCAAGGCTGGCGGCCGAACTCGGCGACGAACCAGCCCAGCTCGATGGCGATCCAGGGTGTCGGGATGATCGCAACCGCGGCGTAGAGCGACCAGCGCGGAAAGTGCATCTTCTTGAACGAGGCCCGCCAGAAGAAATACAGCATGACCGCGATGAAGCTGAACCCGAGCCCGACCATGATCCGGAAGGCCCAGAACAGCGGCGCGACACCCGGGATCGTATCCTCGGCCGCCAAAGTGATCTGTTCCTCCGTCGCGGCGCGCGGATCGTCGAGGTAAGGTTTGAGCAAAAGCGCATAGCCGAGGTTGTCGGAATGCGCCTCGAACGTGTCGCGCACCTCCTTGGGCGTCGCCTCGCGCTGCTCACGGATCGTCATCAGCGCATCGTAGGCGATCAGCCCGTCGCGGATCTTGGCCTCCGACCCGGCGACCAGTTCCGCGATCCCCTCGATCTCCTTGGTCAGGCTGCGGGTGCCAATGAGGCCCATGGCCCAGGGGATATGGACCGCGTAGTGGGTCTCGCGCGCCTCTTGGTCGGGGAAGCCGATGAGGGTGAACGAGGCCGGGGCCGGCTCGGTGTGCCACATCGCCTCGATCGCGGCGAGTTTCATCTTCTGGGTATGGGTGGCCGAATAGCCGCTCTCATCGCCGAGCACGACCACCGACAGCGCCGAGGCGAGCCCGAAGGCGGAAGCCACCGCGATCGACCGGCGCGCGAGGTCCTTGTGCCGGTTCTGAAGCAGATAGAGCGCCGAGACACCGATCACGAAAACGCTCCCGGTCACGTAGCCGGCAGACACGGTATGGACGAACTTGGCTTGCCCCACCTCGTTGAACAGCACCTCGAAGAACGACGTCATTTCCATGCGCATCGTGTCGGGGTTGAACTCGGCGCCGACCGGGTTCTGCATCCAGCCGTTGGCGATCAGGATCCACAGCGCCGAGAAGTTGGACCCGATGGCGACCAGCCAGGTCACCACCGCGTGTTGCACTCGGCTGAGCTTGTCCCAGCCGAAGAACATGAGGCCGACGAAGGTGGCTTCGAGGAAGAAGGCCATCAGACCCTCGATGGCGAGCGGTGCACCGAAGATGTCACCGACGTAATGGCTGTAGTAGCTCCAGTTCATCCCGAACTGGAGCTCCATGGTGAGGCCGGTGGCCACGCCGAGCACGAAGTTGATGCCGAACAACATGGCCCAGAATTTCGTCATCTGCCGCCAGATCGGGCGGCCGGTCATGACATAAACGGTCTCCATGATCGCCACGAGGATCGAAAGACCCAGCGTGAGCGGCACGAAGAGGAAGTGATACATCGCTGTCATCGCAAATTGCAGGCGTGACAGTTCGACCAGTCCGATCTCCATTGGTGGCCTCCCGAGGTCGCGTGTTGCGTGTGTGAGATGTGGACGAAAGCGGCTTGAGACCCGCATCTCAGACATGGATTTGGTCTACGCCTAAAGATTTATCCGAAATGCATATTTGCGCGCTATGCGTCCGGGTGCCGCAGTTCGACGATACGATCGGCGGCCTCTCTCTCGGTCTTGCGATGAGCCGCGATGAGGATCGCCGCCCCCGGCAAGGCCGTGCGAATCCCGGCCATCACCCGCGCCGAGATCGCCGTGTCGAGCCCCTCGGTCGGCTCATCCAGCAGGAGAACGGAAGGCTGCCGCAGGAGGGCGCGCGCAAGCACCAGTCGCCGCGCCTCACCCCCGGAAAGACCCGCCCCCTTCGGACCGAGCCGCATGTTCAACCCGCCGCGCGTATGCAAGGTGTCGGCGAGGCACGTGGCCTCAAGCGCCTGCCAGAGCGCATCGTCACCTGCGCCGGGCGTTGCGAGCCGCAGGTTCTCGGCCACCGTCCCGGAGATCAGCCCGTGACGCTGTGGCACCATCACAAGCTGGGCCCGCAAAGCGCCGGTCTCGCAGGACATGACGTCCACGTCGCCAAGCCGAACCCGGCCCGCATCCGGTGCCAAGGCGCCGGCGGCAGTGAGCAGGAGCGTGCTCTTGCCCACGCCGCTCGGCCCGATCAGCGCAACGGTTTGCCCCGGACCGACGGTGAGTGTCAGCGGCGCAAAAAGCGCCGGGCCCGTTACGTTGCGCCGACAGGTCACGGCATCGAGCTGCAACGGCCCCGGCGCGCAAGGGCCGGTCGCCTCAAGAGCCGTGGTTTTGCCTGTGTCGAGGGAGGGCCGCACCCGCCGCGCCGCCTGCACCATGCCGCCAATCTCGGACAGCGCGCGGCGCACCGGGGCCACCGCCTCGGACAAGGCGAGCGCAACGAAGACCCCGATGGCGGCACGCGCGGCCTCGATCTGGCCTTGCCCGACCAACCAGGCGCCGAGCCCGAGCGCGCCGGCGGTGACGCCCGCGCCGATCAGATCGAGGCTGAGGCCGGTGCCGCGCTCGATCGCTTCGAGCCGGTCGCGCGCCGCTGCCTGCCGCGCGATCGCCGTCTCGATATGGCCGGCCACCCGGCGCAGCTGGCCATAGACCGCGAGGTCTTCGCGCGCCGCCACCATCTCGACGAGCCGCGTCCGGGTGGCCTGCATGGCCGCCTCGGCTTGGCGCGACGAACGGCGGGCGATGCGTTGGCCCAGAAGGAACACCAGGTTCGGCCCGATGATATAGCCGAGCCCGACCAGCAGCGCGACGCCCGGGTGGACGAGCCACCACAGCATCGCCGTGGCCAGCACGATCACGACCGTTCCCGCGAGCCCGGGCAGGACCAGCCTGAGGAGCGCGCCGTCCAGCATGTCCACATCCGCGGTCAGGCGGTTGAGGAACGCCGCCGCGCGGAGCCGTTCGACCGCGCGGTGCGGCCGGTCGAGCAGGCCGCGCAGAAGCCCGAGCCGGAGCGCGGCGAGCGCGTGCAACACGGCGTCGTGGGTCGCCAGCCGCTCGCCGTAGCGCGCGATCGTGCGGCCGAGCGCCAGGAAGCGCACCATCGCCGACGGGACGAAGACGTTGAACAGAATGCCGGCCCCCGCCATACCGGCCGCCGCGGCGGCGGTGATGAACCAGCCCGAAAGGCCGAGCAGCGCCGCCCCCATCACCAGCACGACAATCGACAGCGCGAGCCCCTGTAGCAAAGCGCGCCGTTCGGATCGGACAAGCAGCCAGACGATCTCGAAGAACGGCCTCATGCCGGGTCACTCCCGCCAAGGTCAAGCACCCGGTCCAGCCTGCCGATCAAGGTTTCGTCGTGGGTCGCCACGATCAGCGTACCCCCCGCGAACGCGAAGTCGAGCAGCGCATCGGTGACCGCGTTGGCGGTCTCAGCATCAAGATCCGCGGTCGGCTCGTCGGCAAGCAGGACCGATGGATGGCCGTTCAGCGCGCGCGCCAGCATGGCCCGCCGAGCCTCGCCGCCTGAAAGCCCGGCGCCAAGCTCACCGAGCGGGGTGTTGAGCCCTGCGGGAAGGCCCGCGAGCACGGTCTCGAGCTTGGCCTGCGCCAGCACCTGCGGGTCGAGATCGCCCTCGAACGCGATGTTGTGCCTGAGCGACCGGCTGAGGAAATGCGGCGCCTGCGGCATCCAGCCGAGGCCGGCCCGCCAGCCTGCCACATTTTCCTCCGACAGCGCCGTACCGTCCACCGTCACGACCCCTTCGACGGGGCGTTCCAACCCGGCGAGGAGCCGCAGAAGCGTGGTCTTGCCCGAACCGCTCGGACCCATGACGGCGATGCGGTCGCCTGCTGCGATGGTGAGGTCGGGGTAGCGGATCACCCGGGCACCCCGGGCCGCGGCCACGCCTTCAAGGCGGATCGGACCAATCACCCGCCCTCCGACCGACAGCTCGCCAAGCCCCATGATCTCGGCGCGCGTCTCGCTCTTCCAGGCCTCGATCTCGTCGATAACCGCCTCGGCCGCGGCCTTGTCGTGCCAGGCGGCGGCGAGATCGCGCAGCGGCTGGAAGTACTCGGGCGCGAGCAGCAGGAGATAGATCCCCGCAAAGGGTGTGAGCGGCGCCCCCCAGGTGCCCCAGGCGAGCGCACCCAGAAGCGCGAAGCCGACCCAGACGGCGACCATCGCCACGCCCAGCGCGGCGAAAAGCTCGAGCACGGTCGACGACAGGAAGGCGATCCTGAGCACGGCCATCGTGCGCGCGCGCAGGGTTTCGGAGGCGGTGTGGAAACTGTCGACGACCGCAGGGCCGGCCCCGATCAGCCTGAGGTCCGCCAGCGCGACGAGGCGGTCGACCAGAAGGTCGCTCAGTTGGCCGATCTCGCCCATCTGCCGGGCGCTGGCCTCCTTGGCCGCCCAGCCCACCAGCGCCATGAAGAGCGGGATCAATGGACCCGCCAGGATCAGCACCACCCCCACGGCCCAGCTGTGCCACAGCGAAATCGCGAGGATCGCCGGAATCAGCACGGCGGAGCGCAGGCGGGCCGGACGGTAGCGCAACAGATAGGGGCGCAGCGCCTCCAGCTTTTCCGCCGTGAGTGCCGCCAGCGCACCGCCGTCGCCGATCGCCGACGGCGTGGCGGCGCGGGCCTCGACCTGCACGATCTCGCGCCGCAGCCCGGTCAGAACCGTCGCACTGTACCGGTGCAGGTGGCTTTGAGCGCTGCCCTCGACCGCACTTCGCAGCAGCGCCAACCCGAAATAGAGCCCGGCGGCGAGGAGCGGCGCGAGCGGGCTTTCTCCAACGAGAAGACCGGCCAGAACGGCCGCGATCACCGCCGCCTGGACTGGCCAGAACAGGGCCGCACCCACCGACAACGCGCCGCCGATCCGGGCGTCGCGGCGTCCTGAAACATCCGTGATCGCGGCGAGGCGGGCCATCTTCTCTCGTGTTCCCCCCAGGGTCAGGAATTGCCGGGTGCTTCTGGCACGGGATTTGTCTTCGATCAATCAAAGTTGCTTCTCAGATGCGAAAAACCGCGAAGCGAGAGAGCGAGCGATGTGACTGGCGGCGAGACCCAACCCGGCGCTGCGG
>DQCI01000246.1:23607-38676 GCA_003545125.1 Paracoccaceae bacterium
TCGTGCGGGGAAACTGCGGTTTGACGGAGGTGCTGTCGATGAAGCCGGGAGCGCGCGGCCCCCCGTGCGCCTGTGCCCGACCCGGCTGCCTGATCCGAAAACCCGGTCGCGCGCGGACGCTACTGCGGCCCCACGCCGGCAGCGTGAAATCCGCCCCGCCGTGTGATCGCCCGCGCCCCTTGCGCGTTTCCCGCCCGCAGGCACGCCTCGGGCGGTGCGCCGCCAAGCCAGGCGCTTATGAAACCGGCGTTGAAGGCGTCGCCCGCGCCGGTTGTGTCGACCACGGTAACCGGTTCTGCGGGCAGCTGGATCCGCGCGCCGTCGACCAGAACCGTGGCCCCCGCTGCGCCCTGTTTGATCGCCGTTAGCGGGAAGAGCGAGGCCGGAACGCCGATATCGTCGAGGTGACGCACCTCCGTCTCGTTGGGCAGGAACAGATCGACCCGCGCGACGGCCTGGAATATGTCGGCCGCGGCAAGCCCTTCGTCCCAGCTGCAATCGAGCGAGATCGTCGCCCCGGCGCCGCGAGCGACCTCGATGATGTCGGGACGTTCGATCAGCGTGGCCAATTCGCCGATATGCACATGGGTGGCGCGGATTGCCCTGAGGTCGCCGACGTCCAGCGGCGGAAAGGCCGGCCCCGACCGCCGCGACACGAAGGCGCGGTCGCCCGCGCCGACCAGCGCCACGGTCACCTGCGGATCGTCTCCGGCCGGTTGGGTGTGGCAGAGCCCGAGGTCGATCCCGGTACGCGCGAGGTCGCGCGTGAGCAGCCCACCGAACGGTTGTGGCGGCAGCATCGCCGCCAGCGCCGAGACATGGCCAAGCGCGGCCAGATGCGCCGCCGTGATGAACGCACCGCCGCCGGCATGGACCCCGAAACCACCGGCATAGACCTCGGTTCCCATCGTCGGCATACGCGGAAGGTCGGTGAAGATGAGGTCGCAGTACAGCCGCCCCACCGAGAGGACCACCGGACGGTCGCTCACGCCAGCGCCTCGCCGGTTGCGGCATCGAAGATGTGCAGGTTCTCCGGGTCGGCGCCGAGCTGCACGGTCTCGCCGATCTCGGGCGGGGTCCGGCCATCGGCTTTGGCGATCACATCGCCGTTCGAGGTGCCGACATAGATGAGCGTTTCGTGCCCGAGGGGTTCGCGCACATTGACGCTGCCCTCGATCACCCCGCTCGCCTGCCCCGGGTGCAGGTCTTCGGGACGGATGCCGAGGATGATCTCGCGGCCCTCGGGCAGGCTGCGCTCGAAGGCGAGGCCGCCGCCGGTCGCGAGTTCGATCGTGCCATCGCCCGTCACCCGGCCCGGGATCATGTTCATCGAGGGCGCGCCGATGAACTGGGCGACGAAGATGTTGGCGGGTTTGTGATAGACCTCCGCCGGGGTGCCGATCTGGTGGATGTCGCCGTCTTTCATGATGACGATCCGGTCTGCCATGGTCATCGCCTCGACCTGGTCATGGGTCACGAAGACGATGGTGGAGCCGACGCGCTGGTGCAGCTTCTTGATCTCGAGCCGCATCTGGGTGCGCAGTTGCGCGTCGAGATTCGACAGCGGCTCGTCGAACAGGAACACCGCCGGGTCGCGGACCATGGCGCGGCCGATGGCCACCCGCTGGCGCTGGCCGCCGGAGAGCTGGCTCGGCTTGCGGTCGAGGTATTCGGTCATACCGAGAAGCTCGGCGACGCTTTCGAGGCGCTTGTCCTTTTCGGCTTTGGACGCTTTGGAACTGCGCAACCCGAAGCCGATGTTCTTGCGCACGGTCATGTGCGGGTAGATCGCGTAGTTCTGGAACACCATCGCGATATCGCGGTCCTTGGGCTCAAGGTTGTTCACCACCCGGCCCGCGATCTCGATGGTGCCGTTCGAGACCTCTTCGAGCCCGGCGACAAGGCGCAGCGTGGTCGACTTGCCGCAGCCCGAGGGGCCGACGAGAACGACAAACTCGCCGTCGTCGATGTCGAGGTTGATGCTGTGGAGCACCTGGGTCTTGTCGTAGGTTTTCACGAGGTCGCGAATACGCAGGTTGGCCAAGGGTCAGGTCTCCAGAAGTCTGTCGAAGGCGCCGCCGAGTGCGGCGGCGGCCTCGGAAATGCGGGCAAGACGGGCCCGGCGCCCATCGGCGAGGCGCCTCGAACTGGCCCGATAGGTTTCGAACGCCTGCGCGAGCGCTTTCGGTGCGGGGCCACCCGGACGATCGCGCCGGGCAACGAAGGTTTCGGGCGCGGTGGCGGTCTCGAAAGCGGCGGCAGTCAGCCCCGTCTCCTGTCCGGTCTCTGCGCGGAAGGCGGCGGCGAAGGCGGTATGGCCCTGCCCAAGCGCCGTGCCGTCGCGGATCACCGCAGCCGCGGTCCGTGACGCGATCTCATGCGCCTGGCGGAAGCTCAGGCCTTCATCGCGCACCAGCGTGTCGGCAAGCTCGGTGATGGTAATGCAGGCGGCCTCGGTCGTGGCGCGCACGCGGGTGTCGTTGATCGAGCAGGCCGGCAGCATCACGGCCAGAAGCTCAAGCACCCGGCCACCGCTTTCGAAGGCGCCGTAACCCGCCTGCTGCACCTCGCCTTCGCTGTCGTTCATGTCGGTGAACGGCGTGTTGTGCATCGTGTTCACGACCATGTCGCAGCGCCCGACGGTGACGCTCGAGAGATGCCGCATGTGCTCGATCGGCACCGGATTGCGTTTCTGCGGCATGATCGAGCTGACCTGGACCAGGCTGTTGGGCACGTAGAGCTGGCCGACCTCGAAGGCGGACCAGAAGGCCAGGTCCTGGATCAGGCGGCCGAGGTGCAGGAACACCAGCTTGATCGCGCTGTAGAGCCCGGTCACATAGTCGACCGCGGCGATGCAGCCATAGGAATTGAGCAGCGGGTCCTCGAAGCCGAGCAGGTCGGCAACCCGGGCCCGGTCGATCGGGAAGCCGGAGGTGGTGATCGCCGCGGCCCCCATCGGGCAAGCCCCAAGCGCTTCTATCGCGGCGTCGAGCCGGGCGGCATCGCGCAGCAGCACCTCCACGGCCGCGCCGAGGTAATGCCCGAAGGTCGAGGGCTGCGCCGGCTGGCCGTGGGTATAGGCGACAATCAGGGTGCTTTTCTCGGCCTCGGCCTTGGCGATGAGCGCGTCGGCGAGGTGCAGGATCTGCGCCTGCATGGTCTCGGCCTTCTCGCGCAAGGCCATCTTGAACAGCGTGTGATCCATATCGTTGCGCGAGCGTGCCGTGTGCAGCGCGCCGCCGAGATCGCCCAGACGGTCCCGCAATGCGGCCTCGACGAGAAAGAAGTAATCCTCAAACTCGCCGGTGTAGCTGAGCGCGGCGATATCCACCTCGGCGTCGATGTCACGGAGGGCGCCGGCAATCCGGCGGGCGTCGTCCGCGGGCAGGATGCCGGTTTCCGCCAGCATCACCAGATGCGCGCGGTTGATCGCCCCCATATGACCCGCGTAGTGGCGTTTGACGCCCTCGAACAGCGGCGCCAGCACGGTGTCGCGGTAGGTCGGATCGGGAAACCTGGACGTGTCTGCCATCCCCTCGGTCATCGCTTCGGTCATCCTTTGAGCCCCGCCATGACCACGCCGCGGATGATGAAGCGCTGGAAGATGAGGAAGACGATCAGTGTCGGGATGGTAGAGATCGCGGCACCGGTCATGATCAGCTCCCAGGCGACATCGGCCTCGTCCCCGAAGGAGCTGAGCCCCACCGGCAGCGTGTACATCTCGACCGAATTGGTCACGATCAACGGCCAGATGAAGGCGGTCCAGTTGCCCAGGAAAACGAAGATCGCCAGCGCCGCCAAGGCGGGCCGGACCAGCGGCATCGCGACGGTCCACCAGATCTGCAATTCGTTGAGCCCGTCGATCCGCGCGGCTTCGATGAAATCATCCGGCACGGTCTCGAAAAACTGCTTCATCAGGAAGGTGCCGAACGCCGTCATCAGCCCGGGGAACATGATGCCCCAATAGGTGTCGAGCCAGCCGAACTGCTGGCTCATCAGATACCACGGGATCACCAGCATCTCGGTCGGGATCATCAAGGTCGACAGGATCGCGATGAAGACGATGTAGCGGCCGGGAAAACGGAACTTGCACAGGGTGTAGCCGACAAGGCTGTCGAAGATCACCGAGCAGATCGTGGTGATGACGGCGATGATGAGCGAGTTGAGAAACCACCAGTAAAAGCGCCCGTCTTCGAGCACGTAGATGTAGTTTTCGATCGTCGGCTCGTCGGGAATGAAGTTGAGGTTGTAGACCTCGTGCGGCCATTTCAGCGAGGTCGAGATCATGAAGGCGATCGGCATCACCATCAGGATGCCGCCAGCGAACAGCAGCAGGAAGCGGATGATCTGGCCCATGTTGCGCGGGGGCCGCGACGGGCCGGTCTGGAGCAGCACATCGGCTTTGGGCTTGACTTGCAGGTCTTCGGCGGTGGCCATCAGCGGTCTCTCATGATGCGAAGTTGCAAGAGGCTCACCGCCAGCAGAACCAGGAACAGCACCACCGTCTGCGCCGCCGCGTAGCCCATATCGAAGGAGCTGAACGCGGTCTGGTAGATCATCAGCACGAGGGGCTTGGTGGCGTTGAGCGGCCCGCCCGGGTTCTGCGTGGTCATGTTGTAGACATGATCGAAGATCCGCAGGAACCCGATGGAGGAGAACACGACGATGAACACGATGGTCGGCTTCAGGAGCGGCAGGGTAATCTCCCAAAGCACCGTCCAGGTCGAGACCCCGTCGATCCGGGCGGCTTCATAATAGCTCTTCGGGATCGCCCTGAGCCCCGCCATGAAGATGATGATCTGAAAGCCGAGGCCGGCCCAGACTGCGGGTGCAAGGATCGACGGCAGCGCGTTGGAGGTCGAGTTGAGAAAGCTGATTTGCGGGATGCCGATGGAGGCAAGGAAGTTGTTGAACAGCCCGATCGGCACCGGTTGATAGAACCAGCGCCAGACCCAGGCCATCGCCACCGCCGAGGTCATGAACGGCAGGAAATAGAGCATCCGGAGGAAGCCGTGCATGAACCGGATCTTGTCGAGGTGATAGGCGATCACGAAGGAGATCACGAGACTCACCGGCGTGCCCAGCAGCAGATAGACAAAGGTGTTCTTGAAGACCTTCCAGAAGACAGGATCGCCGAAGAGTTTTTTGTAATTGTCGAGGCCGGTCCAGGTCCGCGCGCCGAGCAGGTTCCAATCCTGGAAGCTGATCAGGATCGCATTGCCGGTCGGGTAGAACCGGACGACACAGTAGAAAAGGACCGGAATGGCCAGGAAGCCCCAGGCCCAAACGATCTTTTTCTGACGGATCGTGAGATCGCGGTAGAGCTTCATTGGCTCCCCCAAAGCAGATCCGCGCCCCGACCCGAAGCCGGGGCGCGTCGCTGTGTTACTCGCCGTAGTATTCGTCGAGCAGCTTCTGCTCCGCCTCGGCGGCGATGGCGATGCTGTCGGCGGCGGACATGCCTTCGAGCTGCATCCGTTCGACCATTTCGACCATCAGCTGACGCTGACCGCTTTCATCGGCGAACTTGGTGGTGTGGGCATATTCGAGCCCACGGATGAAGGGTCCGAAGACCGGATCGTTGGCGTTCTCTTCGGTCATTCCGACCGAGGGTTTTGCCGGCAGCTCGCCGACCACGTCGAGCCAGATCTGCATCGCCTCGTCCGAAGACACGTAGTCCATGAACTTGACGGCGGCGTCGTATTTCTCGCCTTCCGCCTTGGTGGTGATCGCGTTGACCCAGTAGGAGGAATAGTTCGAGCGGACACCGTCGGCGGTGGCCGGAAGCTCGGTCACGCCCCACTTGAGGCCGCGAATGTCGGCCAGCGAACCGATCCGGAACGAGCCGTCGATATGCATGCCCGCGAGCCCCGCCTTGAAGGCCGCCTGCGGCTCATCCATGAAGCCCACGGCGGTGACCGGGTTTTCGCCCATGAACATGTCGGTGTAGAACTCGAGCGCCTTCAAGCCGGCGTCGGTGTTGTAGTTCACCGTCTGGTAATCGTCGGTATAGGGCTCGCCGCCCATCTGCCGTACCAGCCCCTCGCGCCACCAGTGGTGGTCCTGCGCGGTCATGCCGGCGGTCATGCCCACTTGCGTGATATTGCCCGCGCCGTCACGCTTGGTCATCGCAGCGGCCGCGGCGAGCAGCTCGTCGAGCGTGGTCGGCGGCTCGACCCCGGCCTCTTCCATCAGGCGCTCATTGTAAAACAGCGCCAGCGAGCGCACGGCGGTCGGCAGCGCCCAGTACTGGTCGCCCTCCTTCATCGCCTGCACCATCGGGAAGAACTCTTCGTCGATCGTGGCCGCGGGGAAGACATCCGCCGGCAGCGGCTGGATGAGCTCGGCCTGCACGTAATCGTTCAGCCAGCCATAAAACAGCTGCACCACGTCCGGGCCTTCGCCTGCTGGGATCGCGGCGGCGACCTTGGTGCGGTAGTCGGCGTAGGGGAAATGGGTCATCGTGACCGTGATATCCGGGTTTGCCGCCTGGAAATTCTCGATCAGCTGCTCCATCGCCGCCACGCGCGCATCGAAGAAGTACTGCCAGTACTCGATCTCGACCGCGTTCGCCGCCGATCCCGCAAGCGCCGCCACGCTCGTCGCAGACGCAAGCGCCAGTGCTCTCAATCCGTTGATTTTCATGAATGGTCTCCCCGTTTTTTCGTCGGTCCTAACCGATCCGTTTGCGGGCCACGCCGCATCGTTCCTGCGATTAACTCAACTGACTTGAGCTTTAAAGTCAAGTGCGCTAACTCCGAAAGCATGATCTCGATGACCGACATCGTCGTGGGCGCGAATGCCGAACGCGCGCGCAGCCACAACCGGCAGGTCGTGCTCGGCCGGATCCGGGCTGCGGGCCAGATCGGGCGGGCCGAGATCGCGCGCGCATCGGGCCTGTCGATCCAGGCGGTGTCCAACATCATTGCGGATCTGTTGGCCGAGGGGTTCATTCTTGAACAAGGCCGCCGGTCGGCCGGGCGCGGTCAGCCGCCGGTGCAGTATTCGCTCCGCCCCGAAGGCGGTTTCGCGCTTGGCGTCGAGATCCGTCCCGACGCGGTTTTCGCGGCTGTACTGGACCTGTGCGGCACCACGATCGGCGCGGAGCGGGCGCGGTTGCCGGCGACGGACCGGACGACCATCACCCGCGCCGTCGTCAAACTGTGCGACCAGGTACTAACGGCCTCGGACACGCCGCGGACCCGGGTTCTCGGGGCCGGTGTGGTGATGCCCGGCCCCTTTGGCGCCACCGGCCTCGCAGGCAGCGGCTCTGAGCTTCTGACCTGGGACGGCACGGAGCCCGATGTGTGGTTCTCGCAGGCGCTCGGCCTGCCCGTGGTCGTGGAAAACGACGCCAACGCCGCCGCGATGGCGGAACGGATCGCCGGTGTCGCGCAAGGTCTCGACACCTATGCCTTCCTCTATTTCGGCTCCGGCCTCGGTCTCGGCTCGGTCCAGAAAGGGCGCCTGGTCGCCGGGACCCATGGCAACGCCGGCGAGATCGGCCATATCCCGGTGCCGGCGGGAGGCCGGACGGTGCCGCTCGAAAGCCTTGTCAGCCGTTTGTCGGTGCAGCGCGCCCTGCACGCCGCCGGAATAGATGTCTCAAGCGGCGATGAGATAACCCGTCTCTACGAGGCGCGGGACCCGGTGCTGCTCGGCTGGCTCGATGCCGCGGTCGAACCGCTTTCCGCCGCGGTGGCCATCGTCGAAAACCTGTTCGACCCGCAGACCGTGATCCTCGGCGGCGCCATGCCGGACGCCATACTCGACCATCTTCTGGGCTCGGTACGGTTGTCGAAACGCTCCGTCTCGCACCGCGAAAACCGCGTGCATCCTCGCCTGATGCGCGGCGCGTCCGGCCGGATGACGGCGACCCTCGGCGCCGCCGCGCTTGTGCTCAACCAGGCCTTCACCCCCCAGATCACTGCCCAGATCTCTGGCCAACTCTCCGGCCAGATCACTGGCCAGCTCTCCNNGCCAGATTTCCGGCCAGACATGAGGTAACAGATGCCGACGGCAGACCAGACCCGCATCGTGGAAGACCGCGCCCGCCCGCGGATGGTGGAGCTGTGGTGGGCGCTTCGGCCGCTCACATCGGTGATCCGCTTCATGCAATCGGGCGCCCACCCCGACGACGAGATGTCGGGCATGTTGGCAGCCCTCGCCTTTCGCGACGGCGTGAACCTGTCCTACGCCTGCTCGACCCGCGGCGAGGGCGGGCAGAACGACATCGGCACCGAGGCGGGCGCCGATCTGGGTGCCCTTCGCACCCGCGAAATGGAACGCGCCTGCGACATTCTCGGCATGCGGATGTACTGGCATAGCGAAAGCCCCGACGATCCGATCACCGACTTCGGGTTTTCCAAGAGCGGGGTCGAGACGCTCGGCAAATGGGGGCATGCGCGCACCCTCGCGCGGTTCGTCGAGATCGTGCGGGTCGAACGGCCCGACATCCTCTGCCCGACCTTTCTCGACGTGCCCGGCCAGCACGGCCACCACCGCGCGATGACCCAAGCCGCGCACGAGGTGATGGCGGCGGCGGCGGACCCGGCTTTCCCGTCGAATCTGCCGCCCTGGCAGGTCAGCAAGCTCTACCTGCCGGCGACCTCCGGCGCCGGTCAGGCCTATGACGACGATCTGCCGCCTCCGCCCGCAACGCTCATCATCGACGGGTCGGGGCGCGACCCGGTGAGCGGCTGGAGCTGGGACCGGATCGGCCAGCAATCGCGCGCCTTTCACCGCACGCAAGGCATGGGCCGTTGGGTCGGCCTGGGCGAGGGATCCGATTGGCAACTGCACTTGGCGGAAACCCATGTCGACGGGCCCGATACCGCGCTTTCCTCCGGTCTTCGCGCTGATCTTGGCGCCTTGGCGCACCTGCCCGCTGCCGCCCCGGTCGCGGACGAGCTGATCGGTGCGCAGGCGGCGGTGGACGCAGCCGTCGCGGCCTTCCCCGATGGCGCCGCGGTCGCGAAAGCGGCGCTTGACGCGCTGGCTGCGGTCCGTGCGGCCCGCGCGGCTTGTCCCGACGCGGCGCGGGGCGAGATCCTGCACCGGCTCGACGCCAAGGGCGTGCAACTCGGCCAGGTGATCCGCCTTGCGCTCGGGGTCGAGGCGCGCGCACGGACCGGCGAAATCTTCCTCACACCGGGCCAGCACACGCCGCTCACAGACGAGACCAGCACGGGCGCGGCGGACGCCCTCGAGGTGGCGTTCGACCTCCCGCCGGGCTGGAGTGCAGACCAGGGCGCGCTAACGCTCTCGAAAGACGCGCGCCCGAGCGACCCCTACCGCAGCGCCTACGACCCCGCCGCACCAGATGCACCGGCCCTGCAACTTACGATCTTGGCGGGTGGCCAGCGGGTCGGGACCCGGCTGCCGTTCGAAACAGATCCCGTCGTGCTGCCCGCGCGCAGTGTGTCGGTCGCGCCCGAGGCCGCGCTGGTAAACCTCTCGGGAGGAGGGAGGACAGTCGACATCCGGTTTCGCGACCTCCGCCCGGCCGATGCGGCGCTGGACATCGCGCCGCCGCCGGGCTGGTCCGTCAGCAAAGGAGACGGGAGCGCAACGCTCACCGTTCCGCACGACGCCGGGACCGGGCTCTACCGCCTGCCGGTGCGCCTCGATGGGCAGGACGCACACGATCTCAGCCGCATCGACCACCCCCATGTCGCACCGACGGCCCGCGCCCGGCCCGCCGAAGTGCGGCTGCGGGTGCTCGACGTGAGCGTGCCGGATGTGAAGGTCGGCTATATCGGCGCCGGCAACGACCGCGTCGATCACTGGCTCACGGCCCTCGGCGTGGATGTGACGGCGATCGGTGACGAGGACCTGTCGAGCGACGTGGTGCTGTCCGGGTTCGGAACCATCGTCATCGGCATATTCGCAATGCGGTTCCGGCCGGGGTTGGCTGCGGCGATGGCGCGCCTGCACCGCTGGACCGAGGCCGGCGGAACCCTGGTCACGCTCTACCACCGCCCCTGGGACAACTGGGACCCGGGCAGCGTGCCGCCCCGACGGCTCGAGATCGGACAGCCCTCGCTGCGCTGGCGGGTGACCGACGAGACAGCCGACGTGCGCCACCTCGTGGCCCATCCCCTGCTTGAAACCCCTAACCGGATCGGCCCCGAGGACTGGGCGGACTGGGTCAAGGAACGCGGCCTCTATTTCGCCAAAAGCTGGGATGAGGCCTACACGCCGCTTCTGGAGATGTCTGACCCCGACGAAGCCCCGCACCGCGGTGCGCTGCTGGTGGCGGACATCGGAAAAGGGCGGCATGTGCACACCTCGCTGATCCTGCACACCCAGATGGAGAACCTCGTGCCCGGCGCGTTTCGGCTGATGGCCAACCTGATCGCACCGCGCGCCGATGGGTGACGACCCGCCGCGCGACAACCTGCGGGGCGGCGCGTGGCTTCTGGCCGATCTGTCGCTGAACATCTGGGCGCTGTCGATCGTCAAATGGTTGGGCGCGGACTACCCCGCCACCCAGATCGTCTTCCTGCGTGCGCTTGTCGGGTTGATCCTGATCGCGCCGATGGCCTGGCGCCGGCGCGCGGCGTTTCGCGCGCTTGAGGATGTGCCTTTGCACATCGTCCGGGTCGGCTTCGCCGTCACCGGCCTGACCGCGAGCTTTTTTGCCATTCCGCGCGTGCCGATGGCGACCTTTACCGCTGTCAGCTTCACCCGTCCGCTCATCACCATGGTTTTGGCCGCGTTCCTGCTCAAGGAAGTCATCGGGCGGCGCCGATGGGGGGCCGCTGGCGTGGCCTTTCTGGGCATCCTGATCGCGGTCAATCCGAACGAGGTCCCCTGGAGCTGGGGCCTGGCCGCGATGGCTGTCGTCGTCCTGTCCGGATCCGGCGCTGTCATCGCAACCCGGCGGCTGCGCGCCGCACCGGTGATCGTGATGATGGTGTTCTATACCGCCGGCCTGACGCTCTGTTCGGCCCCGTTCGCCGCCTGGCATTGGACCGAGGTCCAGCCCGGCCACCTGCTGCCGCTGCTGCTGATCGGGTGTTTCGCGCAAACCGCACAGATCTGCTTTCTCAGGGCCCATTACCACGGGGCCGCCGGTTTCCTCTCGGTGCTGGCCTATCTCAGCCTCGTTTTCTCGGTCGGGGTCGGCTATTTCGTCTTTGGCGAGCGCCCGGGCCCCGCCTTTGCGCTTGGCGCTGCACTGGTCGTCGGCGCGGCCCTCTGGGTGACGCTGGACCCGCGTGGCCCGCGGGCTTTCACCCGCCCCGGTCGGAACAGGCCCTGAAGGTCCGGTTCACGGCTGTGGCGTGGCGCCGTCCCCCGCCAGCTTGTGGGCAATCGCCTGGAGGATCACCGCGTTGGTGTTGAGGTCGGTGAACGGGGCCGCAACGCCGTCGTCGCTGGCAGAAACGTTCGAGGCGAACCCGATCGGGAGCCGCGCCCGCTCGCGCACGAACGCCACCAGCGCATCCGCGTAGGGACCGGGCCGGTAGGCCGCCCAGAGGTAGGCCGCCTTGCTGCTCAGCGCCATGTTCTGGTCGAGGAAGTCCTTCGTGCGGTATTTCTCGTCGCCCCCGACCACGTCGATCCCCCATTCGCGCGTTTCGCGCCCGAGCTGCAACCCGAGATAAACGAACCAAGGCGCGCGCCGGATCGGCATTTCGGACACCGCGATCAGCGCGCCGGTTTCCTCGAATTCTTCGACCTGGGCGACATGCAGCACCTCGGCGAGCCAGGCGCTTTCCGCCGACATGCCGAGCTCCAGGGCTTCGAGCAACAACGGCTCGGCGCCGAGCGGGCCGATCCCGGCGACCGCTTCCAGCATGGCCATCCGGCCATCCGCCTCGGTGCGGCCGTCGAGGGTCTGGTAGGGGGATTTTACAGCCATCCCCCAACGGCCAAACGCCCGCGCCGCGTAGTGGGCGCAATGCGATTTGTAGGTCGATTTCAACTCCCCGTCCGTGACCGAATGGATGGTCTCGTCGATGACGATCCGGTCGAGGTCCCAGGAGGACACCAGCGCCGCGATCTCGTCGCCGAGCGCGGAGTGGCGGCGCAGGGTGTCGAGCCCGGCCAGCAACCGGCCCGCATCGCAGCCGTCGAAATCGCTCGACCCCCGGCGGACGAGATCGGTCCGGATCACCCCGTGCGGCAACAGCCGCCCCTGCGAGCGCCGACCGGCGATCTGGAAGAGGATGCGGCGGGCGGCGGCTTCGAACGCGCCGGTCTCGATCAGGCCGAGCCGGTGCGCGGCGACGAGGGCGTTGATCTGGCTGCCGACGTCCCACATCGTCACCCATGTGAGCGCGTCGCCGCCGGTGTGCACATTGGCCGTGGCCGGGCAGAGCCCGGTGTTGGGGTCGGTGAAGGCCTCGAAGAACGCCCAGGCCAGGCGGGCGTCTTCCATGTAGAGCCCGGTCTCGCCGGACGGGACCGGCGCGGGCGCGGTCTCGGGCTCAAGTGTAGCGGCGTGGGTCCGGCGGAACCGGCGTTCGATCGCCCCGTAGGACAGCACCGTGTTCACGAGCTGGTCGAGCGGCACGAACCGGGTGATCCCGTCCTGTCCCAGGGCCTCCAGACCTGCGAGCAGCACGCGCTCCGCGCCCGGCGCGCCGAGCGCCCCGGCATGGACCGAGAGAATGAGATCGTCCTGCCCGCCGGGCGGGATCAATGGCTCCTCTACAGTCACCGGCCGGTCCAGCGGCATGTCGCGAAGTTCGAACACGGCGCAATCGTCCATGCCCGAAGCCGCATCGGCCCCCGCGACGGGCAGGACCGCGATACCGGAGGGCAGCGGGCCTGCCGTCTCCAAGGACAACTGCCCGCCGGGCGCGCAAGAAAACTCTCCGAGCGCGATCACGTCGGTGGGCGCGCCCGCCTCGCCAGGCTCCGGCACCCAGTAGCCACGCGGCTCTGGGTCATCCTGAAAAAGCACCGGAATGCCCAGCCGCTCGACCTCGTCGCCAAACCCGCGCAAGGCTGCGGTGTCGCCGACGAGCCGGACCGCGACCTGACGGGTGAAGCGGAAATCGTCGCGCAATTGCAGCTCGGAAACCGGCATCGCCGACATCTCGCCCCGGAGCTCGGCGTCGAAGAACGCCGTCGCGAGGTTGGACGCCCAGCGCCGCAGGTCCGCTTGCGACACCGCGGAGAAACCGTCGGCCGATATGTAGAACAGGCGGTGGTTGTCACCGCCCCCGGCCGGCAGGGACGCGGACCAGGGCGTGAGCGGCGTGCCGCCCGAGAACCGGGCAACGCCGTTTGCCCAGGCCTCCGACCGGGTGGGGCCACGCCGGTCCGGACGGACCAGCACGTTGCGCACACCGGCCGAGCGCACGCCCACCGGGTCGGTCGGCGCCTGGGTTGTGTCACACAGAATTGTGTGCGCCGACAGCGTCGCGCCCTCACCGGCCAGCGTGGCCAGACGGCGGCGCGCCTGGAAGGCCGCCCGCCCCTGGAAATGCGGCGACAGTTGCGAAAGCTCCGGCAGCTCGAGCGCGATCTCGATCCCCGGGCCAAGCGCGAGGAGCCCGCGCACGATGGCGCCGTAGCCGTCGAGCGCCCCCGCCTCGGGCGTGCACAGGGCGCAGGTGACCCAGAGGCCGTTCTGGCGGAACGTCTCAAGCACCGCAAATAAGTTGGCCGCATCGGTGGTGGGTGAAATGTCGGTCACCACGACCGCGGCCGCGGCCGGACCCGCTGCTGCGCCGAACGCGCGCCCGCCAGCGCCAAGCGCGAGCCCGCTGGCGGCGGACAGGGCGAGAAACCGGCGCCGTTGCATCAGCCGTCCTGCATCGCGAGAAGGTCGCGCCGCATCCGTTTCTTGATGCCCCAGCCGGTGAAACTGCCCATCACCGCACGCACCAGCGCCCGCAGCACCGAGTAGTAGAGGAGCTGACGGTAGAAGAACCGCTGGAAGGGGAACAGCAGAAGCATCCACATGGATTCCTGTTTGTCGGCCCGCAGAGCATAGCCCGCAACGAACATCTCGAACAGGGGCAGAGCGAGGTAGGCGAAGGCCACCGGGCCCGCCGCCATCAGCCCGCCGCCCAGCGCGAGATCGGTCGGTTGACCGAAGACGTGGTTCCAGGCGAGCAGCAGCAGGAAGAAATCCGCAACCGGCGCGAGCAGCGCGTAGAGGTAGCCGAAGATCACAAGATCGGGGATCGAGACCAGCCCGACCGGCCTCCGCTCGCGGATCGCGCCCTTGTGCTTCCACGCGGTCTGGAACATGCCGAACGACCACCGCAGCCGCTGGCTGAGCAGAATGCGCACGGTTTCGGGGACTTCGGTGTAGGCCACGGCTTGGTCTTCATAGGTGATCCGGTAGCCCGCCCGGTTGACGGCCACCGTCATGTCGGCATCCTCGGTCACCGTGTCGGAGCTGTACATGCCGGCGGCGCGCAACGCATCGGTGCGCCAGGCGCCAAGCGCACCCGGCACGACCAGCATGGAATTCAACGCGTCATGCGCACGGCGTTCGAAATTCTGCGCGGTGACGTATTCGAGCGCTTGCAAGCGGGTGAGCAGGTTGACCCGGTTGCCGACCACCACCTTGCCCGCCACGGCCCCGACGCGCGGATTGGAGAAGTGCTTGACCAGGTGGCCGAGCGCATCGGGGCGCACCTGGGTGTCGGCGTCGATGCACACGAGGATCTCCGCATCGGTGTTGCGGATCGCGGTGTTGAGCGCCCCCCACTTGCCGTGGTTGAGCTGTGCGAAGACCCGCACCCGGCGATCTGTCGACAGCTTCTGGACCTCTTCGAAGGTGTCATCGGTCGAGCCGTCGTCGACCACGATCACCTCGAAGTTTTGATAGTCGCACTTGAGCAGGGTCTTGAGGCAATTGCCAACCGCGTTTTCCTCGTTGTAGGCCGGGACGACGAAGGCGACCTTCGGCAGGTCATGGCTGCGGACCGGCGGGATCTTGCGGTGCCGGACAACCAGGAAAAGGATGAAGGCGGAGCGCGCCAGACCCATCGCGAGCACCACCCAGAAGACGCTCACGAGCCAGGCCCAGGTCCCCGACATCACGTCGAACGAGACCTTGTCGAGCCCCGGCCAGAGGCTTTCGCTCGCTGGCATCAG
>DQCI01000246.1:38722-38981 GCA_003545125.1 Paracoccaceae bacterium
GCGATCAGGACCGGCAGCGCCTTGACCGTTTCCGTCCGGTCGCCGCCGCCGTCATGGAACAAGAGCACGTTGCCGGCGCCCTTTTCGACTTCGCTGACGACGTAGGCGACGATCTCACCCGCATTCATCCCGACCCAGTCCTTCGGCACGATGTCCATCCCGGCGATGATCGCGCCATCGGCCTGGGCGGCGGCGATGGAGGCGACGCGGGTCTCCTCGATCGGTCCGCCGGCGCGCGAAAACGGCTCGCGGTAGAGCC
>DQCI01000246.1:39140-43422 GCA_003545125.1 Paracoccaceae bacterium
CTTGCAGGACCCGCGCGCCGACGACGAAGAAGGCACCCGGCGTTTCGGTGCGCTTCAGGATGTCGAGAATGTCGGTGGTATAGTCCGGGTCCGGTCCGTCGTCGAAGGTCAGCGCCAGTTGGGTGCGCGGCGGCTGGCCGTAACGCTCGATCACGTATGGTGCGGGCAGCCGCTGATAGGTGGCATCGACGATACGCCCGTTGGTGGCCGAGAAGGCGACGGCTCTCTGCCCGGTCGCGGGGGTCGAGCGCACCCGCAGGAACGCACCCGCGCCGGTGTAGTGCACATGGGTCGCGACGCGCACTTCCGACAGCGCGGCCAAGGTGTCCGACGGGTTGCGGATATCCGACGACAGCAGCGGCCAGAGGCCCGGGTCCTCGGTGCCGAGCGACCAGATGGCCACGTTCGGCACGCCGAGATCCGCAAGAATGCGCAGCTGGTTGTGGGCGGAGACGGCGTCGAGGATCCACGCCCGGTGGCGCGCGCCGTTGGCGTCGCCGTAGGCCGTGAACCCGTTGCCGACCGCGTCGCTGAACCGGATGCTCGCGCCCGCCGCGGCGGCCCGGTGCGCGGCCTCGGCGTAGGACAGCCGTTGCGGCAGCGGTGTGCCGGAGGTCCAGTCGACCGCGAAATTGCCCAACGCCACGACGAGCCGGTCGGCCCCGATGATTTCGTGCGCCTGGCGCGCGGTCTCTTCGAACCAGGTCTCATCGGCCACCGGCGCCGGCACGGAACCGACCCAGGCCCGGCGAAACAGCTTGAGCACGACGCGGTCGAACGTGCCGATGACGTCCCGGTTGCGCCAGGCATCGCCGTCGCCCGGCAGCACCAGGCAGCTTTCGAGCCCGCTTTGCCGGAAGCTGCGCTGGAACCGGTTGAAGAACGGCACCAGGGCGTCGAGATCATCCCCCGAGAACTGGTCGAACTCGAGACAGGCCCCCGCCGCGCCGAGATCGCGCGCTGCCGTGATGAGATCTCTGAGCGTGCGGTTCGCCGCCGCCGGATCGAGCAGCGCCGTCTGTGGATCTTCGCCGCCGGTGGCGAGCTTCACGACCGGCAGCAGCGCCGGGGTCGGACGGGTCCGGGCGCGGTAGGCCTCGGCGTCCGTCCGCACGTCGCCCGGTGCGACCTTGACCTGCGCACCGCCAGCGGACAACGACAGCGTGATCCAGTCCGGCATCAGCACGTCGAGCGCGCCGCAGCTCCTCGGCAGCGAGAGCGGCGCATTTTCGAGGGCGGTCGGGATGTGACCGTAGACCCGGCGGAGCGGTCCGGCATCGGCGAGGGCAGCCATGACCGGCGCGGGTTTCGGGACGCAGGCGGCGGCTGCCGAGACGCGGTGATGGTCGGCCAGCGTGGGGCGCAGACCCGTCTGGGGATCGTGGATTTGACCCGCACCGTCAGCGTGACCATGGTCGTGGTCGGCGCCGGTGAGGTCGCTCACCCAGGTGACCTTGGTGCGCCAGAGGAACAGGAGCTCTTCGGCGATCCCCGTGAGCGGAACGGTGCCGCTGAAGAAGAAGGCACACCAGACCAGCACCGCGGCGAGGCCGGTGCGAAGCAGCGACTTGACGCGGCTTTGGCGACGCTTCGTGGGGTCGAAGAAGACATTCTTCTTCGGCGCCTCATCCACGTCAAATAGAAAGGTATATCCCCCAATGGACATACGATCATTGGCCGGCGCCTATTACGCCGCCAGCCCCCCCTCAGCAATTTAACGGGTGGGAGTCTTGTCGAAAGAAAACGCTCTTTTCTCCGGTGCTGTCGCCCCTGAAGGCCACACACCGGAGATAGAGAAACCACCACCCATTCCCCATCTGGCAGATTAATCGATGTGGCGAAATTCGGGCAGAAAAAGTTCACAATTGAGACGGTGCGTGGTCAATGCTCCGGGCGTCGGCAGCCTGTGCGCGCCCCGGCAACAATGACCGTCCGGTTTCGCAGACATTCGCCTGAAAACGCGCGTTTTGTGGAAAATGCCGGGCGTGGCGTTAACGAATCACCCAGGCGCGTTTTCAAGCAATCGGACCTTTCCAGTCCGTTACCCCGGGCCGCCAGAACCGGGTTTCGCATGCCTTAATAGAGGTTGGGTCGGATCTCGGCCCGGACCGATGGGGCGGACACAGGCGCGCGGCTCGGCCCCGGGTATTGCGGCGCGCCGGGCGCTCAGCCGCCGGGACTGCGCTGGTGCGCCTTCATCACGTCGATCAATGGCTGGTTGGGCCGGCCCGGCGCCGACCCGGGTCCGCTCAGGAACAGGCCCATCGAGGGCCCGTGGTAGTTCCACAGCGAATAGCTCACACCGTGGTCGTCGAAGAGGTCGAGCATGTCGGCGACCCACAGCGCCCCGCCCTTGCCCGCGACCTCGAATGTCTCGCGGATCGTCCCGAACTCCATGACCGACATCGCAACGTCGTGCGTCACCCCGAACCGGTGAAGCTCAAGGAATCGCAACGCGAGATAGTCAGGCCCGCGAGACAGAAAGCCCGCGGGCGCGCCGGCGGGATCGGCATAGACATCGAGCGTGAGCCCGACGAACCCCGGTTCATCGCCGCGGCTGGCGTAGTCCACACCGGCGCCTTTCATGTAGCCGGATATCCTGTATCGGTTGCCCGGCGTGACCTTGAACCAGTGGGGGTCGCTGCTCCAGCCGAGGTAGTCACCGGCCGCGACGTCGCCGGTGATCTTCAGGCTGAAATCGTCGTTCGCGCCGTCCGTCCGCACGCGGGCGAAATGCTCCGGGAAGGTCTGAGGATCGCCGCTTCCCCATTCCCACCAATCCCCGGTATCGCCGGACGCCAGCGGCGCGTGCAGCACCCGGGCGACGCTGTCGCGCGCCAGGTCGTGTTCGAAAACTTCGAGATCATCGAACCACACGGTCCCGCGCGCGCCGGACCGCATCGTCGCGGTCGGAAGGGCCGCAACCGCGCCTGGGTCGGTGATCGCGACCCAGGCGCTTTGGTATTTCCGCCAGCCGCTGTCGCCGGGCACCAAAGTCTGGCTCATGATGCTGCTGTCGGGCAGGAGCACCTGGGCCCCGGTCGGGATGACGAGATCGGGGTCGGGATAACGCCCGCCGTCGGGGATCGGCCGCGCGAGCCAGCCCGCTGTCTGGTGGGTGAACGCGATCGGTTCGTAGAAATGGAAGTCGTACATCACGTTGGCATCGTCGATCAGGAACTGGTCGCCCGCGCCGATGGGTCGGTAGGCGCGCTCCGTGCCGTAAACCGGGCCGACGATCAGCAGGTGGTCCGGGTCGACCGCGCGGATCGCACCCGCCATCTCGGCGGCGAGACGGCGCCATTCATCGCCGGTCGCATCTGTGGTCACTGGCTCGTTCAGGATATCATAGGCGGCGATGGTCGGCTCGCCGTGGTAGCGCTGCGCGATCCGGCGCCACAGATCGATGTTCTGCGCGCGGATCCGGTCGTCGGTCCAGATCCGGAAATCGCCCGGCCCCTCGCTCGCATCGAGCCAGAACCCGCCAATCGGCACGTGCAGATCGAGGATCAGCAGCACCCCGTGCGCCTCGGCCCAGCCCAGGTTCCGGTCGAGCCAACGCCAGAAAGCGCGCGGGTCGTCGCGGTACCAATTGCCGTTGATCGCAAAGCGCACAGAGTTGAAACCCAACTCGGCGACGCGTTCGAAATCGCGTTCCGAATGGTGCCTGCCGTTTGCGAGCGAAAACCCGTACTCGCCGAGATCGAGGCTGTAGTCGTTCGCAAACCCGACCGAACGGAAGCGGAAGGGCGTTCCGTTTCGCACCAACTGGCGCCCGTCTGCCCGCACGAAGGCATCTTCATCGGGCCGCGTTTGCACATCGTCGGCCATCCACAGACCGAGCCAGACGGCAACCGCCGCGATCACGCCCAGGGCGACTATGCGCGCAAACCTTGCTATGACGCCTCTCCGAGACCTTGCCACGGTCCCGGCACAGTAGTGTGGCCGGAGGACTGCCTCCAGTCGTTTCTGGTCGTCGCAGCGCGACCGCTCTCTCGCGTTCACGCCGGCAGGCTCAACCTTTGTCTGCCGGTGCCGCATGTTCGCGGCAGGCACGCTGCTCAGGCCGTCCCATCAAAGAGCTGCGTCATGGCCGAAACGCCCGACCCTTTTGCCCATCACCCGGACCTGCGCGACAAGATCGAAGATCCGGCCGTGGCGACCTTTTATCGAAACTTCAGCGTGGCGACGCTGTTTGCGGACAAACCGGACCATCATTGGGTTCTCGAGGTCCGGCATGGCGACGAGACGCGCGAGGCGTTGCGGCGGGCGGCGCTCGCCG
>DQCI01000024.1:0-1902 GCA_003545125.1 Paracoccaceae bacterium
CGCGGTCATCGCGTCTCGTCGTTTGTGCATGAGCACGATGGCTGTCTTGTGCTGCACGTCCCGATCACGGGAGAGCTGGACTGCGGACAGCCCTGTCGCCGCATTCACGAACAGACAGATCGCCCCGACAAGATCGACGGAGGAACGCTTCCCGGATGCGAAGATCGTGCCCGAGGTCACGCTGAACCGCCGATGACACGCCGCCCACTTGAACCGCCGTCCGGAGCTCAGATCGTACACATCAACGCAGCCGCAGGCCGGGCAAATAGGGTCACCACTCGTCCCTGGCCAGCGCAGGCGGCAGAACCCGCGATATGCCGCCTCTTCGCCCTCCGAAAAGATCGCCTTGAGAGACAGCGTCCGCGCCGCCGCGGACAGAAGAATATGCTGAGCCATTGAAGCCCCCGGAGACTGCCGTTGTTCGCTGTGTGCTCTGAAGCGCTGCTCAGTCAATTGCTTGGCGCATTTGCTACCTGAGACCGCTGACACTGCGCCCTGAGCTTGCGATTGAACGCCTCGATGAACCCCCTCGCCATTGGGCTCGAACCAATGGCGCCTCAATGGCTCGATCGGTGGGCTTTCCTGGCCAAGAGAAGTCGAGCGTGACGTCGTTGGCATAGGCCCAGAGGTCGAGGTCCCGCGAGATGAGCTCGCTGCCACTGTCGACCCGGATGATCTTCGGGCAGCCGACCCGGGCGCAGACCTTTTCCCACGTCTGCACCACGTCTTCGCCGCGGAAGGAGAACCGGGGATCGACCGCCGGGCGGAACCTGGAATGGGTGTCGACGATGGTTAGAACCCGGAGCTTCTTGCCGATGGCGAGTTGGTCGTGGACAAAGTCCCTCTTGTCTTATGACTTCATCAGCTCCCGGTGCATTGTGGGAGCCGCCCTGCGGCCCTGCGCAGTTCCGCGAGGTGGCGGGGGAAGGATCGTACCCTCATCGCGCGCGGTGGTGATCTGGTGGCGGATCGCCTCACCCTCGGTCTCGGCGAGCCCCGAGAACCTGCCGATGTCGAGACAGACCCAGCGGTGGGTGTCGTCGTCCGACGTCTTCGACACCAGCACAACCTCGGCGTGGATCGCGCCGGCTTCGGCCTCCATGCCGCGGCCCGGCCCGGCCATCACCCGCGCGACTGCGGCGAACCGCTCAGTGACAAATGCCAATACCTGCGACGCGTGGGCGGTCGGGCTGTCGACCGGGGCGCTGTAAATGACCGGGAAGCCGCCGCCGATGTTGAGCAGCGTCGGCGCGTAGCCGCGCGCTTCGAGGTCGCGCCAGATCGCCGCGACCTGGTCCGGGAGGCCGGTCCAAATTGCAGGCGCACGGGTCTGCGAGACGACGTGGAACGAGAGCCCGACGGACACCAGCCCCGGTTCGACCGCCCGCGCGAAAAGGCCGGGCAGCATGGCGTCGCGGCGGCCGAATTTGCAGCTGAGCGGCCAGTCGGCCTGGGTGTTCTCCACCAGCACGCGGATGTAGACCTCGGCGCCGGGCGCGTTCTCGGCGATCTTTTCAAGCTCTTTGGCGGCATCGGCCGCGAACAGGGTCACGCCGGCAGGGTGCGCGAACCGGATGTCGCCCGGTTTCTTGATCGTGTTGCCGAAAAATATCGTGCGCGCCTCGGCCCCCTGGCTGAGGCAGAGCTCGGTTTCGGCGCGCGAGGCGGCGTCGAAATGCGCCCCCTCCGCCACCAGCCGCTCAATGATATCGCCTGTCGGGTTCGCCTTCACCGCGTAGTGGATCTGGGCAAAGCCCAGACCGCCCTTCAGCGCGAAGTATTGCCGGGCGACCCGGTCGACATCGACGAACAGGCTCGGCCGGTCGACCTCGAACGAGGCGAGCGCGGGGACCAAACGGCAAACGGGCGCGAAAGCGCCGGGGGCAGCCTGAGGCATCTGCA
>DQCI01000024.1:1994-3122 GCA_003545125.1 Paracoccaceae bacterium
CGGCGCAAATGCGGCCGGTTCGCTATTCACGCAGGGATTTTTTGGGCCCCCGTGCATTTTCCCGCGCAAGCCGGTATGCGGGGTCACATGAGCCAGCTGATCCTGTTCAACAAGCCGATGAACGTGCTCTCGCAATTCACCGACGCGAAGAGCCCGAGCCCACGTGCGACGCTGTCGGATTATGTCGCTGTTCCCGGCGTCTACCCCGCCGGCCGGCTCGACCGCGACAGCGAGGGGCTGCTGCTGCTGACCGACGACGGAAAGCTGCAGGCGCGGATCAGTGATCCGAAACACCAGCTTGCCAAAACCTATCTCGTCCAGGTCGAAGGCGCGCCGCAGGAGGCCGACCTCGCACCCCTGCGCCGGGGCCTCAAGCTCAAAGACGGGGTCACCCGGCCAGCCGAAGTGCGGTTGATCGACCCGCCCGAGTTGTGGGCGCGCGACCCGCCGGTGCGGGTGCGCAAATCCGTCCCCGACCGCTGGCTGGAACTCACGATCCGCGAAGGTCGCAACCGCCAGGTGCGCCGGATGACCGCCGCGGCCGGTTTTCCGACCCTCAGGCTCGTGCGCTGGCGGGTCGGCGACTGGACGCTCGAGGGGCTGGCACCGGGGGAATGGCGCGCAGCATGAACCGGGGCGCCTTCAGCGCTTCTTCTTTTTACCCTTTGCCTTTTTCGAGGCCTCGCCTTTGGACTTGGGCGCGGCATCAGCCTTGGCCTTTTTCTTCTGCGCGGCCTTCCCGGCTTTGCCCTTCTTTGTCTCCCCCTTGCCCTTCTTTGCGTCCGCCTTGGCGGCAGCCCTGGCGTCCGCTTTCGCGGCCTTCGCGGCGGCTTTGGCGTCCGCTTTCGCGGCCTTCGCGGCGGCTTTGGCGTCCGCTTTCGCGGCCTTCGCGGCGGCTTTGGCGTCTGCCGTCGCGGCCTTCGCGGCGGCCTTTTTCTTGTCGGCCGCCTTTTTCTCGGCCTTCTTGGCGTCTTTCTTCTGCTTGGCGGCCGCTTTTTTCGCCGTCTTTCCCTGGTTCTTGCCAGACTTCTGTTTCTTGCCGTCTGCTTTGGCGGCTTTCTTCGCGGGCGCCTTCGGCGTCTGCGAGACGACCTCGCTGGCGGGGTCCGTCGCGTTCGCCGCGCTGTC
>DQCI01000024.1:3154-10061 GCA_003545125.1 Paracoccaceae bacterium
GGCGCGCCTTCGGCGCGGTCGCGGTGAGGCCGGCGGCGGCGGTGCGAAAGGCTTCGGCCCGCGCAAGCGACACGCCGCGCAGCGCCGTCAGGCGGGCGGGGTCGGCGGCCGCCAGCGCAGCCGGATCGCCAATCCCGATCTCGCGCAGCTTTGCATCGAGCGCCGGGCCGATCCCCGAAATGTCAGTGAGTCGTGCCATGGGCTTCTCCAGATGCCAAAATCAAAATGAAAAACGGCCGGGCCCAAAGGCCCGGCCCGGACAGCCAATCAGGCTTTCTTGAGCGCTTTCTTGGCGTCTTTCAGCTTCTTCTCCTGCTTGGCCACCTTGGACTTGCGGGTTTTCACTTCGGCTTTGAGGGCCTTCACTTTGCTCTTCTTGGCCATGGTCTATCCTTTCACGTTCTGATTGCTCGCCCCGTACTCTTCGAGAAACTGGCGGATGAAGCGCCGCACTTCGCGGGCTGCGCTGGTATCCACCTCTTCGCAGAGCCCGACGAAGGCGTCACGCTCGACCTTGTTGATGCGAACGATCAACTGCGCGTCTTTTTTGTGTTTGGCACGCTTGGCCATGCTCTGCGCTTCCTCATCGGGCGGGGTATCGCATTTGTTACGGCATTGTCGTGCGTTTGTATATACATTTCCGCCGGCTTGGTGAAAAAACACCTAAGATCTCGGCTTCCTTTGTCTTGGCACAAATACTCCCGGGGGGCGCTTGGGGCTGGCCCACCGCCCGGGGCGAAACAACAAAAGGCCCCGCAAACGACCGCTGTTTTTCCGAACTGTCGCGCGCGCCAGCTAGTATTGGGCGCCATAGCAGGCGTCGGTCTCGCGATCCCACCCGCCACCTGCGTCGAGGCAAGCGTCGATCTCCCACCAACGAACGAACCAAGTCCCGAGATCGGTGCCGAAACGGATTGCAACAACGACCACCACAACAGCCGCGGTGGACAATAGGAGAAACCGCGTTCTTCTGGACATGCACAACCTTACGAGAAAGGCCCCGCCGTTTCCAGCGGGGCCCCTTTGCAATTCAAACCGGCAAGATCAGTCGATCAGCGGGATCAGGCTGTCCATCGAGGCTTTCGCGTCACCGTAGAACATCCGCGTGTTGTCCTTGAAGAACAGCGGGTTCTCGATACCCGAGTAGCCTGTGCCCTGGCCGCGCTTGCAGACGAAGACCTGCTTCGACTTCCACACTTCCAGCACCGGCATGCCGGCGATCGGGCTGTCGGGGTCTTCCTGGGCGTCCGGGTTCACGATGTCGTTCGAGCCGATCACGATGACCACGTCGGTGGACGGGAAATCGGCGTTGAGCTCATCCATCTCGAGCACGATGTCGTAGGGCACCTTGGCCTCGGCCAGCAGCACGTTCATGTGCCCTGGCAGACGCCCCGCGACCGGGTGGATGCCGAACCGCACGTTCTTGCCGCGCGCGCGCAGCTTCTCGGTGAGCGCCGCCACCGATTGCTGGGCCTGCGCCACCGCCATGCCGTAGCCCGGCACGATGATGACGCTGTCGGCGTCGTTCAGCGCCGCGGCCACGCCGTCGGCGTCGATCGCGATCTGCTCGCCCTCGATCTCCTTGGTCGAGGCCTGCGGCCCGCCGAACCCACCGAGGATGACGGAGACGAACGAGCGGTTCATCGCCACGCACATGATGTAGCTCAGGATCGCACCCGACGAGCCGACCAGCGCACCGGTGACGATCAACAGATCGTTGCCCAGCGAGAAGCCGATCGCCGCCGCCGCCCAGCCCGAATACGAGTTGAGCATCGAAACCACGACCGGCATGTCGGCGCCGCCGATCCCCATGATCAGGTGGTAACCGATGAAGAAGGCGAGCAGGGTCATCAACAGCAGCGTCCAGAGGCCCGCGCCGGAGATGAACATGATCATCAGGATGACCGACAGCGCCGCGGCGCTGGCGTTGAGCATATGACCGCCCGGCAGCTTTGTCGCCGCGCTCGACAGCTTGCCTGCGAGCTTGCCGAAGGCCACGACCGAGCCGGTGAAGGTCACCGCCCCGATGAAGATGCCGAGATAGAGCTCGCCGCGCAGGATGGTGAGCTCCACCGGCGTCTTGTGCGCGATCAGCGCGGCGAAGCCCTTGAGCGCCTCCTGGGCCTCGGCGTCCATCGCGCCGACCCGGACCATCTCGAAATAGGCGTTGAAGCCCACAAAGACGGCGGCCAGGCCGACCAGCGAGTGCATCGCCGCGACAAGCTGCGGCATCTCGGTCATCTGCACCTTGTTGGCGACATACCAACCGATGATGCCGCCGCCGGCGATCAGCAGGACCGACAAGAGCCACAGGCCCGAGCCCGGGCCGATCAGCGTGGCAAAGACCGCCAGCGCCATGCCGATGATGCCATACCAGACGGCGCGCTTGGCACTTTCCTGGCCCGAGAGCCCGCCCAGCGCGAGGATGAAGAGCACGGCCGAGACGATATAGGCCGCGGTGGTGAATCCGAGTTCCATTCCCCTGCCCTCCTTAAGATTTCTGGAACATGGCAAGCATGCGCCGGGTGACGAGGAAGCCGCCGAAAATGTTGATCCCGGCCATGAAGACCGAGACGGCGGCAAGCAGGATCACCAGGAACGAGCCCGACCCGATCTGGAGCAGGGCGCCGAGAATGATGATCGACGAGATCGCGTTGGTGATCGCCATCAAGGGCGTGTGCAGCGCGTGGCTGACGTTCCAGATCACCTGGAAGCCGACGAAGACCGCGAGCACGAAGACGATGAAGTGCTGCATGAAGCTTGGCGGGGCCACCAGGCCGAGCGCCAGGAGCAGCACCGCACCAACGCCGATCAGCGTCGCCTGTTGCCGGGTCTGCGTCTTGAAGGCGGCGATTTCATTCGCCCGCTTCTCTTGCGGCGTCAGTTCCGGCACCGGGGCCGGCTTCGGCTTGGCGGCGATCGCCTGCACTTTCGGCGGCGGCGGCGGGAAGGTGATCTCGCCCTGGTAGGCCACGGTCGCGCCGCGGATCACGTCGTCTTCCATGTTGTGAACGACACGTCCGTCCTTCTCGGGCGTAAGATCCGTCATCATGTGGCGGATGTTGTTGGCGTAGAGCGTCGAGCTCTGTGTCGCCATGCGCGAGGCGAAATCGGTGTAACCGACCACGGTGACCCCGCCCGGGGTGACGATCTTTTTGTCTTTCACCGTGTAGTCGCAGTTGCCGCCCTGCTCGGCGGCAAGGTCGATGACCACCGAGCCCGGCTTCATCGCGTCGACCATGTCCTTGAGCCACAATTTCGGCGCCGGCCGGTTCGGGATCAACGCGGTGGTGATGACCACGTCGATGTCACCGGCGATCTCGCGGAACTTGGCGAGCTGGGCATTGCGGAACTCTTCCGACTGCACCGAGGCGTAACCGCCGGAGGCGGAGCCGTCCTGCGCCTCGTCCTCGAAGTCGAGGTAGACGAACTCGGCGCCCATCGATTCAACCTGTTCGGCCACTTCGGGGCGCACGTCGAAAGCGTAGGTGATCGCGCCGAGCGATACGGATGTCCCGATCGCGGCGAGGCCCGCGACCCCGGCACCGACCACCAGCACCTTGGCCGGCGGCACCTTGCCGGCGGCCGTGATCTGGCCGGTGAAGAACCGGCCGAAGTTGTTGCCGGCTTCGATCACCGCGCGGTAACCGGCGATATTGGCCATCGACGACAGCGCGTCCATCTTCTGGGCGCGGCTGATGCGCGGCACCATTTCCATCGCGATGACGTTGCCGCCCTTCGCCTTGGCGAGCTCAAGGCCTTCCTCGTTGCCGCCCGGGTTGAAGAAAGTAATCAGCGTCTTCTCGGGCGTGAGCCGCTTCAGCTCGGCCTCGGTGGGGATCCGGACCTTGGCGATGATGTCCGCCTGTTTCCACAGCGCCGCCGCGGTTGCGATCACCGTCACACCGGCCGCCTCAAAGGCCGCGTCCGAAAATCCGGCACCGGCGCCAGCACCCTTTTCGATCAGGCAGTCGTAGCCCAGCTTTTGCAGAGCCGCCGCGCTTTCGGGCGTCATCGCCACCCGGTTCTCACCGGCACTTACTTCCTTCGGAACCCCGATTTTCACGTTGGTCTCCTTCTTCAACGGTCGCCGGGCGCGGGCTCGCCCCCGGAATTGGTTTATTCTTTACGCGAAGCAAATCAGGAATTCGACCGAAACCGCGCGCGCATGGCCCTTTTTTCATGCCTTTTTTCCACGCCTTTTTCGCAGCCACTCTTGGCAGCCACATTTCGCAGCCACTATTGGCAGCCACTATTCGCAGACACATTTCACAGCCACCGCCGCACTTTTGCGAACCAGGCTTCCGCGGCCCGCCCGAAGGCCTCGACCAGCCCCGCCTCCTCGCCGCGGATGAAGCGCCGGGTGACGAGCCCCATGAAAGCGGGCACGATCACCAGCGCGGGCAACACGTCCCAATGCAGGATGGCGCCCGCGAGCACCAGCGCGTCGCCAAGGTAGATCGGGTTGCGGCTCAGCCGGAAAATCCCCTGGCGCACGAACGCGCTGGGTTTGCGGCGCGGGATGAAGGTGGTGTGATGACGCACAAGCTCGAACGCGCCGAGCCCCATCGCGCCAAGGCCCGCCGCGATCATCGCGTTGCCCAGCCAGCGCAGCGGGTCGACGCCGAAGCCCAGGCCCGGCAGCAGCCGGTCGAGCCCGAAGGCAGCGGCGAGCGCGCCGATCAGCCAGACCGGCGGAAGGTCGATCCATTTCAGAAGGCTCATGATCCGTCGCGCAAAGACATTACTCGAGCTGACGATGTAGCGCGAAGAGTGTTACGAGGCAATGGCCGGGGCCCCGGTCGTGCCGCATGCGGGCAACACTGCGGTCACGCGCTGGCGACCACCAGCCACGAGACGTTCCCCGGCCGGCCGCGGCACCCTGACGGCAATACGCGCGCCCAGCGCACAGCATTTCCCCGGGCGACCCGCTTCGCCCTCGAAATTGGCACGAACCCCTGCTATGGTTAATCAAATGCACGTCCGGACAATAACCGGCGGCAGAGAGGAAGAGCGGTGTTCAGGACCCGGAGCTCGACACGCCACGCGTGGATCGGACCGGCGGGATCTCTCCCGTCCCGGCCGAAAACCTGCGCGCGCTGTTGCGCAGGCCCCACGCCCGGCACCCGCCTTGAGCAGGAGACAGGCCGATGGCGACGATGAATTCCGGGCTGGGCGGCCCCGCCGGCTACGGCGAAAACGTGTTTTCGACCACCACCAAGGACGCCGGCAACAACGACGACGGCTCCGTCTTTGTCGACATCTCTTCCGTCTTCGGGTCGGGGCTGGACTTCTTCGGCACCACCTACACCGGGCTCTACGTCAACTCGAACGGCAACATCTCCTTCGGCTCGGCCTTCACCGACTACCAGACCACCGATCTGTCGTCGGAAACCACGCCGCTCATCGCCCCCTTCTTCGGCGACGTGAACATCGACTCGGGCGGCGAAATCTACTGGGATCTCGACCCCACGGCCGGCACCGTCACCATCACCTGGGACGGAGTCGCGCCCTACAACGGCACCGGCAACAACTCGTTCCAGGTCGTTCTGACCGACAATGGCGGCGGCGATTTCAGTGTCCAGTTCCTCTACGAGACCATCGAATGGACGACCGGCTACAACCAGGTCGCCCAGGCCGGGATCACCGATGGCGGCAGCAACGATTACGAGCTTCAGGGCTCGGGCGACGCCACCCAGATGGCGGACTACGAGACCACCCAGTTCGACAATGGCGACAACGCAGGCGCCGCCAGCTTCAACTTCGCTGGCGGCGGTTTCACCGTGCTCGACGGAGTGGTCAACGGCACGTCAGGCGCCGACCTCATCGACGCGAGCTACACCGACGCCGAGGGCGACATGGTCGACGGCGGCGACGGCGGCGGCGCGCTCGGCCACGAGGACATCATCGCCGGGCGCGGCGGCGACGACACCATCGAAGCCGGCGCCGAAGACGATCTGGTCTATGGCGGCGGTGGCGCGGATTCCATCGACGGCGGCGACGGCGACGACACGATCTACGGCGGCGACGGCGATTATACCGAGCGACAGGTCCTCGACTGGTCGGCCGAGGGCGCCGACAACACCTCGCTCGCCGCCGGCTTCACCCAGGACACCGGCGGCATCGACGTCTCGGTCAGCTTCACCAACGACGGCGACAACGCCCCCGTCTACCGGGTCGAAAGCACCGACACGACCTATGTCGGCCCGGGCGAGACCTTCGACCCGACCTCCTCGCTCTATCTCTACGGCGACGGCGACGGCGCCACCTCGACCGCCACCATCGATTTCGCCGCCGCGACCGGCTCGGACTACCTCGACGAGGTCGAGAGCGTCTCCTTCCGGATCAACGACGTCGACTGGGGTTTCGGCAACCATACCGACGTCATCACCATCAACGCCTACGACGCCGACGGAAACCCGGTCGCCGTCACCATTACCCCGGACGGCGGCGACACCGTCTCCGGCAACACGATCACCGCGGACAATGCGGCCAACACCCAGGCCCAGGCCGACGGCTCGGTGCTGATCGAGATCGCCGGGCCCGTCTCCCGGGTGGAGATCAGCTACGGCAACGCCCAGGGCGGCACCCAGGCGATCTGGGTTTCCAACCTGCATTTCGACGCGGTGCCCGACCCCGCGCTCGATACCGGCGACACGATCGTCGGCGGCGCGGGCGCCGACGTCATCTATGGCGAAGGCGGCGACGACGTGATCGACGGCGGCAGCGGGGCGGACGCCCTCGACGGCGGCGCCGGCGACGACACCATCACCGTCGGCGCGGACGACACCGCCACCGGCGGCGCGGGCGACGACGTTTTCATCCTCGACCCGACCGGCGCGCTCGGCGGCCCCGGGTCCACGATCACCATCACCGGCAACGAAACCGACGAAGACGGTATCGGCGA
>DQCI01000009.1:0-3419 GCA_003545125.1 Paracoccaceae bacterium
ACCAATGTGAGAATGAACATGCCCCGGTAGCCGTCGCTGCCGCGCTTGATGAGCGCATTCCAGAACGCATGCAGGAAGGCCGCGCCGAGAACGGCGAGAAGAACGGGAAATGCCATGGGCGCTCCTGATGTTGTGCGCGACGCTAGGCCGGCGGGCGGCTCAGATCAACAGCCCGGCTGCGCCTTCGTGGCGCAGAAGCGCCACCTTGGTCTCGATCCCGCCCGCGCCCGAATAGCCACCGAGCGAGGTGGCTCCGAGCACGCGGTGGCAGGCGATGAGGACCGGAATCGGATTGGCCCCGCAGGCATGGCCGATGGCCTGCGCCGAAGCGCCCAGCACGGTTGCGAGGTCACCGTAGGTGCGGGTCTCGCCGAAGGGGATGGCGCACATCGCGTCGCAGACGGCCCGCTGGAAGGCGGAGCCCGCGGGGGCGAGCGGAAGATCGAAAGCCCGCCGGGTGCCGTCGAAATAGGCCGCAAGCTGGGTCCGGGCCTCGGCCAGCAGCGGGCTTTCCACACCCTCGGACGCACCGCCCCAGTCGAGACCGGTGATCGCGCCGTCTTCCTCGGTGACACAGAGTTGGCCGACAGGGCTGTCGAGGGCGATCCGGATCATATCCGCAGACTGAGGCCGCGCGCCGGCCGGAGCAAGGCCTTTCGAACCGCCTTGCTCCGAGCCCGGCGATCTCATCCCAGCGCGTCGTCGCAGCGCGCGCATGTGCCGGCATGCGGATGGGTACCGACATCGGGCAAGATCTTCCAGCAGCGCTGGCACTTCTCGCCCTCGGCCTTCTCGAAGACAACACCCACGCCTTCGGTCTCGGGCAGCCGGAAAGCTTCCATCGGCATCGGGTCGGAGGTGATCTGAACCGCGGAGGTGATGCAGACATCGGCGAAATGGACCGACCGCAAATCGTCGGCCACCGCCTTGTCGCGCACGTGCACCACCGGCGCCGCCTCGAGCGAGGCGCCGATCACCTTGTCGCGGCGCTGGATCTCGAGCGCCGCCGTCACCACGCGGCGCACCGTCCGGATGCCCGCCCATTTGGCCGCGAGCGCGTCGTCGCGCCATGCTGCCGGCGTCTGAGGGAAATCGACGAGGTGAACCGAGTTCGCCTCGCCCGGGAAGCGTTCGAGCCAGACCTCTTCCATCGTGAACACCAGGATCGGCGCGAGCCAGGTGGTCAGCCGGTGAAACAGAATGTCGAGCACGGTGCGGGTCGACCGGCGCGCGAGGCTGTCGGCGGCGTCGCAATAGAGCACGTCCTTGCGGATGTCGAAGTAGAACGACGACAGCTCCACCGTGGCGAAGTTGAACAGCGCCTGCAGGGTGCCCTGGAAATCGAAACCGGCGTAACCGCTGCGCACCTGTTCGTCGAGCTCTGCAACCCGGTGCAGCACCCAGCGCTCGAGCTCCGGCATCTCGGCGGGGTCGACCGCCTCGGCCGGGTCGTAATCCGCGAGGTTTCCGAGCAGGAAGCGCATGGCGTTGCGCAGCCGCCGGTAGCTGTCGGCCACCCCCTTGAGGATCTCGGGGCCGATCCGCTGGTCGTTGACGAAGTCGGTCTGCGCCACCCAGAGCCGCAGGATGTCGGCGCCGTATTGTTTGGTGACCGCCTCGGGCACGATGGTGTTGCCGATCGACTTGGACATCTTCATGCCCTTCTCGTCGAGCGTCATCCCGTGGGTGACAACGTTGCGGTAGGGCGCGCGGCCTTTGGTGCCGCAGGCCTGGAGCATCGAGCTATGGAACCAGCCGCGGTGCTGGTCGGTGCCTTCGAGGTAGACATCGGCGATCCCGTCGGGCACGCCGTCGGCCCGGTCGCGCAGCACGAAGTCGTGGGTGGAGCCGCTATCGAACCAGACGTCGAGCACGTCGAACACCTGCTCGTAATCGTCCGCGTTGAAATCGTTCCCCAGGACCCGGGCCTTGAACCCGTCTTCGTACCAGACATCGGCGCCGTGCTCTTCGAACTCGGCCACCACCCGCGCGTTGACCGCCTCGGACTTCAAGAGGAAGTCACCGTCAGTGGGCAGCGCGCCCTTCTTGGTGAAGCAGGTGAGCGGCACGCCCCAGGCGCGCTGGCGCGAGAGCACCCAGTCGGGCCGCGCCTCGATCATCGAATGCAGCCGGTTGCGGCCCTTCTCGGGGGTGAATTTCACCAGGGAGTCGATCGAGGTCAGCGCACGGGCGCGGATCGTCTCGCCGTAGTCGTCCATCCCGTCGCCAAGCGGGGTGTCGATGGCAACGAACCATTGCGGCGTGTTGCGGAAGATGAGCGGCGCCTTGGAGCGCCACGAATGCGGGTAGGAGTGGGTGAGCCGGCCGCGCGCGATCAACGCACCGGTCTCGACCAGCTTGTCGATCACCGCCTTGTTGGCGTTACCTTCCTTGCCGTTCGGCTTGATGATGACCTCGCCGCCGAACACCGGCAGGCTTTCGCGGAACGAGCCGTCTTCCAGCACGTTGTGGGTCATCGGCAACCCGTGTTTGAGACCGACCTGGTAGTCGTCCTCGCCGTGACTGGGCGCGGTGTGCACAAAACCCGTGCCCGCGTCGTCGGTGACATGGTCGCCGGGCAGCAGCGGCACGTCGTAGTCCCATTCGCCATTCCCATCCGCGATGCCGCGGAAGGGGTGGGCGCAGGTGAGGGCGCCGAGTTCGTCGGCGGAAACATCGCGAACGCGCGCATACATCGCGTCATCAAGCCGGGCTGAGCCGAGCACGTCCTCGGCCAACTTGTCGGCGAGCAGGAAAAGATCGCCCACTTTGGCCCAGCATTCCTCGGGCGTGCCGGTGACCTCGTAGAGGCCGTAAGAGATGTCCGGGCTGAAACTCACCGCGCGGTTCTGCGGGATCGTCCAGGGAGTGGTGGTCCAGATGACGACCTCGGCCGCCGCAAGATCCTCCGCTCCCCCCGAAACCACCGGAAACTTCACCGTGATCGTGTGGCTCTTGTGGTCGTGATACTCGACCTCCGCTTCCGCGAGGGCGGTCTTTTCCACCGGCGACCACATCACCGGTTTCGAGCCCTGGTAGAGCGAGCCGTTCATCAGGAACTTCATGAAATCCTCGGCGATCACCGCCTCGGCATGGTAGTCCATCGTCAGGTAGGGATCGGCCCAGTTGCCGGTGACGCCGAGGCGTTTGAACTCGGCGCGCTGGATGTCGATCCAGCCGTCGGCGAACTTGCGGCATTCCTGCCGGAAGTCGATCACCGGCACCTCGTCCTTGTCCTTGCCCTTGGCCCGGTACTGCTCCTCGATCTTCCACTCGATCGGCAGCCCGTGGCAATCCCAGCCCGGCACGTAGCGCGCATCGCGGCCCATCATCTGGTGCGAGCGCACGATCATGTCCTTGAGGATCTTGTTGAGCGCGTGGCCGATATGCAGGTGGCCGTTGGCATAGGGCGGGCCGTC
>DQCI01000009.1:3488-10777 GCA_003545125.1 Paracoccaceae bacterium
TGGGCAGGCCCGCGCGCATCGGAAAATCGGTTTCGGGGAGGTTCAGCGTGCTTTTGTATTCGGGTGTGTCGGCGCACATCTCGGGCGTCCTTTGCGTGGGCATTCGGTCGGTTTGTAGGAGAAGGGCGGCGCGGGGTCCATACGCCTGTGTCCCGGCGGCTCGTGGTTCAGAGCGCCGGGAATGTAATTCGAAGGATCGCGCGTGTATGAACCATGGGGCGGGTATAGCCCCGGTCCTTTGTCGGGTAAAGGCCGGGGCGCGCTCAGGCCTTGTCGAACAACCCGGTGAGCGCGCGTTTGACGATCCCGGTGACCGAGGGGCGGGTGCCGCGCGAGAACGGCACCGGGCGGCACACCTCCATCGCCGCCACGCCGACGCGCGCGGTGAGTGCGCCATTGACGATGCCCTCGCCGAAGCGGCGGCTCAGTTTCGACAACAGATGCCCGCCCGCGACCGAACCGATCAGGTCGTCGCCGACCGCGACCGCCCCGGTGGCGACGAGATGGGTCATGACGGCCCGGGTCAGGCGGAGCGAACCCAGCGCGCCCGCCCGACCACCATAGATCTCGGCGATCCGCCGGATCATCCGGATATTGGCGGTGAGCGCGGTCACCACGTCGGCCAGCGCCAGCGGCACGATGGCGGTGACGGTGGCGACCTGCCGGGCGGCGGCTTCGATCTCGCGCCGGGCGATCGCGTCGAGCGGCACGATGAGCTCGGCCTCGGCGAGCCCGAGGAGCCCGTCGGCATCGAACTGCTCGGCCTCGCGCTCAGTCAGCCGGTCGAGCCCCCAGCGTATGTCGTCGCGCCCCCGATAGAGGCGTTTGAGCTTCACCACCACCTCGCTCGCGGCGGTCAGGTCGTCGCGGGCCGCGGCTTTTTCCGAGGCCGCGTGCAGGGTGTCGACCCGGCGCAGCCGCGCGAAGGCAGCAATCTCGCGCAGGGCGATGACGAGCAGAACAAAGACGAAAGCGCCGATCAGGGCCGTGGCGATGAGGCCGAGGAGAGGCTGGCGGTCGATGAGATCGGTCACGAATTGCCACGCGGCCACCGAGGCCATGAAGCTCACCAGCGCCAGCGCCAGCCCCCAGAACCAGCGCGCGAGCCGCGAGGGTTTGCGCGCGGCGAGCGTCGCCGCGATCTGCATCGCCGCAGGCTCCGGCAACACCGGATCGGGCTCGGGCACCGGCGGCGCCGTCGCCGGGGTCTCTTCGCTGCGCGCATCGACTTCGATCAGGACGGGGCCGTCTATTTCCTGGGTCACCGCCGGTTTATCGGTCATCTCCGTCGCTCCCATGCGTAGCGGATATCGGGCAGTTTCTCGTCGTTGCCGGCTCCGCCGGTGCGCGCGATTTCGTGGAAACCCTGGCGCTCGTAAAAAACCTGCGCGGCGTGGTTGAACTGGAAGGTCCAAAGCGCGAGCCGGGGGCTGCGTCGCTTGGCCCGGGCCATCAGCGCCTGGCCGACCCCCTGCCCGCGTGCGCCCCGCGCGACATAGAGCGCGACCACATCCGCGCCGTCGCGCGCGAGAAACCCCACGACCTCACCATGCCGTCGCGCCACAGTCACCCAGCCGCGCGCGACCAGATCGGCGGCAAACGCCTGTTCGTCGGCGCGTTTATGGATCCGCGGCATCCAGTCGGTCTCGTCGATCCAGTCCGACAGGATAGCGCCGATGGCGGGCGCGTCCGTTGCCCGGGCAGCGCCGATGACTGGCCGCGAGGCCCGGAAGAGGCGGTGGCGCAGGAAGGTCACAGTCGGTCTCCGAGCAGGAAATCCGCGGCCCGGTCGAGCCGGATATGTGGCGGGCCGTCGCCGGGTTTCAGGCTGATTTCGGCCGGCCCGAAGCGCATCACTTGGTAATCGGCATCGAGCCAGCGCGCGGCGCCCTTGCGGGCGGGCGCGATCAGGCGCATCGGGTCTTCGGGGAGCGCGCCAGGGTAGAAAGCGGCGGATTTGCCGCTGTCCTGCAGCCGCCCGCGCACGCAATCGAGCTTGCGGCCCTCGTGCTCGATCGTCTCCTCGGTCGTCGCCCTCAGCGCCGCGATCGACATCGCCGCCGTCTCGGCGCCGGCGAAATCGGCCCGGTCCACCGCCTCGCGCAGCATCGCCGAGGTGATGGCGGTGAGTTTGCCATGCTGGCTGTGATGCAGATGGTCGGCCTTGGTTGCCGCGAACAGGATCTTCTCGACCCGGCGGCCGAGAAACAGCGACGTGAGCCAGGCGTTGCGGCCCGGGCGGAAGGCTTCGAGGATCTCCGCCATGGCGCGGCGAAGGTCCTCGAAGGCCGCAGGCCCGGCGTTGATCGCCTCAAGCACGTCGACCAGCACCACCTGGCGGTCGATCCGGCTGAAATGGTCGCGAAAGAAGGGTTTGACCACCTGGCCCTTGTAGGCTTCGAACCGGCGCTCCATCTCGCGCCAAAGGCTGTTTCGGGCGGTTGTGACCGGCTTTTCCAGCGGCGCGAAGGTGAGGGCCGGGCTGCCCTCCATCTCGCCCGGCAGCAGGAACCGGCCCGGCGTGCAGTCCGAATAGCCCGCCGCGCGGGCCGCTTGCAGGTAGGTGGTGAACGCCGCCGCCAGCGTCTTGGCCCCGGTCTCCTCGAAACTGGCCGAAGGGTCGGCGACCCGGGCGGCCGCGAGGAAGTCCTGCGCCATCGGGCGGCCCGCAATCCGGGCGAGCGTCTCGCTGCTCCAGCTGGTGTAATCGGTCTCGAGCAGCGCGAGGTCGAGCAGCCATTCACCGGGATAGTCGACGATGTCGAGATGCACGGTGCGCGGGCTCCGCAGCCCCGAGAGCAGCCCGCCGGGCCGCACCCGGAAGCTCAGCCGCAGCTCCGACACGGCGCTGGTGCTGTCGGGCCAGTGCGGCACCGGGCCGGTCATCGCCGCGAGATGGGTCTCATAGTCGAACCGCGGCACGGTGTCGTCGGGCTGGGGCTGGAGGAAGGCAGTTAGAACGCGCCCCTCGGCGGCGGGCAGGAAGCCGGGCATCCGGCCCCGGTCCATCAGATTGGCCACCAGCGAGGTGATGAACACCGTCTTGCCGGCGCGCGACAGCCCGGTCACGCCGAGGCGGATCACCGGCTCGAACAGCGCCTCGTGCACCCCGTCGCCGACGGCTTCCACCTGCCGCACAATCCCGTCTGCTATGTCACCGAGCCCCACTGGCACCCCTCCGGTCGTTTGCCCCTATGTAGGCGTGTCTGGCGTGGGTTGGAAGGTGGGGGACCAGGCTGGAGTTCGTGTGCCGGCACGGCCGCAACCCGACAGGCGGTTGTCGGCCACGAAAACCTGCCGAAAGGGTTCCACACCTCCCGGCGCATTCTTCCCCGGAAAAGGGGGATTGTTTTCCGGGGGATACCCCGGGATAACTCGGCCCATGCCCCGATTTGCGTTGAAGATCGAATACGATGGCGCGCCGTTTGCCGGCTGGCAGCGCCAGGCCGACCAGCCGTCCGTCCAGGCTGCGGTCGAGGCGGCGCTCGCCAAACTTGAGCAGGGCGTGCCGTCGATCGCGGCGGCGGGGCGGACGGATGCGGGTGTGCATGCCCTCGGCCAGGTCGCACATTGCGATTTGACGAAGGACTGGGATCCGTTCCGGCTGTCAGAAGCGCTGAACTACCACCTGAAGCCATCCCCGGTCGCGGTGGTCGCCTGCGCGCGGGTGTCGCAATATTTTCATGCGCGGTTCTCGGCCCGGGAGCGACGTTACCGGTTCCGGCTGGTGAGCCGGCGCGCGCCGCTCGTGTTTGACCGCGGCCAGGCCTGGCGGGTCGCGCACGGGCTCGACCGCGACGCGATGCAGGCGGGCGCTGACCGGCTCATCGGCCGCCACGACTTCACCACCTTCCGCTCGGTCCAGTGCCAGGCCGACAGCCCGGTGAAAACCCTCGACGCGCTGGATGTCGAGACCTGCGCCTACCCGGGCGGCACCGAATACCGCTTCCATGTGCGCGCCCGCAGTTTCCTGCACAACCAGGTGCGCAGCTTCGTCGGCACGCTGGAGCGCGTGGGCGCCGGGGCCTGGAGCCCGGACGACGTGAGCGCCGCGCTGGAAGCGCGCGACCGTGCGGCCTGCGGGCCGGTCTGTCCGCCGGACGGGCTCTATCTCGAACATGTCGTCTACCAGGACGCCCCCTTCGCCTGACCAGCGCCGGCCGGTTTCACCGCGCCCACGGCCCCCAGTTTGCTCGCGGACGGGGATCGCCGCGGGCAAATTCCCCTTCCCAACTGTTCGCGCACCGTGAACAATGGTGCACAACGTTTTTTTCAGGGGATAAAATGAGCCTAGTCAAAACTCTCGCCAAGGTCGCCATTGGCGTCGCCGTGGCCAAAGGCGTCTCGAGCATGGCGCGCGGCGCTTCTGCGGGGGGCGCAGGCCGCACCGCCAGCCGCACCGGCGGTGCGACCGCCGGGGGCTCCGGCTCCATCACCGACATGCTCGGCGGCATGATGGGCGGTCAGCAGGGCGGGGCCGGCGGCGGGCTCGCCGACATGCTGGGCGGCGCCCAGCGCGGCGGCGGCGCAGGTGGCGGCGCGGGTGGTGGTCTGGCCGATATGCTCGGCGGTCTAACCGGTGGCGGCAGCCAAGGTGGCGCCCGGGGTGGTTCCGGTGGTGGCTTGGCCGATATGCTCGGAAGCATGATGGGCGGCGGTGCAGCCGGTGGCGGCAACCCGATGGACGCGCTCGGCCAGATGATGGGCGGCGGTGCGGGCGGCATGTCCGGCGGTCTCGGCGGGTTGCTCGACTCGCTGGGCGGCGGGGCCGCGGCCGGCGGTGCGGCGGGCGGCCTCGGCGGGCTCCTGAACCAGAGGCTGCAGCAGGGTCAACTGCAGCAGTCACCGACCCTTGCCCAGGAACAGCAGGCGGCCCTGCTTCTGCGTGCGATGATCCAGGCGGCTAAGAGCGACGGCCGGATCGACCAGGCCGAGAAAGAGGCGCTGACCGCCCATCTCGGCGACGTGAGCCAGGAAGAGGCCCGGATCGTCGAGGCGAGCTTTGCGGCGCCCGTCGATGTCGACGCGCTGGCGAACGACACGCCGAAGGGCATGGAAACCCAGGTCTACATGATGTCGCTGCTCGGCCTCGACCTCGACAGCCAGGCCGAGGCGCAATATCTGCACGCATTGGCCCAGAAGCTCGGGATCGACCCGCAGACGGCCAATACGATCCACCAGAAGATGGGCGAGCCGGCGCTTTACAGCTGAGCCTTCGCTGAGCCAACGAAAACGCCGGGGCGTCCTGCCCCGGCGTTTTTTGTGGCACTCACCCCTCGGGCGGCATGCCGGCAAGAAGGGTGACGATCCGCACGAGCCGGATCAGGCCGGTTGTGCGCTCCGGCTCCCCGTTCAGCATCACGACGAAGCCGGTGTCGGTGCCCGCTTTGCGGTACATCAGGGTGAACACGCCCGGATCGCCGCCCGAATGGCCTTCGAGCCGCTGGCGCCAAGGCCCGAAGGCGAGGGGCTCGGTGCTCCAGAACAGGCCCACCGCGTCATCGCGCGCCCCGAGCCCGTCGCGCCCGGTGATCCGCGGGGCGGTGAGCAGCTCGACCACATGGCGGTCGATCAGTTGTTCGCCTTCGAAGCGCTGTCGCCCATCACGGTGGCGAGCAGTTTCGCCAGGTCGCGGGCGGAGGCGGTGTACTGGCCGTCGGGCAAGGTGGCGAGCCCGTGGGGCGGCAGCGCTTCGAAGGCGTCGGTATCGGCGCGCGTTCTGGCGCCGCTCGGCCTGTCCGGCGGCTGGGGCCATCTCGGCCCGCCCGGCGCGGAGGCGGCCACGCTCTACACCCGCGCCGAATAGGCGGCGAGGCCTGCACCGATGTTGGAGTATGCGTAACGGTGTCCCGGCGGCCAGGCGGCGAAGTTCTCGCCCGCGTCGTAGAGCGCGCCGCCCTCGGTGAGATAGGCGGCGAGGAAGTCCTCCAACGCCATCGGGTGGGTGCTGGACCCGAAATGGTACCCCACCGCCTCGTAACCCGCGTCGCTGTCGAGGACGCCCGCACTATGCGTGGCAAGATGGGTGAAGCTGCGGGCCAGGTCGTCGGGCCAGGCGACATCGAGGCTCAGAAAGCCGGTGAGCGGCGCGTCCGGGTCGAGCGCACCCGCGTGGATCGCCTGAGCGCCAGCCAGCCCGACGATCACTTTCGAGATCGAGCCGATCGGCATGATCGTATCGGGGGTCATGTCCCGCGCCCCGGCGATATCGGCAAATCCGGCCGCCCCCAGCGCGACGATCCGCCCCGGCGCGACCTCGGCCCACATCAAACCCGGCCAGTCGCCTTTCGCGACCCCGGCTTGCGCGAGCTCCGCGATCCGCGCGCGCCGGGCGTCCACGCCCTCGGGCGGGCGCAGCGCCAACGCGGTGAAACCGGCAGCGACAGCCAGCAGCAAGAGCCCGGCAAGGGCGATGCCCAGAAACCGTCTCATCTGTACACCCCCACGTGAAGCCCCTGTGTTGGGAGGCTCGCACGATAGCCCGGGTCCGTCAGGCGGCTTTGCGGGCCGTCTCGAGTGCGAAGGGAAGCGGGAGGAGGACCACGACCCCCGGCGTCCGGTTGGGTGTCGTCGCCGTTCTCCCGGAGGGCGCACCGGTTCCCGAACAAGCTGATCCTGCGGAAAATCAGCCCGGCCCGCTTCAAGCAATATCTCTCCATTTCAATCGTTTGAACGAACCTGCGCGGGACCCTTTCGGTGCCACCCGGAGCGGAGAACCCCGTCGGACATGCATGGCACGTCACCCCCCCCGCGCGCGCCAACCGCGCGCGAGGTGCTCCCCCGGCCCGATGCCCGATCTTGCCTCGGGCCCGCCCGCGGGCTAAGCCCCGACCCAGGCCGGGAGAGCAGGGATTGGCGGACCTCTTCGATACGATCGGGCTCGACGACACCGACCTGCGGCGCGCCGACCCGCGCATCGCGGCGGCGGTCCGGGCGGCACTGGGGCCCGCGAAGACGGTGATCAACGTCGGCGCCGGGGCCGGCGCCTATGAACCGGGCGGCCTTGCGGTGACGGCCGTGGAGCCGTCGGCCGAGAGGGTCCGCCAGCGCCCCGCAACACGGCCAGCCGCCGTTGTCCGCGGCGTGGCCGAGGCGCTGCCGTTCCGCGACAACACCTTCGACGCGGCGATGGCCGTGCTGACCGTTCACCATTGGCACGACCAGGCCCGGGGGCTTGCCGAATTGCGGCGGGTGGCGCGCGGCAAAGTCGTGATCCTCACCATCGACCCGGCGTTCCGTGATTTCTGGCTCTATGACTACGTCCCCGGGCTTGTCGATCTGGACGCGGC
>DQCI01000009.1:10860-12997 GCA_003545125.1 Paracoccaceae bacterium
GTGCGCGCCGCGATGTCATCCTTGCCGGCGCTCGGCGATATCACCCCCGCGCTCGACCGGCTGAAGGCCGATCTCGCAAGCGGCGCCTGGGAAAAGGCGCATGGCGCGGTGCTGGGCGCGGACACGCTCGATTGCGGTTACCGGCTTGTCGTCAGCCGGTGAGCGCCCCACCTGATGCCCCCACCCGGCGCGTTTCCCCGCCCACGCGCCACAACATGTTGCCCCCGACCGCCCCCGATGATCTAATGCCGCGCGAGGCAGACAGGAAAAATCGAGCAATGGCAGACGACCTTCTGAACAAGGGCAAGGACGACTATGACGCCTCCTCCATCGAAGTATTGGAGGGGCTGGAACCCGTGCGCCAGCGGCCGGGCATGTATATCGGCGGCACCGACGAACGCGCGCTGCACCACATGGTGGCGGAGATCCTCGACAACTCGATGGACGAGGCCGTGGCGGGCCATGCCAACCGGATCGAGGTCATCCTGCGGGCCGATCACTCGGTGACGATCACCGACAACGGCCGCGGCATCCCGGTCGACCCGCATCCGAAATTCCCCGGCAAATCGGCGCTTGAGGTGATCCTTTGCACGCTCCACGCGGGCGGCAAGTTTTCCGGCAAGGCCTACCAGACCTCCGGCGGCCTGCACGGGGTCGGCTCCTCGGTGGTGAACGCGCTGTCGGACAGCCTGGTGGTGCAGGTCGCCAAGAACCGCACGCTCTACGAGCAGAGCTTCTCGCGCGGCAAGCCCCTGGGCCCGGTCAGACAGGTGGGTGCGGCCCCCAACCGGCGCGGCACCGAGGTGACCTTCCACGCCGACCCGGACATTTTCGGCCACCACAAGTTCAAGCCCAAGCGCCTGCACAGCCTCGCCCGTTCCAAGGCGTTCCTGTTCTCGGGCGTCGAAATCCGCTGGAAAAGCGAGATCGACGACGGCGAGACGCCGACTGAAGCCGTGTTCCACTTCCCCGGCGGGCTGAAGGACTATCTCGCCGAGACCCTCGGCGGCAGCTCGACCTATTCCGACACCGGTTTCAACGGCAAGGTGGAGTTCCGCGAGAAGTTCAACGCGGCGGGCTACGTCGAATGGGCGATCAACTGGACGCCCGCGCGCGATGGCTTCATCCAGTCCTACTGCAACACCGTGCCCACCCCCGAAGGCGGCACCCATGTGCAGGGCTTCTGGGCGGCGATCCTCAAGGGGGTCAAGGCCTACGGCGAGCTGGTGGGCAACAAGAAGGCCGCGGGCATCACCCGCGATGACCTGCTCACCGGCGGCTGCGCGCTGGTCTCGACCTTCATCGCCGACCCCTCGTTTGTCGGCCAGACCAAGGACCGGCTGTCGACGGAATCCGCCGCCCGCATGGTCGAGGGTGCAGTGCGCGACCATTTCGACAACTGGCTCGCCGCCGACACCAAATCCGCCGGCGCGATTCTCGACTTCCTGGTGCTGCGCGCCGAGGAACGGCAGCGGCGTCGGCAGGAGAAGGAAACCGCGCGCAAGACCGCGACGAAGAAGCTGCGCCTGCCCGGCAAGCTGGTCGATTGCTCGGCGACCAACCGCGAGGGCACCGAGCTGTTCATCGTCGAGGGCGACAGCGCCGGCGGCTCGGCCAAAATGGCGCGCAACCGCAAGATCCAGGCGCTGCTGCCCTTGCGCGGCAAGATCCTCAACGTGCTCGGCGCGGCCTCGTCGAAGCTGGGGTCCAACGCCGAGATTTCCGACCTCACCCAGGCGCTCGGCGTCAGCATGGGCACCAAGTTCCGGGTCGACGATCTGCGCTACGAGAAGGTCATCATCATGACCGACGCCGACGTCGACGGGGCGCATATTGCCGCCCTTCTGATGACCTTCTTCTTCACCCAGATGCGGCCGCTGATAGACCAGGGGCACCTCTACCTCGCCTGCCCGCCGCTCTTCCGGCTGACCCAGGGGGCGAAGCGGATCTACGTGGCGGATGATGCCGAGCGGACCATGTGGATGGAGAAAGGGCTCGGCGNNCTCAAAGAAACGACGATGGACCCGACGTCGCGGAAATTGATCCGCGTGACCATCGACGAGGACGAACCGGGCGAGACCGGCGACCTGGTGGAGCGGCTGATGGGGAAAAAGCCGGAGCTGCGCTTCCAGTACAT
>DQCI01000317.1:0-4903 GCA_003545125.1 Paracoccaceae bacterium
GCGCCATGGGCGAAGTAGAGCCACAGCCGTTCGCCCCGGTCGGTGGTCACACGCCAGTAATCGCGTTGCCCGCTGCGCCAGGCCGGCTCATCCAGCCACCATTCCGGCGCGATCCGCTCCGGCCCCTCGGCCGCCACGACCGCGTGGTCGCGACCGCGCCAACGGAACCTGTCGGGCAGCGCCGGACCCTGCGCTGCGCCCACCGGCTCGGGGGACCACAGCCGCACCGGCCGGGCCGGGCCGGGGTGCCACCCCATATGTGGTGCCGCGAACCCCGCGGCCATCACCACCCCCGCCTTCTCCGGGATATGGCTTTCGCCCGGATGCAGGCGGGTGAGCGCCTCAAGCCCGAGCCGGGCGCCGATCCTGCCTAAGAGATCGTCGATCGCCTGGCCATCGTGGCGCCGCGCCGCTTCGCCCGCCTGCATGTGCCCGCGATGCTGCACGGCATGGACCGGTTCATGCACCGGCACGGTGAGGCGCACGAGGTCGATGCCGAAACCGGCGTCGATATCGCCAAGCCTCAGCGCCAGCAGCGGCCGGATCCGGTCGGGCTCGGCCGAGGGGCGGGCAAGCCCGACCTCGATCGCCTGGAGCGTGTGATCGGTGCGGCTGAACTCGGCCCGCACCCGCCGGGCCCCGCGCCCCGCCCGCGCGAGCCGGAGCCCGAGCTCCGGCAACAGCCGGTCGAGCGCGGCGATGAGGTCGCTTTCCAACCCGATCGGCTCGGGCAGCCCCAGCCGCACCGCGAAGCGCACGGGCGGCCGCGCGGGCGAGACCGGCTCGGGCTCCACCCCCAGCGCCTGGTCGAGCCGGCGCACCAGCCCGGTGCCGAAGCGGCGCGCGAGGCCCGCGCGCGGCGTGCCGAGGATGTCGCCGATGCGCCGAAGGCCCAGCCGCGCAAGGCCCTCCACCACCTCCGGTTCGATCCTGAGGGCGGCCACAGGCAGTTCTGCCAGCACGGTCCTGGCCCCGCCCACGGGCGCGATGCGCACCGGCATCCGACCGGCGGCCACGGGGCGTGGCGGTTGACCGCCCCGGGTCCAATGCCGCCGCTTGGCCGCGCGCGAGCGGGTGGCGCGGGCCTCCTGGTCGATGGCGTCGCCCCCCGGGCCCCGCTCCGGCGCATGTCCCGCGTATCTGGCGAGGGCCCAGGCCGCGCCGACGGTATCGGCGAGCCCGAGCGCGCCGGTGAGCCCGAGCGCCGCGAGGTCGCGTTCCACCGTTGTCACCAGCCCGTCTTCGCCGCCGAACAGATGCGCGCAGCCGGTGATGTCGAGCACCAGCCCACCGGGCGGCTCTTCGGAGACCCAGGGGGTAAACTTCCCCGCCCAGCGCCTCAGCCGGGTCAGAAATGCCGCTTCGGCCAGCGGGCTCTCGGGCCGCGAGACCAGGTCGGGACAGATCGCGCGCGCATCGCGCAGCGGCTGGCCGGGCACCAATCCGGCCGCGCTCGCTTGCGTGTTGAGCGAAGCCAGCACCTGCGCGCCGCGCTGGTCGGCCACCACCGCGAGCGGACCTGACGGCAGCCCACGTTCAAGCCGCATCACCCGCTCGGCGGCAAGGCGGGGAAACCACAGGCTGAGGATACGCTTCTGGGGCATGGATCACGGTGAAATCGGGGGTGGAATCAGGGGCGAAAGCGAGAATGTTCGCGTTACGTTCTCATTTCGGGCGCCGAGAGTCGAGCCCCCGCACGCCGCAGACGCCCCCCTGACGCGCCCCACTGACACGCTGCGTCACGTGTCGTCGGGCAGAAGCTTGTACGCGCCCTCGGGCAATTCCAGCGCCGCCGCAAGGTCACGCAGCTGGCTCATCGACAAGGTCACCCGCATGACCCGATCCGTCGTCGGTTCATATTGCTCCAGGGTGACGCAATCCTCGAAGGCGTTGATGATGACGTCTTCACGCAGATGCGGCCCCGCTTCGTCGACGAGGGTGACGACAGTCGAATCGAATTCGTGCTCGATGGTAAACATGCCCACAGCATACGCCGCCGCCCTGACGCAGGAAACCGGAGGCCGGAAACAGATTGCCACGCGTCGTTTTGATCCCGATCAAGGAAGCAAGGGCTTCGCGTGCTGTTCCAGGGGGCGGGAGGAAACGACATGACCCCAAACCTGCATCGCGCCTGCCATGAACACCTCCTCGGCCGGATGGCAGAGGTTTTCGGGATCAACCTTGATCTCGAGTTCGATCTCACGCGCTTGCCGCGTGCGGGCCTCCTGGGCGCGCTCACCCGGCGCACCCAATGCCCCGACCCGTCAGGCTGGGCTGCGCGCTTTGGCGCGATGAACATCGGGCGGGCGCGGATACGACGCCGCACCTGTGCCGCAACAAAAAGATGCTGGAGCATCTCCGCATGGGATGCTGAGGGCCGGTCGCCGGTCCCGGAGATGTCCTTCGCTCACGCTCCCCGCGACCGCTCCGCGATCGACCGCCCCGATAGGGCGCCTCGCGGTGATCCACCGTCAATGGCGTCGTTTCGCCAACCATAGCGCTGAAGTCCCGGGAGCGGTGGCACGATGCCCGGCGCATGCAACGAGAGGGTGTCGCGCCGCTGTTGCCGCGCGTGGCCTCAGTGCGCCTCGGCCCAGTTTGCACCCACGCCCGCATCGACCACCAGCGGCACCGAAAGCTTCACCGCCGGATCGCCCGCCCCTTCCATGACCGCCCGGATCGCACCGATCGCGTCGTCCACCGCGGCCGTGTCGACCTCGAAGATCAGTTCGTCGTGGACCTGGAGCAGCATCCTGACCGGCAGCCCGGCGATGGCGGCGGGCATCCGGATCATCGCGCGGCGGATGACGTCCGCCGCCGTGCCCTGGATCGGTGCGTTGATCGCGGCCCTGCGGGAGAAACCGGCTTGTGGGCCCTTGGCGTTGATCTCGGGGGTGTGGATCTTGCGCCCGAACAGCGTCTGCACGTACCCATGTTCCTTCGCGAATCCCACCGTCTCATCCATATAGGCGCGGATGCCCGGGTAGCGCTCGAAATACCGGTCGATGAAGGCCTGCGCCTCGGCGCGCGGGATGCGCAGGTTGCGCGCGAGCCCGAAGCCGCTGATCCCGTAGATCACCCCGAAGTTGATCGCCTTCGCCCGCCGGCGCACGTCCGGTGTCATTTCGTCGAGCGGCACGTCGAACATCTCGGACGCGGTCGCGGCGTGGATGTCCTCGCCCCGCCGGAAGGCCTCGCGCATGCTCTCGATCTGCGCCGTATGGGCCAGGATGCGCAGTTCGATCTGGCTGTAGTCGAGCGAGACGAGCTTGCGCCCCTCCGGCGCCACGAAAGCCTCGCGGATCCGCCGCCCCTCCTCGGTGCGCACGGGGATGTTCTGGAGGTTGGGATCGGTCGAGGCCAGCCGCCCGGTGTTGGCCCCGGTCTGCACGTAGCTCGTATGCACCCGCCCGGTGTCCGGGTTGATATGCTCCTGCAGCGCATCCGTATAGGTGGATTTCAGCTTCGAGAGCTGGCGCCAGTCCAGCACCCGGGCGGGCAGGTCATGTTCGGTCGCGAGGTCTTCGAGCACGTCCGCAGGCGTCGAATACTTGCCCGCCTTGCCTTTCTTGCCACCCTCCAAACCCATCTTCTCGAACAGGATCTCGCCGAGCTGGGCCGGGGAGCCGACGTTGAAGGTTTCGCCCGCAAGCTCGTGGATCTCGGCTTCGAGCCCTGCCATCTTCTGGGCGAAGGCGTTCGACATCCGTGAGAGCGTGTCACGGTCGACTTGCACCCCGTGCATCTCCATCTCGGCCAGCACCGGCACCAGCGGGCGCTCCAGTGTTTCGTAGACGGTGGTCACTTGCGCCCGGTGCAGCCGGGGTTTGAACGTCTGCCAGAGCCGAAGCGTGATGTCGGCGTCTTCGGCGGCGTATTTCACCGCTTCGTCCACGGGCACCCGGTCAAAGGTGATCGCCGCTTTGCCAGTGCCGAGCAGCGACTTGATCGGGATCGGTGCGTGGTTCAGGTAGCGGTCCGAGAGCGCATCCATTCCGTGATTGTGGAGCCCGGAAAACAGCACGTAGCTCATCAGCATGGTGTCGTCGATCGGCGCCACCCGCAGCCCGTGGCGGGCGAAGATCTTGGCGTCGTATTTCATGTTCTGGCCGATCTTGAGGATCGACGGGTCTTCGAGCACGGGTTTCAGCGCGGCCAGCGCGATCTCCATGCCGAGCTGCCCCTCGGCGGGGTCGTCCGACCCGAACAGATCGCCGCTGCCCGCCTTGTGGCCCAGGGGCAGGTAGCACGCCTCGCCCGGGATCACGGCCAGCGAGATCCCGACAAGCTCGGCCTGCATCTCGTCGAGCGAGGTGGTTTCGGTGTCGACCGCGACGTAGCCGCGTTCGCGGATCAGGGCGATCCAGCGCTCGAGCGCCTCGATCGTGTCGACGCGTTCGTATTTCTCGGGGTCGATGGCAGGCATCTCCGGCGCCGCCTCATCCGTCGTACGATCCGTCTTCGGTTCAGGGATGTTGGGGCTCTCCACCCCCAGCACATCGGCGATCCGCTTGGTGAGCGAGCGGAACTCCATCGCGGCGAGGAACGGCAGCAGCACCTCCGGCTCGGGGTCGCGCAGTTCGAAGTCCTCCAGGCGTTCGAGATCCGGCACCTGGTCGTCGAGCGTCACCAGATCCCGGCTCATGCGGATCTGGTCGACCTTGCCGATCAGGGTCTCGCGGCGCTTGGGCTGCTTGATCTCGCCGGCCCGCGCGAGCAGCGTTTCGAGATCGCCGTATTCGTTGATGAGCAGCGCCGCTGTCTTCACCCCGATCCCCGGCGCGCCCGGCACGTTGTCGACGCTGTCGCCCGCCAGCGCCTGCACGTCGATCACCCGCTCGGGGCCGACGCCGAACTTCTCCTCGACGCCTTCGCGGTCGATCCGCTTGTTCTTCATCGCGTC
>DQCI01000317.1:4958-5748 GCA_003545125.1 Paracoccaceae bacterium
TCGCGGGCCTGGCGGGCATAGGTCGCGATGATGTCGTCGGCTTCGAAGCCTTCTTTCTCGATGCAGGCGATGTTGAAGGCGCGGGTAGCGTCGCGGGTGAGCGGAAACTGCGGCACCAGATCTTCGGGCGCCGGTGGCCGGTTGGCCTTGTATTCGGGGTAGATCTGATTGCGGAACGACTTGCCGGAATAGTCGAAGATCACCGCCACATGGGTGGGCGCATCGTCGCCCTTGTTGTCTTCCACCTGCTTGAACAGCATGTTGCAAAAGCCCGCGACCGCCCCGATCGGCAGCCCGTCGGACTTGCGCGTGAGCGGCGGCAGCGCGTGGTAGGCGCGGAAGATGAAGGCCGAGCCATCGACCAGGTGAAGGTGGCATCCCTTGCCGAATGTGCTGGTCATTCCCGTCTCCCGTCGCTGCCCCGGTCTTGTGCCACGGGAGACAGGCGAAGGCTAGGCTCCGGGTATCAGCCGCGGATCATGCGGCCGCGTCGTCGGCCTTTTCGTAGACGTAGCGGGTATCGCAATAGGGGCATTCGACCCAGCCGGTGTCGTCGGGGATCGTCAGCCAGACCCGCGGGTGGCCGCTGGCGCCTTCACCGCCGTCGCAGGCGATCTTCTTCGTATCGACGATCTTTATCTCGGGGGCGGGGTGGGTCATGTTTCGGGCCTTCGTTGGTTCTGCCGCGGTATTCTAGCGCGGCGCGGGCGATGGGCAAGGCGCAAGCGCGGTGCGGATCGCGTGCCGAAAGGGGGGTGGGCGAAGGTGGGCGAACTCGGACAGGGGGTCA
>DQCI01000317.1:5915-8445 GCA_003545125.1 Paracoccaceae bacterium
GGTCGCCCGCGAAGCGGGCGAAATCCCTCATGCACAGACCATCCGGCCCATCACCTTGCCCGACAGGATGTGCACATGCAGATGCGGCACTTCCTGCACCCCTGCGGTCCCGGCGTTCATGATCAGCCGGTAGCCTTGCCCATCCGCACCCGGCTCCAGCCCCTTGGCCTCGACGGCGCCGTGGATCGCACGTGTGAAGTCGAGCACCTCCTCGGGCGTGGCTTCGGCGACGAAGTGGTCCCAGTTCACGTAAGGCCCCTTCGGGATCACCAGCATGTGCACCGGCGCCTGGGGGTGCACGTCGTTGAAGGCGAGGCTGTGGTCTGTCTCGAGAACGCTGTCGTTCGGGATCTCGCCGCGGACGATCTTGGCGAAGATGTTTTGCGGGTCGTATGTGTAGCCCATGGGGTGCTCCTAATCGCTGAAGAGGTGTTCGGTGCGCGCAATGTCGAGCGCGCGGTCCTCGGGGATGGTGAGGAACCGCGTGAGCGCGCGCGCGTTTTCTTCCGGCGCGGCGGTTTCGCGCAACAAGTGGACGTTGTCGAACCCCGCATCGCGGATCCGGTCGCTCTCGAGGTAGAGATCGGCGCGGATCGTCGGCAGCAGCCGCCCGATCGCTTCCTCCGGCGTACTAACGCCCGCAAGGCCGACGCGCACCGCGTGGCCGCGCAGCCAGTCGTCGGAGAACTCGCATTCGATTTCCAGGAGCCGCGTGGTCGACCGGTCGGAAAAGAGATCGCGCAACAGGTCCATGTTGTTGGGGTCCATCGCCACCGCGAGCCGGTCTGTCTCGAAGTAATCGTAGAGCATCCGCATCAGCGCCCTGCGGTGACGGGCGCGTTTCCCGAGGCTCGACTGAATGCCGCCGAGATCGGGCAGGTCGGTTGCCTGCTCGTCGAACAGGTAGTCGATGGTCGGCACGTTGGTCACCTGGCGGATCCGGTCCATCAGCCGTTTGGCGACGTGCCATTTCTTTGCGACCACGATCAAGAGTTCGCGGTCGCGGCCGATGGTCGATTCCGCCTCCCAGAACCGGGGCGCGAAGCGGCGGCCGATCCGGCCGCGCCCGACCAGGAAGGAGAACAGGCTGCGGCCCTCGTTGGAGATATTGAACGTCACCCCGCGCTCGGCGTAGAGCGCGCCCAACCGGCTTTTGAGTTCGGTCGCCTGCGGGCTGATCTTGCGCGCGAACAGGTAATCCTGGCTCAGGAGCATGTCGTAGTGGTCGTTGTAGAAGGTCACCGGCATGCCGTAGTCGGTGAACATCAGGAAGGTGAGCGTGCGCGAGCGAATCTCATGGGCCGGAACCATGTGGCGCACGAGGGTCTGGAAAAAGGTCTCGTCCGGGATCCAGGTGGTGCGGAAGAACCGGACCACGTCCGGTCTTTGGTGGATGAAATCGAGGATCCACTCGATTGTCCGCCGCCTGAGGCACCACCACTGGCTGCCGATCATGATCTGCAGATCGTTGGGGATTTTCCGCTTGAGCCCCAGCCGCTTCTGCCAGTCGAGCGAGGCGTAGAACAGTTTCTTGTGGGTGCGTTCGTTGAACCAGTGACGGTAGATCAGCCGGTCTTCCTTGATCCCGGTCCTGATCCAGCCGGATGCGAAGAAGTCGACGCTCTCGATGTAGTCGACGTCTTCGGCGTCGAGGGTGTCATGGGCGAACTCGGCCGACTTGATCGACATGCAATCGCCGCTAACCATGTAGAAATGGGTGGCCCGCGGAAAGGCGCGCGCGGCCGCGCGCACCGCCTCCAGGGTGCCCTCGACCAGGCTCCAGCCGCCCCAGCCGCATTTTAGCCGGCGCGCGGCGAAGGTCACATTGGGGTTGTCGGCCAGCGCGGCCCGGATCCGGTCGTAGTCGGCTTTGGCTGCGCTGGCGTCGAAATGGATCGCGATATAGTCGCCCACGGCCGTCAGCCGCCGGGCCTGATCGACGATCGCATCGGGGTCTTTGTGGCTGAGCAGGATGAAGGCGATCTGTGCCATGGCGTGCGTTGGTTCGGGTCCCGGGCCGGGTCATTCACACGAATACCCGAAAGGACCATTGAATAGACAGTGTTTATTTGTTCTTTTCAGGCTCAGCGGCGAATGCCCGCCCCGGCGGGGCCGCAGAGGGTGAACGGAGGCGGACAGCAGTCATGGGTTTTCCCGGCACCTGGATGACGGAGAGCGAAAGCGTGGTCTACCGCGTGGTGCCGAAATGCGCCTGCTCTTCGATCGGCCAGATCATGTATTATTCGGACAACGGCCGGTTCTTCGACGGCGACGTGCACGACGCGGCCGAGGGGCTGCACAAATGGGCGATGGAAGACAGCCAGCCGCTGATCGCGGCGAACGTCAAGGCGCACAAGTCCTACGCCTTCACCGCGGTGCGCAACCCATACGGGCGGATCCTGTCGAGCTTCTTCGACAAGATCTGCGGCATCCAGCGCAACGGCCGGCGCTACCGGGGCAACCTGGTGCCGCTCCTGGTCCAGAAATACGGCGTCGAGGTGGGCGATCCTGAAAACGGGTTCGAGTTCGA
>DQCI01000312.1:0-202 GCA_003545125.1 Paracoccaceae bacterium
GCGGGCAGCCCGAAACTGCTTTCGGGCCAAACCCCGGTCGCCGGGACGGGGGCTTTGAATGCGGTTTGCGCAGGCGGAGCTGTCCCTTTCGGCACCGACCCTCTGTGGCATGACCGCGCGCCCCGGGCCGATCGGTGAATGGGCAAACACGCCCGGTGTGGACAGGCGCTGAGAGGACGAAGCGCTGTCACCGCCTGCAATA
>DQCI01000312.1:244-1982 GCA_003545125.1 Paracoccaceae bacterium
CGACCGGTGAGTGCCGCGATCTTTCTGGTGCGGCCCGGATCGCATAGGCACGCAGAGGGGCAATGGACCTTATGGCGCGAACGCGGCATTACTGTCCTGCCCCAAACACGTGAGACGAGGAGCGTTGCATGGGTTCAACAAAGGTGCGCCGTCCGGTTGTCGGTGTCTTGATCGTGCTGCTGCCGCTGCTTTTGCAGATCGGCTGCGCCCCGCCCGCGGGGTACGGCCTGCGCGACGGCGGTGTGCCGTCTACCAAGGGCGCGAACTGGCGCAGCAGCGAAGCCACGCTGTTTCTGGGGGCTGACGGGCCGGCGCAGGCGGACGCGGTGTTCGTGATCCCCGATCTGGATGCACATCGCTCGCGGATTCGGATCGAAGCGGTCCCACGCACGGCGATCACAGCCGAACTTCGCTGCGAGGGGCGTGTTCGGGTGCGACAGGCGGGCACGCCCTATCAACCCCTGGCCCCTGGCGAAACCCATCGGCTCACCCTGCCGCCGCGCGGCCACGGTGCCGCCACGCTGGATTGGCGGCAGGGCACCGGAGCTTGTCGGGTTGACTGGGGGGACGGCCACAGTGTTGCCCTGCGGCCGGAAAGCACCCAACCAAGGCTGGCGGCGTGGTCGCAAGGCGCGGTCGCTTGCCGGGTGGACCCGGATCTGCGGCTCGACCCGCTGCAAAAGGTGTTTCTCGACGAGGGCGCGATGCTCCAGACCTGCCCGGTCGATCCCGGTCCTGTACGGCTGCTTGCTGACCCGCTCGATGCTTTCAACGCGCGGATCGAGGCGTTGACGGGGAGCAAAGTGCCGCGTGACGTGCTGACCAGTGGCAACGCGGATTTGCCGCTCGACTTCTCGAACGCGCCCCGGCTCGATCTGATCCAGATCTCGTATCTGCATATCCGGGCCGATTACGTCGGGTACCTGACGGCGCGGATGCTGGCTCATCACGCGCTGCGCGGGACGCAGGTGCGCATCCTGGTCACCGGTGTGCTCATGCTCGAGGAAGACCGCATCTTTTACGATTCGCTCGCGGCGCGGTATCCGAACATCCAGATCCAGTACTACAAGTGGCGGGATGCGGGGATCGGGGGGCCGGGTGATCTCATCAACCAGGTCCACCGGGTGCAGCATACGCGCGCTTTCCTCGCGCTCTCGCAAGAGCCCGGGCGCTCGCGCTACATCTTCGGCGGGCGCAACCTGCATGACGGCTTCTTCTTCTCGACCCCGTTCGATCTGGAGGACTGGCCGTTCCTGCACACCTATGACGAGGGCAGCTTCCAGGACATCGGCTTTTATTCGGTCTATGAGGACCTCGAGGTGGAGCTGCGCAGTGATGCGGCGGTGCGCAATGTCGCCGCGCATCACCTCGGATTGTGGAACCGCGATGTCGGCACCCAGAGTGTCGGGCCTTTGCGGACCGGAGTCAGCGATCGGGTGCGCGGGATGCGGCATTATCTGTCGCTGCCCTGGGCCGATGGGCGCGACCAGGTTCGGTGGTTTGTAGACGCGATAGATGCGGCGGGCGAAGAGGTGCTGATCGTCACGCCCTATCTGAACCCGCCGCCGGCGATCCAGGAGGCGCTGGTACGCGCGCGGGCGCGCGGCGTGCCGGTGCGAATGATCGCACGGATTGAATCGACCGATCCCGCCGGGTTCATCATCACGGCGCTGAACCGGCGGTATGCGGCGCAGAATGCCGGTCGGTTCGAGATCGAGGAGTATTTCCCCAAGCCACG
>DQCI01000312.1:2081-7969 GCA_003545125.1 Paracoccaceae bacterium
TGGACAGCCCGCAGGTCGCCGCGCTGCTGGACACCGTTGAGGGTTACCGTCGGACCACACGCCGGGTGACAGAGGATGAACCCCTGCATCCGCTCAGTGAGATTCTCTACAACTGGGGCTGGCTGCGCTCGGTGTTCTGACGGCGCTGCCCCGCTGGGCGGCGTTTTGGCGTTATAGAGACGTGACCGGCTGCGGCTGGGGGGACGTGGTGCATTCGGGCGCGGGGGTTTTCGCCGTCGATGAGCTGGCGCAAGGACTTTCGCTGCGGGCGTGAGGCGGTCAATGCGGGGAACCGCGGTGCGCGCGGGCGCAGGCCCGCCCCAAATGACGGCCCTCCGCCCGCGTCAAATCCGGCCAAATGCCTGTCGCCATCTTGGCACCGGCGCGCGAAAGGATCATGGTCCCCACATGACAACGGCGTACTACACCCACCCCGACGGCTACACTCACGTTAACCCGCCCGGGCACCCCGAACAGGTTGCCCGGCTCAAGGCGATAGAGGCGGCATTGTCGGCCCCCGGCTTTGCGGCGCTCGACCGACGCGCGGCGCCGCTCGGGCAGATCGAGGCGATCCGCCGTGCCCATCCGCAGGTCTATGTCGACTCGATCCGCGACAACATTCCCGACGAGGGGTGGGTGCAGGTCGATCCTGATACCGCGCTCAGCCCAGGGTCGTGGAACGCAGGCCTGCGGGCGGTGGGCGGGGTCACCTCGGCGATCGACGCGGTGCTCGACGGCGAGGTGGCGAACGCCTTCGTCGGTATGCGCCCGCCGGGGCACCATGCCAAACGCGCGCAGGCCATGGGGTTTTGTCTGTTCGCCAATGCCGCCATCGGCGCGCTGCATGCGCTGGAGGTGCACGGGCTCGACCGGGTCGCGATCCTCGATTTTGACGTCCACCACGGCAACGGCACCCAGGACGTGCTGTGGAACGAGAGCCGGATCCACTTCGCGTCGACCCACCAGATGCCGCTCTTTCCCGGCACCGGGGCGGCGCATGAACGCGGCGCCTATCTCCAGGTGAAGAACGTGCCGCTTCGTGAAGGAACAGGCGGGCCCGAGATGCAGGACGCCTGGGACGGCCAGATCTTCCCCTGGCTTGCCGAGTGGAAACCGGAGCTCATCATCGTCTCGGCCGGGTTCGACGCCCACCAACGCGACCCGCTCGCCGGGCTGCACTGGACGACGGAGGATTTCGGCTGGATCACCGACCGGATCTGCGATCTCGCCGCCGATTGCTGCGGGGGCCGGGTGGTCTCGACCCTCGAGGGGGGATATGATCTCGAAGCGCTGGCCGAAAGTGTCGGTCTGCACGTGGAAGTTCTGATGGAGCGGGGCGCATGAACGAAAACAAGGGTGACCGGCCGGTAGAAGAAATGAGCTTCGAGGACGCGATGGCGGAGCTCGAAGCGGTTGTCGGCCAGCTCGAACGCGGCGAGGTTGCGCTGGACGCTTCGATCGCGCTGTATGAGCGCGGCGCGCAGTTGAAGGCGCGCTGCGAGGTCAAGCTGCGGGAGGCCGAGGAGAAGGTCGCCCAGATCACGCTCGACGCGAATGGTGCGCCAGCCGGGACGACCCCTGTCGAAGGGCTCTGAGATGTTCGCCGAACGCCTGACCGAGACCGCCCGGATTGCCAGGGGTTGCCTTGTCGATGCCTTGCCGGTGTCCGGGCCGATGGCCGCGCCGATGCGCTACGCGGTGGCCGGCGGCAAGGGATTGCGCGGGTTTCTGGTGCTCGAAGGGGCGGCGATGCTGGGTGTGCCCGACAGCGCCGCGCGGTTTCCGGCGGCGGCCGTCGAGGCGATCCACGCCTACAGCCTGGTGCATGACGACATGCCGGCGATGGACGACGACGACATGCGGCGCGGGCAGCCGACGGTGCACCGGAAATGGGACGAGGCGACGGCCATTCTCGTCGGCGACGCGCTGCAATCGGTGGCTTTCGAGCTGGTGACCGAGCCCGAAACCGGGCCGGCGGAGGTGCGCGCGGCGCTCGCGCGCAGCCTTGCGCAGGCGGCGGGGGCCCGCGGCATGGTGCTGGGCCAGGCGCTCGACATCGCCGCCGAAAGTGCCGCAGCACCCCTCAGCCTCGACGAGATCATCGCGCTCCAGGCCGGCAAGACCGGGGCGCTCATTTGCTGGTCCGCCGCTGCCGGCGCGCTGCTTGCGGGCGAAGATCCGGCGCCGCTCACCCGCTACGGCAAAGCGCTGGGGCTGGCCTTCCAGATCGCCGACGATGTGCTCGATGTCGAGGGCGATGCCAGCACCGTGGGCAAGGCCGTGGGCAAGGACGCCGAGGCGGGCAAGGCGACCTTTGTCTCCCTGCTCGGGCTCGAACCGGCAAAATCCCGCGCAAGGGAGTTGGCGAAAGAGGCCCAAGATGCGCTCATGCCCTACGGGGCGCGGGCCGATGTCTTGCGGGAAGCCGCGCGCTTCGTTATTGCCCGAGAAACATAAAAATAAAGAGCACAGAGTCCCAAGATATGTCCGAACGCCCCTCCACCCCGCTCCTAGACCGCATCCAGTCGCCCGCCGACATGAAAGGTCTCTCGGTCGGGGAACTCAGGCAGTTGGCGGATGAGTTGCGGGCGGAGACGATCAGCGCCGTGTCGGAAACCGGCGGCCATCTCGGGGCCGGCCTTGGCGTGGTCGAGCTGACGGTGGCGCTGCACCACATCTTCGACACACCGCGCGACCGGATCATCTGGGACGTGGGCCACCAGGTCTATCCGCACAAGATCCTGACCGGTCGGCGTGACCGGATCCGGACCCTGCGTCAGAAGGCGGGGCTCTCGGGTTTCACCAAGCGGTCTGAAAGCCCCTACGATCCGTTCGGTGCCGGGCACAGCTCCACCTCGATCAGCGCCGCCACCGGCTTTGCCCTGGCGCGAGAGATGGGCGGCAGCCCGGAGCCCGCGCTGGGCGACGCGGTGGCGGTGATCGGCGACGGGTCGATGACCGCCGGCATGGCCTGGGAGGCGATGAACCACGCGGGCCACCTGCACAAGCGCCTGTTCGTCATTCTCAACGACAACGACATGTCGATCGCGCCGCCGGTGGGGGCGCTGTCGAATTACCTGTCGCGGCTTTATAAGGCGGAATCCTTCCAGGAGCTCAAGGCGGCCGCCAAGGGGGCCGTGAGCCTGTTGCCGAGCCCGTTCCAGGAAGGCGCGCGCCGGGCGAAGGAAGTGCTGAAGACGATGACCGTCGGCGGCACGATTTTCGAGGAGCTGGGGTTTTCCTATGTCGGGCCTCTGGATGGGCACGACATGGAGCATCTCGTCGGGGTGATGCAGCAGGTGCATGACCGCGCCACCGGGCCGGTGCTGCTGCACGTCATCACCGAGAAGGGCAAGGGCTATGCGCCCGCCGAGAACGCGCGCGACCGCGGTCATGCGACCGCCAAGTTCGACGTGGTCACCGGAAAACAGCACAAGTCGCCGTCGAATGCGCCCTCCTATACATCCGTGTTCGGCAAGGCCGTGACCGCGCTTGCCGAGGCCGACGACAAGGTCTGCGCGATCACCGCGGCGATGCCCGATGGCACCGGCCTCAACATCATGGCCGAGCGGTTTCCGGCGCGTGTGTTCGACGTCGGTATCGCCGAGCAGCACGGGGTGACCTTTTGTGCCGGGCTTGCGGCCGGCGGGATGAAGCCGTTCTGCGCGATCTATTCGACCTTCCTGCAACGCGGCTACGACCAGGTGGTGCACGATGTCGCCATCCAGCGGCTGCCGGTACGGTTCATGATCGACCGGGCCGGGCTTGTCGGCCAGGACGGGGCGACCCATGCCGGCAGTTTCGATCTGACCTATCTCGGCAATCTGCCCGGGTTCGTCATCATGGCGCCGGCGGACGAGGCGGAGCTTGCCCATATGGTCGCCACCGCGCATGCGATCGACGACGGGCCCTCGGCGGTGCGCTATCCGCGCGGCGAAGGGGTCGGGGTGGATATGCCCGAGACACCGCAGGTGCTCGAGATCGGCAAGGGGCGGATCGTGCAAGAGGGCGCCCGGGTTGCGCTGCTCACGCTCGGCACCCGGCTGGAACACGCGCGCGATGCCGCCGAGAAGCTCGGCCAGCGCGGGATCATGCCGACGCTTGCCGATGCGCGGTTCATGAAGCCGCTGGACGAGGATCTTATCCTCGGTCTTGCCCGCAATCACGAGGTGCTGGTGACCGTGGAGGAAGGGGCTGTCGGCGGGTTCGGCAGTCATGTCGCGCAGTTGCTTGCCGAGAATGGCGTCTTCGATGAGGGGCTCAAGTTCCGCTCGATGATTCTTCCCGACACGTTCATCGACCACGCGAGCCCGGCCGATATGTACAAAACAGCGGGCCTGACCGGTGACGACATCGCCGCGAAGGTGCTCGACGCGCTCGGGATTGCCCAGATCGACGCAAAACGGGCCTAATTGCGGCCAAAATGCACCGGAAATGCAACAGTTTGCCCGCGATTGTGGATAATTGCCTGTGGCTTGCTGGACAGCTCAATACGGAATCGGGATATTCGCGGCAATGAGCCTGCGCAACCTGGAGTAACGCAAAATGAAGAAACTTATCCTCGGTGCCGCCTTCGCGCTCGTGGCCACGTCCGCGGTCGCGGGGTCTGTCGCTCCGCCGATCATCGAACCTACCGTGATCGTCGAACAGGCGGCCACCTCTTCGGTGAACCACCACATCCTGCCGCCGGTGCTTTTCCTGATTACCGTCGCCTCGGCGGCGTGGCTGCTGTAAGCAACGCCACAAAATTTGGGTAACGGTCGAATAGGGCGCCTGCGGGTGCCCTATTCACTTTTGGCCTCCACCTCCAGCAAGGCCGCGAGCCCTTCGCGGTAGGTGGGATAGAGCAGTTCGATACCGAGCTCGTGTTTGATCCGGTCATTGCGGACCCGCTTCGACTCGGCGTAGAAGCTGCGCGCCATCGGCGTCATCTCGGCCGTCGCGTAATCCTCCTCGGGCGGCAGATCGACGCCGAGAAGCCCGGCCGCGTGGGCCAGAACCTGTTCCGGCGGCGCTGCCTCGTTGTCGCAGACATTGTAGATCGCCCCGGGGTTGGGATGGTCGGTGCTGGCCATCAACACGCGCGCGATGTCGTCGACATGGATGCGGCTGAAGACCTGACCGGGCTTGACGATGCGCCGCGCGGTGCCGGCCCTGACCTTGGCGAAGGGGCCGCGCCCGGGCCCGTAGATCCCGGCCAAGCGGAAGATGTGCAGGGGCAGGGCGGCAAGTTCCGCCAGCGATTGCCATTGCGCCTCCGCCTTGACCCGCTGGTGGCCGCGCTTCGTCGACGGCGTGAGCGGTGTCGTCTCATCGACCCAGCCGCCCTGGTGGTCGCCGTAGACGCCCGTGGTGGACAGGTACCCCACCCATTCGATCCCATCGGCATAGCGCGCGATCTCGCCCGCCAGTTCGGCCAGCACAGGATCGCCGTGGTCGTCCGGCGCGGCGGAAACCAGGATATGCGTGGCCTGGGCGAGGGCGAGGGACATGTCGCTGCCGGGCCAGATCACCGGCACCACGCCTTCCTTGCGCAGCAGCTCCGCCTTTTGCGGCACGCGGGTGGTGCCGAACACCCGCCAGCCGCGCTCGCGCACGAGGTGGGAAAAGGCGCGGGCGGAATAGCCGTGGCCGAAGGAGAGGAGCGTGGGGATCATGCCGGTCTGTTCTTCCTGTAGCGTTTCGAGATCAATACGGGACATATGGTGATTTCGGAATGCCCACATCACCGATAGGTTTCGACCGTTTCCCGACAAACCGGTGCTTGAAGTTGATCGCGAAACGCTTCAGCTTGCGTAAACATCGCCTTCTTCATCGAGGATCGCCCTGATCTCGGCAAGGTGACGCACTGCCTGGCCCGGGTAATCGTCGATTTGCTGCGCGGTCTT
>DQCI01000312.1:8015-9542 GCA_003545125.1 Paracoccaceae bacterium
GAGCGTGTGCTTTTTCGGGTCGTGGAGCAGCGCGGCGCAGCGCACGCCCTCCTCTTCGAAAGCAAGCCCACCGAATTCCTCGTCGATCACGTGGCGGTCGTAGAACATCGCCGTGTTCTGGTCGATCGGCGGCAGGCGGCTGTCGGCGAGCGCGGCGAGCACGGTGGCGTGGACAGAATGCACATGCATCGCGCAGCGGATATGCGGGCAGAGCCGGTGCAGGCTGCCGTGCAAGCCCCAAGCGGTGGGATCGGGCGCGCCGGGCCGGTCGAGCGTGTCCGCATCGTTCGCGTCGAGCAAAAGCAGTTCAGAGGCTCTAACCCGGCTGAAATGCACCTGGTTCGGGTTCATCAGGAACTGGCTGCCATCCTCGTTCACCGCCAGCGAGAAGTGGTTCGACACAGCTTCGTGCATGCCGAGCCGCGCGGTCCAGCGGAAGGTGGCGGCAAGTTCGGCGCGCTCTTGCAGGTGACCGATGTTGGCGCGGGGTGTTTCGATGTTCATGTCATCCCTCCGTTGTTTCAATACGCCATGTTCGGGCCCGAGTTCCCAGAGAAAGTTTCGGGCTTGCGCGTGTCCGACGATGCTTCACAATTGACCCATGAGAAAAAATTCGACCGGATTTCAAACCTGGGCCGAGGTGGCCCCCCGACTTGTCGCCGTGGCGGCGGGCCGTGCGGCCGCCGATATGGTCATTCGTGGCGGCAAGCTTGTGAACGTGCATTCGCGCGAGGTGCTCGATGGCTGGGAGGTGGCGATTGCCGCGGGGCGTTTCGCCTACGTGGGACCGGATGCGTCGCATTGCATCGGCGATGGGACCGAAGTGGTCGAGGCGGAGGGGCGTTACCTGATCCCGGGGCTGTGCGACGCGCATATGCATATCGAAAGCGGGATGCTCACGCCGGCCGAGTTTGCCCGCGCGGTGATCGGGCATGGGACCACCTCGATGTTCGTCGACCCGCACGAGATTGCCAATGTGCTGGGCCTCGAAGGCGTGCGGCTGATGCATGACGAGGCGCTGCTGCAGCCTGTCAACATCTTCACGCAAATGCCCTCCTGCGCGCCGTCCGCGCCCGGGCTGGAGACGACGGGCCGCGAGATCACGCCCGAAGACGTGGTGGAGGCGATGGGCTGGCCCGGGATCGTGGGGCTCGGCGAGATGATGAACTTTCCGGGTGTGGTCGCAGGAGACGCCAAGATGCTGGCCGAGATCGCGGCCACGCAGAACGTCGGCAAGACCGTGGGCGGGCATTATGCATCGCCCGATCTGGGGCCGGCGTTCCATGCCTATGCGGCCGGCGGCCCGGCCGACGATCACGAGGGCACCTGCGAGGCCGACGCGGTGGCCCGCGTGCGGCAGGGCATGAAGTCGATGATGCGGCTGGGTTCGGCCTGGTACGATGTCGAATCGCAAATCACGGCGGTGACCGAGAAGGGGCTCGACCCGCGCGGGTTCATCCTGTGCACGGACGACTGCCATTCGGGCACGCTGGTGAACGACGGGCACATGAACCGGGTTGTGCGCCA
>DQCI01000329.1:0-248 GCA_003545125.1 Paracoccaceae bacterium
CCCCCCGCCAGATCCCCCGAAGGTACTTGCGAACCAAGGAAGAGAGACGCGGTGCCGGATCACCCTCGTTTTGCGGCGAAGAAGTCCTTGAGCAGCGCTTCCGATTCCTCCGCGCCGATCCCATCGTAGATCTCCGGCACATGGTGGCATTGCGGATGCGAGAACACCTTTGCGCCATGTGCCGTGCCGCCGGATTTCGGATCGGCGGCGCCGTAATAGAGCCGCCGGATGCGGGCGAACGAGATTGC
>DQCI01000329.1:347-516 GCA_003545125.1 Paracoccaceae bacterium
CGTTCGCGGGTGCGGTTGCCGGCGCGCGCCAGCACCGTGCCGTCGGGACCGACCAGAACCGCGCCCACCGGCACTTCGCCGCGCCCGGCGGCGGCGCGGGCCTCGTCGAGGGCGAGGTCCATATAGCTGGTGAAGGTCATGGTCCCTCATGCCCCGACCTGTCTCGGTG
>DQCI01000329.1:565-7908 GCA_003545125.1 Paracoccaceae bacterium
CGGACCTTGTGTCTTTGGACAAGGTCTTCTGGACAAGCGGAGGGGCCGGGACTAGCAGGGGTCATGAACAAAGAAACCAGCAACGACACCAGTAAGGAAACGCCCAAGGGCGAGCGGATCGCCAAGTTTCTGTCGCGCGCAGGCATCGCCAGCCGCCGCGAGGCGGAGCGGATGATCGAGGCGGGGCGGGTCGCGGTGAACGGGGCGCGGATCGACAGCCCCGCGCTGAACGTCACCGCCGCAGACAAGGTGGAGGTCGATGGCAATCCGGTTGCCGCGGCGGAGCCGTCGCGGCTGTGGCTCTACAACAAGCCCGTCGGGCTGGTGACCACCGAAAGAGACGAGAAAGGCCGCCGGACGGTGTTCGATGCGCTGCCGGAGGAGTTGCCCCGGGTGATGAGCGTCGGCAGGCTTGATCTCAACTCCGAAGGGTTGCTGCTGCTCACCAACGATGGTGCGATCAAGCGGCGGCTGGAACTGCCCTCGACCGGTTGGGTGCGCAAGTACCGGGTGCGGGTGCACGGCGTTCCGAAGGACGAGGATTTTGCACCGCTGCGGACCGGGCTCACTGTGGACGGTGAGCGGTTTCAGCCGATGAGCGTGACGCTGGACCGCCAGCAAGGGGCGAACGCCTGGGTGACCATCGGCCTGCGCGAGGGGCGCAATCGCGAGATCCGCCGAGCGATGGAGGCGGTCGGCCTCGCCGTGAACCGGCTGATCCGGGTGGCCTACGGGCCGTTCCGCCTGGGCGATCTGAAGCCCGGCGCGGTGGAAGAGATCAAGGCGCGGGTGCTGCGTGACCAGCTTGGTCTTGGGGGCGGCGAAGACAAGACCGGCACGGCAAAGAAGAAGCCGGTGCGACGGCGCAAGCCCGGCGGCGCGGGGGCGCCCGCCAAAGCGGGCATGCCGGGGACGCGGCCGAGACGGTAGGACGGTGTCGGGCCGGCAACGCCTTGATTCTTCGATGCGTTGAAGGGATCCTGCGCTCTCGGGCCGTCGGTTCCCGGAAAAAACGGTCGCCGGACGGCCCTGATCCTGGACACCGGGCGCTGCGGGCGGACCCGGGCGCTGGCCGAAGCGGCTTCGAAGCCGCTTTGCACGCGATTTCGAAATCGCGTCTCGCCCGGGCCCCGCGCCCATCGCGTTCCGGCAAGAGGCCGCTTCCCGGGCGAAATTCCCCCCAAATTCGCTGGCCAGCTTTCCGGCAAGCCCCTATATCTTGACCATGCATCGCCCACACGGGCGCTTCCGAGGGTAAGTCGTGTCTGACACCGGCCTGCAAAAACTGGCATTCTTTCTTCTGCTTGCGTTGATCCTCTACGTCTCGATCACGGGAGGCGTGTGATGGCGGAGCGTTTCGGCGGGCGCTACAGCCCCGACCAGAAAAACGATACGCCGGGTCCGCCCCGAAGCCCGTTCGACGGCAAGACCCGCTCGAAAGCCGGGGGGCGGGTGAATTTCCTGTTCCTCGCACCGCTGCCGCTGGCGATCACCGCGTTTTTCCAGGAGCCGGTCGGGCTCGCGGCCCGGCTGGTGGCGTTCGGCCTCTTGATCCTCGCCGCCTGGTTGACCCGCGAAGGCATCATCGCCCAGGAAGCCTTTGACGCGCGCAAGATCGCGCGCCGGCCGGCAATGCCGCGCAAGATCGTGGCTTCGATCCTGACCGGCATCGGCCTCGCCCTCCCTGCGGCGGCCCAGGGCGCGATCGTGAGTGCGGTGATCTTTGGCGTGCTGGGGGCTGTGCTGCACAGTTTCGCCTTCGGGCTCGACCCTTTGAAGAACAAGGGGATGGAGGGTGTGGACGAGTTCCAGACCGACCGGGTGGCGCGGGCGGTCGAAGGCGCCGAAAAGCACCTCGCCGCGATGTCGGATGCGATCCTGCGGGCCAAGGACCGCGATCTCGAACGCCGGGTGGAGAGCTTCCAGTCGACGGCGCGGGCGATGTTTCGCACCATCGAGGACGACCCGCGCGACCTCACTGCCGCGCGCAAGTATCTCAGCGTCTATTTGATGGGCGCACGCGACGCGACGGTGAAGTTCGCCGACATCTACGCGCGCGCGCGCGATGCCGCGGCCCGGGCGGACTACGTGACGCTGCTCGATGATCTGGAAGCGAATTTCACCGGCAAGACCCAAAAACTGCTTATCGAAGACCGCGGAGACCTCACCGTAGAAATCGAGGTCCTGCGCGACCGTCTGGCGCGCGAAGGCGTCCGGATGGACAGGGACTAGGAAAGGACCCCCCATGTCAGTCGTCAACACCCGCGAAAAGGCCCAGGCAGACCTGAAGGCCGTCGAGGCGCTCACCGCCGTGATCCTGCCTGAGCCTGGAAGCGCCCTGGTGCCGATCGAACAGGCGACCCCGCCGCAGAAGGCCGAGATCGAGAAACGCATGGCCGAGATCGACATGGCCAACAGCCAGTCGATCATCGAGTTCGGTTCCGCGGCCCAATCCGAGCTCCAGGTCATCAGCCAGGAGATGCTCCAGGGGGTGCGCAACAAGGACGTCGGCCCCGCCGGCGACAGCTTGCGCGACATCGTCACCGCGATCCGCGGTTTCTCCGTCTCCGAGCTCGACGTGCGCCGCAAGCGGACGTTCTGGGACAGGCTGTTCGGCCGGGCCGCACCTGCGGCCAAGTTCATGGCGCGCTACGAGACCGTGCAGGGCCAGATCGACAAGATCACCGACAACCTCTTGGGCCACGAGCACACGCTCTTGAAGGACATCAAGTCGCTCGACATGCTCTACGAGAAGACGCTCGACTTCTACGACGAGCTGGCGCTCTACATTTCGGCCGGCGAAGCCAAGCTCGCGGAGCTGGACGCGACCACGATCCCGGCCAAGGAGAAAGAGGTCGAACAGGCCCCCGAAGTCCAGGGCATCATCAAGGCCCAGGAGCTGCGCGATCTGCGCGCCGCGCGCGACGATCTCGAGCGCCGGGTGCACGACCTCAAGCTTACCCGCCAGGTCACCATGCAATCGCTGCCGTCGATCCGCCTCGTGCAGGAGAACGACAAAAGCCTGGTCACCAAGATCAACTCGACGCTCGTCAACACCGTGCCGCTGTGGGAGACCCAGCTCGCCCAAGCCGTGACCATCCAACGCTCGGCCGAGGCCGCGAAGGCGGTGAAGAAGGCGACCGACCTCACCAATGAGCTGCTCAAATCCAACGCCGAGAACCTGCGCGAGGCCAACAAGATGATCCGCGAGGAGATGGAGCGCGGCGTGTTCGACATCGAGGCGATCAAATCGGCCAATGCCGACCTGATCGCCACCATCGAGGAAAGCCTGCAGATCGCCGACGAAGGCAAGGCCAAGCGGGCCGAGGCCGAGAAGGAGCTGCAGGCGATGGAAGCCGAGCTCAAGGCAACGCTTTCCTCGGCCAAGGCGCGCGGCACCGCGTCGGGGCACAACATCGGAGACGCGGTCTGAAAGCGAGCGGCGACATGAAGCGGCACACCGGCGGAATCCTCGGTATCCTGCTGGCAGGGAGCACCCTGCTGGCGGGCTGCGCCTGGACCTCGCCAAGCGGGGCGCCGGCGCCCGTGGCCGCCCTGCCGCGGCCCACGGAGTCGGCGATCGCCGCGCCCGATTCCGGCGCCAGCGCACAGCTCGCCGACTACTACGCCCGGGTGCAGACCGGGCTGCTCAGCCAAGGTCTGCTCAGGACCGATTCGGGCGAGACCGATGCGCCCTTCACCCAGCGTGATCTGGTGCGCAACTTCCTCAAGATCGCCTTCTACGAGGAATATGTCGACGCCGGCGGCACGCTGGTCGCGCGCGAAAGCCGCTCGCGCATGCACCGCTGGGCGGTGCCGGTGACGCTCTCGGTGCAATTCGGCGCCTCGGTGTCGGCAGAGAACAAGGCCAAGGATGCGGCCGAGGTCTCGCGCTTCGTCACCCGGCTGGCGCGCGCAAGCGGCCACCCGGTGCGCCAGGTCCAGGCCGGGTCGGGCAATTTCCGGGTGTACATCGTCGGCGAGGATGAACGCCGTTCGCTCGCCCCGGTGCTGCGCGCCATTGTGCCCAACATCTCGACCACCGCTTTGAACACGGTCGTGAACCTGCCGCGCTCGACCTATTGCCTCGCCTTCGCGACCGACCCCGAGGGCGACGGCACCTACAGCCACGCCATCGCGGTGATCCGCGCCGAACACCCCGACCTTCTGCGCACCTCCTGCATCCAGGAAGAACTTGCCCAAGGCCTCGGGCTGTCGAACGACTACGCCCTCGCGCGGCCCTCGATCTTCAACGACGACGAGGAGTTCGGGCTGATGACCCGGCATGACGAGCTGCTGCTGCGGATGCTCTACGACCGGCGGCTGCGGCCGGGGATGCGGGAGAACGAGGCGCGGCCGATCGTCGAGCAGATCGCAGCGGAGCTGATGGCGCAGGGGGCGTGAGCGAACGACACTTCACCTACGGCCAAAGCTCGGGCCACACCTGGTTTGCAGCCTCTTCGTAAGCGCCTTTGCGGCGGTCCTCATCGGGTCTTTCTTCTTTCAAGCCGGGGAAGGCCCGCAGGGGCGGGCTGTTGCGGTGCACGAACCATGGGACTGGATCGTCGCGGCAATAGCGCTGATGTTTTTGGGCCTCGCGGTGTTGGGGGGCGCGAGGCGAGGACCGCCGACGATAACCGGGACAACACGCTTGCCGTTATCAGCTCGGGGATCGACTATCGGCCAAAGGGCAGGTTCGCCCGCCCGGTTTTCATAGCCTTCAGCGATATAATCAACGCCGACGTGATGCGCGAAGACGGGAACAAGAACTCCGGATCAAGCATTCTGGCGGCGGTGCGACGTTTCCTCGGAACTGCTTCGACGACCGGGCCAGTTTCGCATTGTTCGCCACCATCGTTGCGGGGCGGAGTCGCCGGAAACGATTGGCGGTTTTTTCCTGGTGAGGGGCCACGCGATTTCGAAATCGCGTGCAAAGCGGTTTCGAAACCGCTTGCCCGGCGCTCGTGACGCGCGCCTGCGAAATTTCCCCGCTGCATCGCCGGTTGGCCCGCCCCGGTCCCGGTGCTATCTTTGCCGCAACCTGCCAGACATAGGGGGCTCCCATGGGCATTCTCGATTTCCTCACCGGTGAATTCATCGACGTCATCCACTGGACCGACGACACCCGCGACACGATGGTCTGGCGCTTCGAACGCGAGGATCACGAGATCAAGTACGGCGCCAAGCTCACGGTGCGCGAGGGGCAGGCGGCGGTTTTCGTGCATGAGGGGCAGCTGGCGGACGTGTTCACGCCTGGGCTCTACATGCTCGAGACCAACAACATGCCGATCCTGACCACGCTGCAGCACTGGGACCACGGCTTCCAGTCGCCGTTCAAGTCGGAGATCTACTTCGTCAACACCACGCGGTTTACCGACCTCAAGTGGGGCACCAAGAACCCGATCATGTGCCGCGACCCGGAGTTCGGGCCGGTGCGCATCCGGGCTTACGGCACCTACACGGTGCGGGTGGTGGACCCGGCCAAGTTCCTCTCGGAAATCGTCGGCACCGACGGCGAGTTCACCATGGACGAGATCAGCTACCAGGTGCGCAACATCATCGTGCAATCGTTCAGCCGGATCGTCGCGGGCAGCGGTATCCCGGTGCTCGACATGGCCGCCAACACGCTGGAGCTCGGCAAGCTGGTGGCGGGCGAGCTGTCGCTGGTGTTGTCGGGCTACGGGCTGGAGACGCCGGAGTTCTACATCGAGAACATCTCGTTGCCGGCGGCCGTGGAAGCGGCGCTCGACAAGCGCACCTCGATGGGGCTGGTGGGCGATCTCAACGCCTACATGCAGTTCAACGCCGCCGAAGCGATGGGCGCCGAAAACTCAGCGATGGCAAGCTCGATGGGCGCCGGGATGGGCGCGGCGATGGGCATGGGCATGGCCGGCCAGATGACAGGGATGCGGGCGGGCCCCTGGGGGGCCGCGCCTGCCGCCGCGCAGCCCGCCGCGCCGCCGCCACCGCCGCCGGTCGAAAAGGTCTGGCACATCGTCGAGGGGAGCGAAACCCAAGGGCCCTTCAGCCGCGCCACCATGGGCCAGAAGGCAGGGTCCGGCGCCCTCACCCGCGACACGCTGGTCTGGACCGCGGGCCAGGACGGTTGGAAGAAGGCAGGCGATGTCACCGATCTCGCCACGCTCTTCACCATCCTGCCGCCGCCGCCGCCGGTCGGTTGACGAGGGCTGATGCCGTGACCGAGGTGTTACGCAGCCCGGACTGCGGCAACAGCCCGAAGAACCTGGCAGCCCAGGAGATCGCGCTGGCCCTGATGGGCGTGGGCACCTTGCCCGAAGACGCGCTCGTCGAGGCGGTGGCTTGGGATGTCCCCGGCGGCGCGGTCACCGGGCGCGCGGCGGTCCTTGCCCGCGCCGCCGCCCAGAGTGCCGACGTCATTGCCGTCGATCAGGTTGTCACGCACGGGCGTGGCGGGTCGGTCTCGGGTCGGATCACCCGCGGCGGCGACACGCGGCTGTTCTGCCACCTGATCCGTTTCACGTCGGCTGCGGCCCGTGACATCGCCCAACTCGTCAGTTTCGAGCACCCCGGAGGCGCCTGACATGATTGATGCCATCCATCTCGAAGAACCGCGCAGCCCCGAAGAAGAACACCGCTTCCCCTGTCCGCAATGCGGCGCCGATTTGCGCTTCGATGCCGACAGCGGGCAGATGATGTGTGACCATTGCGGCTACGGCGAGGTCATCGAAGGCCACGGCGGGCAGGGCCGGATCGAGGGGATCCGCGAGCTCGATTTCCGCGCCGCCCTCGACGCGCAACTGCCCGAGGCGGAGATGGAGGAGCTGCGCTTTGCCTCTTGCCCGAACTGCGGCGCGCATGTCGAGTTCGACGGCGCGGTGCATGCCACCGAATGCCCGTTCTGCGCCACCCCCGTGGTCGCCGACACCGGCGCGCACCGGCAGATCAAACCGAAGGGGCTGCTGCCGTTCGGGCTGGAAGAGCGCGAGGCCCACAAGCGGATGAACAACTGGCTCGGGCGGCTCTGGTTCGCGCCCAATGGCTTGCAGGACTACGCCCGCAAGGGCCGCAAGATGACCGGGATCTACGTGCCCTACTGGACCTTCGACGCCGACACCAAGTCCGGCTACCGCGGCGAACGTGGCACGGTCTACTACGTCACCAAGACCGTGCGGCGCGACGGCAAAAACGTCCAGGTGCGCGAACAGAAAATCCGCTGGCGCCCGAAATCGGGCCGGGTCGCGCGGTTTTTCGACGACGTGCTGGTGCTGGCGTCCAAAAGCCTGCCGAAGAAATACACCCAAGCGCTGGAACCCTGGGACCTTGCAGCGCTTGAACCCTACCGGCCCGAATACCTCGCCGGT
>DQCI01000255.1:0-15496 GCA_003545125.1 Paracoccaceae bacterium
ATCGTAGCGGCCGGTCCGCAGCAACAGGTCGCCGCCGAGGGCATGGAGCGTCCCGGCCGGCACGTCCGGGTGGGACAGCGCCGTGCTCGCCGCAAGAAACCGCGCAGAGACGCCGGGCAGCCGGTCGAGCGCGCGCGAAAGGTCGTAGGCGAGATGCTCGGTTCCCCCGTTGGTGATGTGTGGGTGGTCGTGGCAGATGGTCAGAACCCTCATGCGGACAGCCTCCCCTCAAGGGTCAGGCGCTCCGCCAGGACCAGCGCCCCGGGCCTTTCCGGCGCGTTGGCGTGGGCAGACATCCGGATGCGCTGATCAAGTGCCACATGAGCGCCGTCCGCCTTGCGCAGGGTCGCCGCGAGATCGCCGATGTCTGCCTCGCACCCGGCAACCCGCAAGGGCATCCGCGACAGGGTCGCGCGTGCCGCGCCGTTCAGGCCGAAGGATCGGCCGCTGACGCTGTCGTCGACCTGTTGTCTCCAATCCGCGGTGTCGCCTCCGGTGGGCACGTCGCGATCCTCGAGCAAGGTATCGTGACCGAAGACCGCCGCCTCGGCGAGCACGGGTTCGGGGCGCGAAAGCTGCGCCAGCCAGACCTCCAACCATGACCGCTGTTGCGGCAGCACATCGCCGGACAGACAGATCACCGCATCCGTTCCGACACTCGCCACCGCGGCGCGCAAACGCTCGGCCGGCAGCAGGTCGTCTTCCGCGATATCGAACAGGTCCACGCCGACCCCGTAGATCGCGTGAAGCTCCTCCCCGAGCGCACGCAGCGCCGACAGCGCGCGACGGTCCGGGTGGTGCAACAACAAGACAACCTCCCCGCGCCCGGCAAGGGATGCGGCGAGCGCGTAGGGGTAATCAAGCGACGCCCCCAGTTCGACCAGGAGTGTCACTTGCGGCGCACAGGCCGGAACCGCGACCGGGATCACCTCGCCGTGCACCTGTCGCCGGTCACGCAACGCATCCGCCAGCGCGGCGGCAAGCGAAGGCGCGACCGCGCCGTCGGGCAGGTCTTCCAGAAGCGCCGGCATCGACCTGGGAAGCGGCTCGAGCGTGACAGCATCGATCCGGGACATGCGCCCGGAGTGGTAGAGGCAGAACACCTCCGCCACATCGCCGGGCGCGCAGCCCCGCGTTGTCGGCACAAAACCGACCTGAACCGGCCCGAGACGCGGATGATGCAACGGGCTCCCGAGCGGCAGCAGGATGTCGCCCTCCTCGGTTCTCAGGAGCAGCTTGCCGAGAAGACGGCAGGGATCATGGACGCCGACGATATAGTAGATGCCGGAGGTCGTGCAGCTCAGCAGATGCGGCGTAACCTCGGGCACCGCCGTCTCCGGGCAGGACACCTCCGAGACCAGCGCTGCGGCCGTTTCATCCTGTGCGGCGAGCGCGTTCAGCCGGTTGCGGGTCCGGCGGCGGATCTGCGGCGAGCGCCGCGCCAGCCAGGGGCCCAGCGGGCGCTGGCGCTGCGAAGGCGACGGGCCGGCGAGACGCAGCGGCGTCTCGGACAAAGCAACAAGAGTGGCGCCGGGGGAGATCCCTTCCGGCAGGAACAGATGAAGCAGGCGATCATCCTTGAGCACCTCGAAATCGGCCTCGACACCGGCCAGCAGATGGGCGGCCTCGCGTCCGATGGAGATCAGATTCCCGATCTTGCCGGCGCCATGGCCCTTGGGCAGCGTGTAGCTCGCAATGGCCGCCGACTTGCCCAGCGGACACCAGGCCCGCAGCGCCAAGGGCGGCGGCGCCAGTCGCTCCAGCAGTTGCAGCACGATATCGCGGATGCCCAGGAAAGCGCGCTCGCCGAACAGCGACTGCCCCGTGGTCAGGAGTGCGCGCAGCAGGCGGCTCTCGCCTTCCGGCGCGAGCCCGACGACAAGCGCCAGCGCATCGACCATGGGCGACTGCAGAGCCGACGGATCGATCTCGGCGACCGGCTTGTCTTCGCAGCTGATCCAGAGCCCTTTGCGGCACAGATCCCGTGACGATCGGGCAAGAAAGAAGACGTAGCGCAACCCGCCGTCGCGCCGGATCAGGCGGCTGCCCAGCAGCGGCAGGCACAGGGCTTCATCGCCGGACCAAGCCGCCAGTTGCGAGGTTGGAACCCCCTTGTCGTCGGGCGGTGCGTCGAAGAATGCCGCCACGAGGTCGTCCGCGAGCGGCACGACCTGGAGCCGGTGCCGCGATTTGATCTGAACGGGGAGGAAATCTGGGTCGGCGATCGACGGTATTCGGTCAAACTTCATGGCGCGCGGCTCGAAATGGAAGGGGGGGCTTCAGGATCAGGCGGGGGGGTGCAGGCCGACCGGACGGTCGGCCTGCGCCGTGTGCGCGCGTGGTATTAGACGACCGAGAAGAACTTCGACGGGTCGGCGGCGACGTCTTCGTAGGAGACGCCGTAAAGCATGACGCTGTCGCCCTGGCCGAAGTCGATCAACGTGTTCCCGCCGATGCCGAAGGCGAAATCTGCGACGCTGGACGCGTCGGTCAGGGTCACGCCGCCGGACAGGGTGTTCGAGAATTGCACCATGTCGCCATCGCTGAAGTCCATGACGACGTCGCCACCGCCGGAGAAGACGAAGAGATCATCTCCGTCACCACCGACCAGCACGTCGTCGCCCGCACCACCGGCGAGCACATCGTCGCCGGTGCCGCCGTTGAGGAGGTCGTCGCCGTCGCCGCCCTGCAGGACATCGTCGCCGTCGCCGCCGTTGAGGTAGTCGTCGCCGGCACCGCCATCGAGGAGGTCATCGCCGGCCTCGCCGTAGAGCATGTCCGAGCCGGCATCGCCGAACAGCTGGTCGTCGCCCGCGCCGCCCTCGAGGAAGTCGTCGCCCTCGCCGCCGTTGAGGATGTCGTCCCCGGCCCCGCCCTTGAGCACGTCGTTGCCGTCGTCACCGCTGAGGATGTCGTTGCCCGCGCCGCCGAAGAGCAGATCTGCGCCGGCACCGCCGGAGACCTCATCGTCGCCGCTGCCACCGAGCAGCATGTCTTCGCCGTCATCGCCCGAAAGCAGATCGTTGCCCGATCCGCCCATCATCAGGTCATTGCCCGAGCCGCCCGAGAGATCGTCGTCCCCCGAACCGCCAAGGACGAAGTCGTTGCCGCTTCCGCCATCGACCATATCATTGCCGGATCCGCCGATCAGGAAGTCGTTGCCGTCCTCACCGAGTATATTATCATCACCGCCTCCTGCAAAAACGGTATCGTCTCCCCCACCCGCGGCAATGAAATCCGCTGTGGATGTCCCGAAGACAAAGTCGTTGAATGCGCCGCCTGGGATCGTCGCCATTGTGTCCTCCTTGAAGTTTTTTGACGTGGTTGAACACCATCGACTTGCTGCCCGGATATCCGCAAAAATAAGGCTTCTCAGATCGCAATTTTGACACAATTGCCGCCCCGTCGGGGGGATCGCCACTTTTTCGCCGCTCTAAAGCGCTGAATTCTTGGGAATAAAAGATGGCAAAATATTGACGCCGAATAAGCGAATATCCGCTGGTTTTCCGGATTCATCGCGACACGCCGCGGTTTCTTGACCGCTAGTATTCCCGCCGGCTTGGGAAGGTCGTGGTCGGAAAAAGGGCCCTTCCGCGTGAGATGTTGGTTTTGTGCATTTTACATGATGAATTCCGCCAATCCTCACGCTTCCGGACCCACCGGAGAATCATCTGCCTGGCCCTGATTCCCGACATCTCTCCTGGGCTGTGCCGGTTGGGTATTCCGGGTTGAATACAGATTTCCTTTGGACCGTTGATCCCGCGGCATGGGTGCGACACATGCATCCGAGAGAACCGCATGACCTGGTCCTGCTGTTATGCTCGCCCCACGTCTCGATCAGAATCTGGGTTTCCGTCGGCGAAGGGGGGGCCACATCACTCGCCGGCGCATCCACTGCCGACAGGCGATTGCCCGCCATCGCCGAGAGGGCGCACCCTGACGTTGAGGCTCTCTCAGGAGCCGTCCTCCAAGGGACTGGCGGGCGCAGTTCCGGCGGTCTCGGCTCCGGCAGACTCGGAGCGGTTCACCCCTGAGGGAGGTGCATGGAGGGATTGAGGCCAACCGGTTCGGGTCGCAGGTCCCGCGCCGTGAGGTCGGGGGCGCCTAACCGTCCAGTTGTTCGGTGAGCCACCTCGCCCGGGCCTGTTGCTCACGGACGAAGGCCAGTTTGCGTTCGAGACGCTCCTTCTTGTCCGCCTTCGTCGCCTCTTCCAGCTCGGCGCGCAGGGCAATCTCACTCGCCCTCAGTTTCTCCGCGACCTTCTTCAGGTGGGATGGCTTGATCTTGGCCGCTTTGCCCGTCTTGAGCCGGTCATGGTACTTGTCGAGTTTCTCGACCGCCTTTGTCAGTTCCACGCTCTTCCCTTCCCTTCGCCTCCTGGCGACCTGTGACAGACCGGGTGACCCGGTCTCACCTGTGAGGCGACGCTTTGGCCTCTTGGTCCCCAATCCCGTCGATCCCGTCGGCCCCGATCGATCGAACCTCCTCGTCGTCGAGCGCGAGAATCTCCTCGATCTCGGCCATCGCGCCCGTTGTCTCGTCATAGTAAATGCGCGCCGCCGTCAACAGATCACGCATCGCCGCATAGGCATAACCCGAATCGTTGAGGAAAGACGTCGCCATAAACGCGTCGATCTTGCGGCTCCGGATCAGTTTCTCGACCCTCGCGTTGGTATTCTTCGCGTCATGCTCGACCTGTACCCGCTCGCGATCGAGCCAGAGGCTGGAGCGATCGTCAGGGTCGGCCAGTTCGAGCTTTCGGATCTCGACGATGATGCGCGCGATCTCGGTCCTGAGTTCATTGTAGAGCTCGGTTATGACACCTTGATCGAGTTCGCTGTAGGCCTGGGCCTTGCTGCGCATGTGCTTGACCGCCTTGATCGCCCGCACGGTGGCTTCGGCGGTGTCACGCAGCGCATAGACCTCCTCGACGATCTTCTCCGGCATGTCTTTGGACGCGGCCCGGGTGGCGAATTCGATGATCGCCGAGAACAGCGTCTTGATCCGGGCATCGTAGCGGGCGTCGAGGTCGTATTCGAACGGCCTTCGGCTCGCGGCCACGGTCGCCGCGACGTCCTTGCTCGCGTAGATGTCACGCCGGTGCAGGTTGAGCCCGTGGGTGATGATCTCGACCGCGTTGTCGTACAGATGCGCCACTTCCTTGCGCAAGGCGATCGCGACGGTCTCGGGAAACTCGTCAACCGCCTCATTGAGGTATTTCGGTTTGCTGAGGTCTTCCGCGGGCTCTGGAATGGTCCGCTCGACGAAAGCGATCAGCCGGCGCAGGACGGGGAGCATGAGGGCAACGCCGACGACGTTGAAAATGCTGTGAAAGACCGCGAGTTTCAACGCGTAGTCATTGTCGGCGATGCCCACGCCCGCGCTGATGAAGTCGACGCCCACGCGCAGCGGAGAAATGAAGACGAGCGCCGCCGTGGCGGTGACGGTGTTGAACACCAGATGCGCCAGCGCCAGGCGCTGGCCCTGGAAGTTGGAAGACAGAGAGCCGATGATCGCGGTGACCGTGGTGCCGATGTTTGCACCGATCGCCAGCGCCAGGGCGTTTTCATACGAGATCTGTCCCGAGGCGAGCGCGGTGATGATCAACACCATCGTCGCGTGGCTCGACTGCATGACCACCGTCGCCGCGGCCCCGATGAGCGTGTAGACGATCAGCCCGAGAAAGCCGGTCATCGCGAAGCGGGTCAGGTCGAAATGCTCGCGAAACGCCTCGAAGCCCTCCTTCATGTAGTGAATGCCCAGGAACAGGAAGCCGAGCCCTGCCAACACGAACCCGGCGCCCTTGAGGTACTTGTTGGTCTGGAACACCAAGACGACCGCGACCGCCAGCATCGGCAATGCATAGGACGAAATGTCGACCTTGAGACCGAACCCGGCGACCAGCCAGGCGCCGGTGGTGGTGCCGATATTGGCGCCGAAGATGACGCCCACGCCCGCAAGCAGCGAGATCAACCCCGCCGAAAGGAATGAGATGGTGATCACCGACACCAACGAACTCGACTGCACCAGCGTGGTCGCGACGATCCCGAATCCGACCGATTTCACCACCGATCCCGTGGCCTTCGCGAGGGCCGCTTTGAGCAGGCCGCCGCTGAACAGCCGAAACCCGTCTTCGAGCATGAGCATTCCGAAAAGAAAGATCGCCACGCCCGCGGCGATCTCCTGGAAATCCCGGCTGGCCCAGAAGCCGAACCCCAGGATCAACAGGATAACTGGCAACCACAACCGCCGCAGGGTCATGGCGCAGGCAGGATGAAATCGGGCACGATCCGCGACCGCGCAATGGCGGCGCCGATATCCAGATCCTTCAAGGCGCCATGGTCGGTGACGAGCGCGGTGGCGAGGCCCGCCGCGGCGCCCCCGAGGATGTCGGTGTGGAGCGTGTCGCCGACCATGACGATCCGCCCCGGGTCCACCTCTGCGGCCAGCCGGGTCCGCACCATGTCGAACACGTTGCCGTAGGGCTTGCCGAAAAACTCCGGCGCGACGCCGGTCGCGTCCGCGAGACGATGGGCGAAGTGCCCCGGTTCGAGTGTGAGCCCAGTCTCGCGCGGGGCGACGAGGTCGGGGTTGCCGACCCAGACCGGGCGCGGATCGCGGGTGAGCGCTGTCTCCAGCAGCGCCTGGCGCCGGTCGGTCCAGGGCACCGAACTCATCATGACGAACCCATCCACTTCGGCGTAGGGCACGGGATCATCGGCGAGGAACACGAGATCGAGGCCGTCGAACTCTTCGAACCCATGGCTCTCGGGCGCGATCAGGCCGAGCCGCCCGGCGGGCGGGGAGCGGGTGAGCGCGGCGATCAGAACGTCGCGGCTGCTAAGTACGTCATCGGCCGTGAAGTCAAACCCCAGCCGCCCGAACCGCTCCAGTGCCACCCGCTTGGGGTAGCTCGCGGCGTTCGACACCACGATGACCCGTTTGCCCGCCGCCTGCAGCGCCGCGATCCGCTCCGGCGCGCCGGGGATCGGGCTCTCGCCGACGTTCAGCACACCGAAGGCGTCGAGCAGGAAAACGTCGAAATCCTGTGCAAGATCGGCGAGGCTGTCCACCGCACGCGGGCGCGCCGGGTAGCGGGCCTGCGGGAGCCGGTCGCGAACGGCCTCGTAGGCATCGAACGCCCAAACGGCATCTCGCGTGGCCGGGGCGCACATCAGATGATCGCCCCGCGCACCTTTGCCGAGACCCATTCGCCGATCACCACGGCGAACAGGATGACGATCAGGATCAGCGCCACCTGCGGCCAGGCCAGCACGTCGAGCGAGGCCGACAACTGGAGCCCGATGCCGCCCGCGCCGACCAGGCCGAGCACCGTGCTCTCGCGGATGTTGATGTCCCAGCGGAACACCGCGATGCCGGCAAAGGCGGGCATGATCTGGGGCACGATGCCATAGGCCATGACCTGCCAGCGGCTCGCCCCGGTTGCGGTGATCGCCTCGACCTGGCTGTGGTCGATTTCCTCGATGGCTTCGTAGAGCAGCTTGGCGCAGAACCCGATCGAGCGGATGGCGATCGCAACGACACCGGCGAAGACGCCCGGTCCGATGATGGCGATCAAGAGGAGCGCCCAGATCAACGAGTTGATCGAGCGGGTCGAAACGATGATGAGCAACGCGACGGGCCGGATGAACAGCCTCGACGGGGTGGTATTGCGCGCCGCGAGAAACGCCACCGGAACCGCCATGAACAGCGCGGCGATGGTCCCGAGCGTGGCGATGTTGAGCGTGTCCCAGATCGGCCACCACAGCTTCTCGATATAGGACCAGCGCGGCGGCGTGGCGCGCTCAAGGATGTCGCCGGCGATGCGCGGCGCATCCCAGACGAAGAACCACGTCGTCGATTGCGAGATCACGTTCCAGCAATAGACGAAGACCGCCACGCCGATGAGCCAGTAGAACCAGCGCGTCAGCCCCTCGCGCTGGGTGCGGCGTTTCCATTCATGGGTGCCGTCCGGTTTTGCGATCGTGACCACTATTGCACCCTCGCTCTGACAATGCCGGAGATGTATTCCAGCGCCATCACAATCCCGATGATGATGATCAGGATCGCGGCGGCGGTGTCGAATTCGTAGCGGTCGAACGCCGTGTTCAACGTCGCCCCGATGCCGCCCGCACCGACCAGCCCCAGAATTGCGCTCTCACGGAAGTTGATGTCGATGCGGTACATCGACAACCCGATCAGGCGCGGCATGAACTGCGGCTGCACGCCGAAGTTGATCCACTGCGCCCATGAGGCGCCAGTCGCGCGCACCGCCTCGGCCTGCACCCGGTCCATATCCTCGATATCCTCGGCAAGCAGCTTCGACAGGAAGCCGATGGTGGCGAAGGACAGCGTCAGGAACCCGGCGAGCGGGCCGAAGCCGAAGATCGCCACCAGCAGGATCGCGACGATGATCTCTTGTAGCGCCCGGCTGATCGCGATGATCCCGCGGCAGATCAGGTAGACCGGCAGCGGCGCGATGTTGCGCGCGGCGCCCAGCCCGATCGGGATCGAGACGGCGATGCCGACCACCGAGGAGGCCACGGTCATGATGATGCTCTCGATCATCCCTTCCTTGATGTCGGTCGCCCGGGTGACGAAATCGGGGGTGAAGAACGAGGTCACAAAGTCCGCCCCCCGCTCCAGCCCTTCATAGACCCGGCTCCAGTTCACCTCGACCGAGGCGATCGCCAGCACCAGGTAGACCACCGCACCCACGGTAAGCGCCCAGCGCAGCCAGGGGCGCTTGACGAAGGGGGGCTTTTTCCATTTCTGCCCGATCAGAACGTCGAGCTCGGTAACGGCGGGGTCGTTCATTGGGCGGCCTCCCCGGACACGTCCTCGTCTTCCTCCTCGACCTTCTCGATCGTGGCTTCCCAATCCTCTTCGCCATAGATCCGGGTCAGAACATCCGGAGACAGCTCGTCTGGGGTGCCGTCGAAAACGACAGCGCCAAGCTCCAGACCGATCACCCGTTCCACGAACATCTGCGCCAGCGCCACGTCGTGGATGTTGATGATCGCGGCGAGATTGCGCTCTTTGCACAGCTCGACGATCAACCGCATGATCTGCCGGCTGGTCTTGGGATCGAGGCTGGCGGTGGGCTCGTCGACCAGCAGCAGCGCCGGATCCTGAACCAGGGCGCGCGCGATTCCGACCCGCTGGCGCTGGCCGCCGGAGAGCTCGTCGGCGCGTTTGTCGGCCATGTGCAACAGCCCGACGCGGTCGAGCAGACGGTAGGCCTCGTCCACGTCTGTCTGCGGGAACCGCCGGGTGAAACTGCGCCAGAAACCGACGTAGCCGAGCCGGCCCGAGAGCACATTCTCCATCACCGTGAGCCGCTCGACCAGGGCGTACTCCTGGAAGATCATGCCCATCTGCCGGCGGGCGCGCCTGAGGCCGTTCTGGCTTAGCCGCGTCAGCTCGATGTCGTTCAGAAAAGCCTTGCCGCCGGTCGGGTCGATCAGCCGGTTGACGCAGCGGATCATGGTGGATTTACCGGCCCCTGACGGGCCGATCAGCGCCACCACCTGCCCTTGCGGGATCTCCAGGGTGACGTCTTTCAGCGCCCGTTCGCCGGTCGCATAGGTCTTGTCGAGTTGTTCCAGCCGCAGCATGCCCCGCCCCTCGTGACTTCAATGCAGCGGCCCGGGATGTCCCGGACCGCCACCCGCATGGTGGTTCAGATCATTCGCAGGCGTAGGATACGTCGTTCGCCGCGTCGATCTTGCGAATGACTTCCCAGTATTCCTGGTAGGTGATCGGGATGAACTGCGCCTCGCCGTTCTTCTCGAATTCCTCCTGCAGGCTGGTGCCCTCCCAATCGAAGCTGAAGAAGGCATCTGTGATCGCGTCCTGCAACTCGGGCTTGAGGTTGTACACGACCCCGTAGCCGGTTGTCGGGAAGGTCTGCGATTTGTAGAGCGACACCAACTGGTCGTCGCTGACTACATCGCGCTTGAGCATCCGTGCCAGCACCGAATTGGCGATCGAGGCGGCCGGGTAATCCTTGTTGGCCACGCCGAGGATCGAGTTGTCATGCTTGCCCGAGAACACCGGCTCGAAATCGCGGTCGGCAAGCATGTCGTAGTCGGCCTTGAGAATCGCCGACGGCGCCTTGAAGCCCGAATTCGAGGTCGGCGAGGTGAAGGCGAGCTGCCCGCCTTTGATGTCCTCGACCGCTTCGATGCCGGAGCCCGGAAAGGTGATGATCTCCATCTCGTAGCCGAAGCTGCCGTCCGCGCTGGCCATGATGGTGAAGGGCCGGAAGCCCGCGCAGTTCACCGCCAGCGGGTTCGACCCGGTGTTGAAGCCCGCGATATGCAAGCGGCCCGAGCGCATCGCCTCGATCTGCGCGGCGTTCGACTGAACCGGGAAGAACTGGATCGACTTGCCGGTTTTTTCTTCGAGGTAGGTCAGGAAGTCCGCCCAGGCCTCTTTGTAGACCGCGGGGTCTTCGACCGGGGTATATGCAAAAACCAGCGTGTCGGGGTCGAGCAACTCGCTTTCGTCGGCGGGAACATCGGCGATCAGGTCGCCGTCGGTATCGCAATAGCGCTCATCGAGGGCGCCGCGCGGACAATCCTGCGCCATTGCCGGGCCCCAGGCGAATGCCAGGGCCGCCACACAGGCGCCTGCGAATTTGAGTTTCAACGTATTCATGGTCTTTCCTCCCTATGAGACCAGGGCCTGATGCCCTTTTGGTTATTGATCTTCTCGTTCACCTTGCGATTTCCAGCCCGACGCCGCCGGTTGCGAGCGCATCCGCAAGATCGCCCTCCGGCGCCCGGTCCGTGACAACGCACGAGAGCCCGGACAGACCCCCGACTTGTGACAGGCCGCGGCGGCCGAACTTGCCGCTGTCGATCAACAGATGGCTTGTCTCGCTCCCCGCGAGCATGGCGCGTTTGACCGCGGCAAAACCACGGACGGCTTCGGTGATACCGTCCTGCGTCAACCCCGAAGCCCCGATCATGCAGCGGTCGACCCTATAGCGTGCGAGGTATTCGACCGTGTCCGTCCCCACCACGGCGGCTTCGGAAACGTGGTAATCGCCGGGGCACAAAATGACTTCGGCCGCCGGGCTCTGTCCAAGCGTCATCGCCACGGTCAGGCTGTTGGTCACCACGGTGCAGGGGGTCTCGGCGAAGGCAAGAAACCGGGCGAGCTGAACCGTCGTGGATCCAGAATCGATCATCACCGTATCGCCGGGCCGCACCAGGTCCGCCGCCCTGCGCCCGATTGCTCTGCGCTCCTCAAGCCGGTCTTGGCTGCGCTGGTGGAAATCCGGGTAGTACCGCCCCGCCGTGGCGCCGCCATGCGCCCGTTCGATCAACCCGTCGTCCGAAAGTCTGTCCATGTCGCGGCGCACGGTTTCGGTCGAGACACCGAATCGCTGCGCCATTTCGGTGATGCGTATATGCGGGCGCAGTTTCAGCTCCAGGAGGATCTGGTTGCGCCGTTCCGATTGGCGCAAACGTTTCTCACTTGGCTTCTGCGCGCCGTCCATAGTCCCCCCCGGTTTCCGTCAGGATGTTTGAGTTTTTCCCAGATCGCAAGCCGCGGTTTGTTGTTTTTGCCAAGTCAGACCGTGCGGGATGTTGCTTTTCCCGCAGATCGGTGCTGGTATCCCTTCACGAATAAACACTTTCCACAGGGTCGAAGCCGCCGTCAGGTGCATCGCACCGCGCACATCGAGCCTGGGGATTCGTGTATCGGTTGAACCGATGTCTATCGGTCTGCGTCTCGATGCGATGTCAGTCGGGGGGCGTCGCGTTCAACATCGACAATTGGGAGGACACCATGAAATCAACGCATTCGATCGGCGCAATATCTGTGGCCGCAACGCTTCTGATGGCCGGGGCCGCGCAGGCCGAAAAGCTGACGCTCTACTGCTCGGCCCAGGAGGACTGGTGCCAGCTGATGGCGCGCAGCTTCGAGGAGGCGACCGGGATCGACGTCGACATGACCCGCAAGTCGTCGGGCGAGACCTTCGCCCAGATCCGCGCCGAAGCGTCGAACCCGAAGGGCGACGTGTGGTGGGGCGGCACCGGCGACCCGCATCTGCAAGCGGCCGAGGAGGGGCTGACCGCCGAGTACATTTCGCCGATGCGCGGCGAGCTGCATCCTTGGGCGATCTCGCAGGCCGAAAGCGCCGGCAACCGCACCATCGGCATCTATTCGGGCGCGTTGGGCTACGGCTACAACACCGATCTCATGGCCGCCAACGACCTGCCCGAGCCGTCGTGCTGGAAGGACCTTCTTGATCCGATCTACAAGGGCCATGTCCAGATGGCGAACCCGAACTCGTCGGGCACCGCCTATACGACGCTCGCCACCATCGTGCAGTTGTTCGGCGAGGACGAGGGGTTCGACTTCATGAAAGGCCTGCACGCCAATATCAACCAGTACACCAAATCGGGCTCGGCGCCGATCAAGGCCGCTGCCCGGGGCGAGAACACCATCGGCATCGTGTTCATGCATGACGCGGTGAAACAGGCGGTGGCGGGCTTCCCGATCAAGGTCGTGGCCCCGTGCGAAGGCACCGGCTACGAGATCGGCTCGATGTCGATCGTCGAGGGCGCACGCAACATGGACGAAGCCAAGGCGTTCTATGACTGGGCGCTTTCGGCCGAGGCACAGGCTCTGGCCCTTGAAGTCGACGCCTTCCAGGTGATGTCGAACATGGCCGCACCCTCCTCGGACCTGGCACCGGACATGTCGGCGCTGACGCTGATCGACTACGACTTCGCCAAGTATGGCTCGTCGGACGAGCGCAAGCGGCTCCTGCAGAAGTGGGACGAAGAAGTCTCGACGTTGCCGCAGTAGCTTGGCGCAGTAAAAGGTGCGCAAAGCCGCGAATGAACAGACCACCCACCCGGTCCTGATCTTCTGGATCATCGCCGGGTGGGTCGGGTACTTCGTTCTGCCCTGGTACGGGGTGGAAGACGGATTTTTCCGTCTCGCCTGGCTGTTCGACGGCTGGCCGGTCGATGAAGACTTCGCCCCTGCCGCGTTCCTGATCGCCCAAGGCGAAAAGCTCTGGCTCGCCCCGATGCTGCTGCCGCTGATCGCGCCGCTCGCGGTCATCAGGCGCCGCAAGACCGATCCGCTGTTCTCGGTCGTCCTGATCCTGTCGGGGGCGATCGGCTTTGCCTGGCTCATCGCCCAGGGCTTCGGGATCGGCATCCGCGGGTTCAATTTCGACTGGTTGACCGCGCTGTTCGGCGATCTGGGCGACCGGCAGTTCGGCATGGGCTACGGCGCACTGATCGTCGCGTCGTCGTTCCTGTTTCTGCTGACCCAGGGTATCGCCGCGCGCGGTGCGATCAACGGCGACGTGTTCGTGGTCAGCGCCATTGGCGGCGTGATCGTGATCGTCGGCACCTTCGTGTTCTTCCCGATCGCCAAGATGCTGATCTTCGCCTTCATCGCCGAAGATGGCGGCTACTCGGCAAACGTCTTCGTCTCCAAGTTCTTCGACGACCGGATCTGGGGGCTCGGCTGCCTCAGCGGCGCGCGCTGCGGGGTGGCGTGGAATTCGTTTTTCCTCGCGATCTGCGTGGCGACCGCCACCACCACGCTGGGGCTCACCTTCGCCCTGGTCGTGACCCGCTCGGGCTTTCGTTACAAGCGCGCGGTGCGCGCCCTTACCGTGCTCCCGATCATCACCCCGCCCTTCGTGATCGGGCTGGCGCTGATCCTGCTGTTCGGCCTGTCCGGCATTGTCACCGAGACCGTCTCGGCTTGGTTCGGCACCCAGCCCACCCGCTGGCTCTACGGTCTGCCGGGCATCATGATCGCGCAGACGCTGGCCTACACCCCCATCGCCTTCCTCGTGCTCATCGGCGTGGTCGAAGGCGTCTCGCCCTCGATGGAGGAGGCCGCGCAGACGCTGCGTGCCGACAAATGGCAGACCTTCCGCACCGTCTCGCTGCCGCTGATGCGCCCCGGCCTCGCCAATGCCTTCCTCTTGGGCTTCATCGAAAGCATGGCCGATTTCGGCAACCCGCTGGTGCTCGGCGGCAATTACGACGTGCTGTCGACCGAGATCTTCTTTGCCATCGTGGGTGCGCAATACGACCAGGGCCGGGCGGCGGTGCTCGCGATGGTGCTCCTGTTCTTCACCCTCTCGGCGTTCTACGCCCAGCGCCGCTGGCTCGGAAAGAAAAGCTACACCACCGTCACCGGCAAGGGCGATTCCGGCGTGCATCCGTTGATGCCGAACCGGCTGTCCTGGCCGGTCCTCACGATCGCGGGCGTCTGGGGCACCTTCACCCTCATCGTCTACGGCATGATCGTCTACGGCAGCTTCGTCGATCTCTGGGGGGTGAACAACACCCTCACCTTCAAGCACTACATCACCGCGTTCTCGGTCGGCTGGACGGAACACGGGCTGCACTGGTCGGGCTCGGCCTGGGACAGTTTCTTCACTACGATCTTCATCGCCGCCACCGCAGCCCCGCTGACCGCCGCCGTCGGCCTCACCACCGCCTATCTGCTCACCCGCCAGACCTTCCGCGGCAAGAACGCCTTCGAGTTCGGCACCATGCTGAGCTTCGCCATCCCCGGCACCGTGATCGGGGTGAGCTATATCCTCGCGTTCAACGTGCCGCCGATCGAGCTCACCGGCACCGGCATCATCCTGGTTGTCAGTTTCATCTTCCGAAACATGCCGGTGGGCGTGCGCGCCGGCATCGCCTCGATGTCGCAGCTCGACAAATCGCTCGACGAAAGCTCGCTCACCCTTGGTGCCAACAGCTGGTACACGTTCCGCAAAGTGATCCTGCCGTTGATGCGCCCCGCGATCCTGGCAGCCCTGGTGTTCAGCTTCGTGCGCGCGATGACGGCGATTTCGGCGGTGATTTTCCTGGTGTCGGCCAAGTACGACATGGCCACCAGCTACATCATCGGCCGGGTCGAGAACAACGACTACGGCCTCGCCATCGCCTATGCGACGACCCTGATCTTCGTGATGCTGTCGGTGGTCGCGTCGCTGCAATTCCTGATCGGCCGCACCCAGATCGGCCGACGCACACAATTCATGACGGGGAGATGAGCCATGGTCACACCCAGGATCAAGGGCAAGGCCGCCCCGGTCAGGTTCGAGCGCGTCACCAAGGCCTTCGGCAAGGATGTGATCGCCGTCGATGATGTCAGCTTCGACGTTGAGGCGGGCAAGCTTGTCACCCTGCTCGGGCCTTCGGGCTGCGGCAAGACCACGACCCTGCGGATGATCGCAGGGCTGGAAATGGCGACCGCGGGAAAGATCCTGATCGGCGACAAGGATGTCACCATCCTGCCCGCCACCGACCGCGACGTGTCGATGGTGTTTCAGTCCTATGCGCTGTTTCCGCATATGACGGTGCTGGAAAATGTCGGCTACGGGCTCGGCTTCTCGGGGTTCCCGAAGTCCGAAGTGCGCGACCGGGCGCAGGCCGGGCTCGACCTCGTGGGCCTTGGCGGCTACGGCGACCGGCTGCCCAGCGAGCTTTC
>DQCI01000255.1:15521-17341 GCA_003545125.1 Paracoccaceae bacterium
TGTTCGACGAGCCGCTGTCGAACCTCGACGCCAAGCTCCGCCGGCAGGTGCGCGAGGACATCCGCTCGATCCAGCAGGACCTTGGCCTGACCGTCATCTATGTCACCCATGACCAGGAAGAGGCGCTGGCGGTGTCCGACGAGATCGTGGTGATGCGCAACGCCGCCATCGCCCAGATCGGGCCGCCCCGCGAGCTTTACGACGCGCCGGTCGATGCGTTCGTCGCCGATTTCATCGGCGAGGCCAACCTGATCCCCTGCGAGTTGGTTGCGGTCGAGAACGATGTCGCCGAGGTGGCGGTCGATGGATACCGGCTCAGCCTGCCCGCACGCGGTCTCGCGGTCGGGCCAGGCCGGCTGGCGGTGCGCCCGTCGCGCATCGTGCTGGACGGCGAAACCGGGTTCGACGCTACGGTCGCCAAAGCGACCTACGTCGGCGTCCGCATAGAATACTCGCTGCAAACCTCGTTCGGATCGATCTTCGCGGTCGCCGACGATGTCCTCAATCCGCTGGAGGAGAACACGGCGGTGAAGGTCAGCTTCAAGGCCAACGGACCGGTTCTCATCCCGCCGGACTGATCCGGCGACGCGCCCGGATGCAGATCAACCGAAGGCCCGATCCGCCATCCGCACCAAGTCGTCGAACACCCCCGGCAAGCCGACCACCACGCGCCCGCCGGTCTCGATCATCGCGTCGGCATCCTGCACTTCGACCCCGCCACCGGCTTCGGCGACGATGAGTTGCCCGGCCAGGCAGTCCCAGGCGTTCATATGCTCCTCGGCATAGCCAAGGATTCGCCCGGCGGCGACATAGGCAAGCGACAGCGCGCCCGAAGCGTTGCGCAGGAACACGCCCCCCGCATCGTCGATCTCCTGCATCACTTGCATGATGCCGTCATGCGACACCCGGTTGGAATAGCCGATCCCGGTGGTGCCGTCCGCCAGTGTGTGTGCGCCGCCCACTTCGAGGGGCTGTTCGTTCAGCCAGGCTCCGGCGCCCCGCATCGCCGAGAACGTCTCGTCATGAATGGGATCGTGAATGACGCCCACCTGGGTCCGGCCTGACGCGACGCCGGCAATCACGACCGTCCAGGCCGGGATGCCGTTGATGAAGTTGGTGGTCCCGTCGATTGGATCGATCACCCAGACGAACCCCGACGTCCCGTGGTGCGGGGCGTGCTCCTCGCCGACAATCCCGTCCTCGGGATAGGCCGCCTTGAGCGCCGCGCGCACCGCGAGTTCGACCTCCTTGTCGGCCTGGCTGACGAAATCCTGCGCGCCTTTGCGGTCGATCTTCAAACGGTCGCGCGCATTGAAGAATTCCAGTGCAAGCGTGCCGGCCTCCCGCGTTATCCGTTGCGCGGTTTCAAGTCTTTGCGCTAGATCTTCCATTGTGTTCCTTTCAATGTCGGCCGCAACGGCTCGCATAAAGCCGTTGTCGCGCGTTCTGGCTGTCGATCCGGACAAACACCGATGCCCGGGTTTGCGCAAGGCTGGTCATGAGATTTTGAGGTCCAGGGGCGTTGTACCGCAAACCGGCGAGGCCGCCCATCCCGGTATTCAAGTGGCCGCACAAGAACCCTTGCCCGAGGCACGGACAAGACCTCGCGTTTCTGACCAGTGGCCGCGTTTCCTGACCCCTGGAATCCTGTAGCGACGCAACAATCCTGCAGCATCGTTTCGACTGTCGCCGGATCGTGCACAAACTCCGCGGTGCTCTGCGACATGCCGACGCTAGACCACCTCTAGGGGTGACTTGAATCAAGGAAACAACTGGTTATCAGTGACACAACGTCCGGGCTGCGGGTGTGAAGGCGGGAC
>DQCI01000098.1:0-149 GCA_003545125.1 Paracoccaceae bacterium
AGGCGCAATTCCCGTCCCCCGCCATAACCTCGCAGGACCGATCCGACGCATCAGGCTGCCCTGCTCCCCTGAGGGACCGCGTTTATTGGTTAGCTCTGTTCAGGGTTTGGTCCGCTCTTGAGCGTTGGTGATACTCCCACGGGGTGAGC
>DQCI01000098.1:170-515 GCA_003545125.1 Paracoccaceae bacterium
TCGAGTGGGGGCGGTGGTGGGTGTGGTCGTCGCGCCAGGCGCGGATCAATTGACCGGCATGGCGCAGGCTCGTGAACAGGTGCTCGTTGAGGCACGCGGTCTCAGGTAGCACATGCACCGAGTTGCCATCTGGATGGGGGCCGAGTTTTCGGATGGCATGGCGGCATGTCGGTGCCATTGAGTGTCCCTACCCCGAGCGAGAAGCGGGCCGAGGTTCCGGGTCGGATAGAGGCCTACGCGGCGCAGATCGCCCGGGCGCGGCACGGTCTGGCGCATGTGACCGCCATGATCGAGCTATTCGCCGCTCCGGAGCGGCACCGCGCCCGTTGCATTGTGAGCCACGGG
>DQCI01000098.1:609-10126 GCA_003545125.1 Paracoccaceae bacterium
GGGATCTGGATATCTCCGACACGGGGCTCAGGACATCGGTGATCTTCAAGGGCGTCCAGGCGCTTCGCGTCCGAAACCGTCGTCCCGTCGTGCTTTGCCTTCCAGGCGTGAAACCTGCCCGACGACATCCCATGCTTGCGGCACAGATCCGCGCAATTCCCGCCCGCCATGCAGTCGCCTGCCGGGCAGTGAATGATCTGCTCTTCACTGAGACGGCTACTCTTCGTCGTCTGTCTCCTCAGTCGGAGAACAGGCTGACCTCAAAACGGGCATGTTTCAGGTGAGCAGGTCACGGAAATGAAAGCTGGCGCTTCAAAACCCGAGCTTGAGACAAGCATGACCCCCGCCAGCTCAGTCACCGCGGGTCAATTTTGGGTGCCGAAATGGAGTGCGCCCCTGGGGGTGGACACGATCACGCGGCGGATTTGACAGGGTAGCGGGCGTTATGGTCCTCGAACGTGGCGGGGCTGAGATACCCCAGGGCTGAATGCAGTCTGCGGATGTTGTAGGCGTCGATGAAGCGTGGCACGCCCTCGGCGACGTCGTCGAATGTCTCGTATTCCATCAGGTAGACATCTTCCACCTTGAGCGTCTTCATGAAGCTCTCGGCCTGCGCGTTGTCGTACGGATTGCCCCGCCGGCTCATCGAGCCGACGAAACCGTGTTGCGCCAGAAGAGTGCGGTGCATCTCCGAGGCGTATTGCGAGCCGCGGTCGGAATGGAACACGCAACCCGGCAGAGGCTGGCGCAGCGCGATCGCCCGGCGCAGAGCTTGCACAGCGAGCCGGGCGTCGATCCGGCGGCCAATCGCGTAGCCGACAACGCGCCTGGACTAGGCGTCCAGGATCAGCGCCAGATAGGCGAAGCCGCCCGAGATCGTGACGTAGGTCAGGTCGGCTACCCACATCTGGTCAGGGCCGTGGATCTCGAAACCCTTGGCGATGAACGGAAAGATCGGCCCGTCGTGATCGCTGTCGGTGGTTCGCACGAAGCGACGCCTTCGCCGCGGGTTCAGGTCGTTTTCCCTCATCAGCCGCCGGACCTTCTTGGCATTGACGATGAACCTGCGGTGGCGGAGCTCGGCGTCGACACGGCGATAGCCGTAGCCCTCGAACTCGTCGGTGATGGCCCGGATCTCCGCGATGATCGTCGCGTCGTCTGGCTTGGCCTCGGGCTCGGCGTAGAAGCTGGATCGCGCGATGCCCATCAGTTCGCATCCCCGCTGGATCGAGAGGCCGCGGGGCCGCTGATCACGGATGTAGTCACGTTTTTCTCCGCAGGTCTCGAGCGAGCAGCCCCCTTTAGAAAATCGATCTCGAGCGCCTGGCGCCCGACCAGTCGCTCGAAGGCGGCGATCCGGGCCTCGTAGGTGGCGAGCAACTCGGCCGCCGCCTCGTCCTCATCCAGGGCGCCAGCCTCCGCCTTCTCGACCCAGATGCGGATGAGGTTCCTCGACAAATCATGGCGGCGGCCCAGGGCGTGCAGGGTCTCACCGTCGTTGTATTCTGCGACGACCTGCCGCTTGAACTCGGTGCTGTGGCTTCTGTGGCGTTTTGGCATGGGCTTACTTCCTATGAAAGCCCGCGCCCGGTCAATTCGGTTCAGCCAATCTGTCCACCCCCAGGGGCGCACTCCAAAACGGGGTCACGATTGGATACGATGACGTAATTGCTGCCGATGCTTCCCATGGCCGGCGACATCGCCACGATGGGTGGGATCACCACAATCGAGGAGTCGTCACATGAAACACTACGTTGGGCTCGACGTGTCGCAGAAGGAAACGTCCGTCTGTGTGGTCGATGACGCGGGGAAGGCCGTCTACGAGGGGCGCGCAAGATCCGAGCCGGGTACTTTGGCCGCGCTGCTGGCCAAGAAGGCGCCGCATGCCGAGCGGGTCGGCTTCGAGACGGGTGCCATGTCCGGTTGGCTTTGGCATGAGCTGAAACGGGTTGGCCTTCCGGTTGTTTGCATCGACGCGCGGCACGCCCATGCTGTCTTGTCAGTCCGGTTGAACAAGAGCGACGAAAACGATGCGCGCGGCCTTGCCGAGCTTGTCCGGATTGGCTGGTATCGCGAGGTTGCCATCAAGAGCGAGACGAGCCAGCAGGTCCGTTCGCTTCTCGTCACACGGGCGCGACTGGTGTCAATGCGTCGTGACCTGGAGAACCAGGTCCGTTCGATGCTGAAAGAGTGCGGGTTGACCTTCCCGCGATCCATCGGCGGGCAGCTGCGGCGACGTGTGGAAGACCTGACCGGCGACGCTCATCCGCTCTGGCCCGTGCTGGTTCCACTGCTTTCCATTCACGCGCATGTTTGCCGCGAACTGGAGGGGCTCGATTGCCAGGTCCGGCAACTCGCCCGAGCAGACGAGACCACGCGCCGGCTGATGACGGTTCCCGGCATCGGCGTGATTACGGCGCTCAGCTACCGACATACGATCGATGACCCTTCGCGGTTCCGAAACGCGGCGACAGTCGGCGCCTATCTCGGGCTGACCCCGCGCCGGCAGCAATCCGGCGAGACCGACACCAACGGCAGAGTGTCGAGATGGGGGGATCGGCTGCTCAGAACCTACCTGTTCGAAGCCGCCAGCGTCCTGCTCCATCGGACGAAGCGATGGTGCGCCTTGAAGGCCTGGGGCCTGCGGCTAGCCAAGCGTGTCGGATGGAAAAAGGCGCAGGTCGCTGTCGCCCGAAAACTCGCTGTCGTCCTGCATTGCATTTGGGTCGACGGGACGGTCTTCGAATGGGGGAAACAGACGCCGGCCTGACAACGCACACGAAGGCTCCGAGATTGCAGGGCTGAGGCCAGACCTGTGATGTCCCGCCGGGACGGTGGTTGCGGTGATCTCGTTCAATCGGCTGCAGATCCGACAGGAGACTGCGTTGCATACGTTGAGGCACCCGACCCGAACATCAACATGAGGCCATGACCTCGAAAAGGACCATGACCCCGGCGAGGACTGAAAGCAGGCTTGACAGAAAGCCGCAATTAAAGGGCCGATTGACAGCCGTCACTGAAGGCCCGTTGCGGACTCGGGCGGGACATCGGATTGCCGCGCTGCGGCTTCGGCGCTGCGGGTGTTCGGGTAAGAGCAAGCAAGATGGTCCTGACATCGACCGCAAGCGAAGTTTTTCGAATGCTATGTTTCCTCGACCGCCGCTCGTATGATCTGCCATTCTTCGGCAGCCGATCCGCCATGTCTGGCCTTGCCGGCACGCCGGTACCAGTACCCGGCGTTTGCGTCGTCGCCCTCAATCCGGTGTACCAAAGCATGGATCCAGTCGTAGAGCGGGGTACCCTCGTGCATCTGACAGATCTGATGCGCGCGCTCTACCTCTTCCCCCATCCTGAAGTCACCAGCCTTTATGGCATCGAGGGCAATGTGAAGTTGCGCTTTAGACATCGGATCCGCCCGGGTTGTCGAGATTTGCCGCCACCTCGGCGGAGAATTGAAGGATAGCGATTATGGACACCATAGCCATACCCCGAAATCCCGAACGCCGCCCGCGCACGGCCGACAAGACGGCCCAAACCCACGGTTTGATGCTGTGATCCTTTCGGTGGGCTGCAAGGACGCATCATAGGACTGATCCGTAACGCCAACGTCGGCCGACGGGCCGCGCGCGACCTTGGTCGCGTCCTTGGCGCAAGTCCTGCGCCCGCATCCGGATCGGGCGCCCACCTCGGTCTTGTCATGCGCTTGTTGGATCTTCACTTCCAACTGGACCGAAGAAATCGCCTCACGCCTGGATCGTGTCTGGCGGGAGCGACGGGCACAAATCGGCGTCCAGCCGCGACCGGCACCCGGACCGTCCCGCTCAACCTGGCTCAGCGGTCTCTCTGCGGTGCCCCCTGCCGCCGAACTCACTCGGCGCATCGCAGGCGTGCCGCGCACATTCCAGTTCAAGCGTCGTGTGCTCGATCTCGTACGTCTCGGCAAGAATCGTCTTGACCTGCTCCTTGATCGCGTCGGCCTCGTTCCACCGCCCCTCCGCGATCACGACATGCGCGTCCAGGGCGGCGCGACGCTCGTCCATCTGCCAGAAATGCGCGTGATGGACACCGGTCACACCGTCAACGCCGCGCACCGCGTCGAGAACGCCGCGCGTTTCAATCTCGGGCGGAGACCCGAGCATGAGGATGCGGATGACCGGGCGGATTTCCCGGGCCGAATGCCACAGGATGTAGCCCGCGATCAGCGCTGTCACGATCGGATCGACGAGATGCCAATCGTAGAGCAGGATCAACGTGCCAGCGACGATCACGGCGATCGACCCAAGCGCGTCGGCCACATTGTGCAGGAAAGCGGCACGGATGTTCACGCTGGATTTCGACATCGTGTAGGTCAGTGCCGCCGTCACCGCATCGACCACCAGCGCGATGCCCGCAACGATGAGAATGATCCACCCGGTGACGGGTTGCGGATCGACAGCGCGCATCGCGGCCTCGTAGAGCAGGTAAAGGCCGATCACGATCAGCGTCGTGTAGTTGATGAGGGCCGCCACGACCTCCACCCGACCGTATCCGAAGGTCATGTCGGCATCGTGTGGCCGTCGCGCAATCCTGCGGGCCGTGAAGGCGATGATCAGCGAAATCGCGTCGGAGAAATTGTGCAGCGCATCCGCGATCAGGGAAAGTGAGCCGGAAATGATCCCGCCCAGGATCTGTGCCACCGAAAGGCCCAGATTGACCGCGATGGCCGCGAAGACCCGGCGGTCGCCGGTCTCGGGGTCGACGTGATGGTGGTGGTGACCATGGCCCATGTCGACGGCGCCTCTTGATTCGTATCCGTCACCATCAGATACAACCTACAGCGACTGTAGCTTCAAGGGGGGATGATGAAGGAATACTCCATCGGACAGATGTCGCGCCGAACAGGCGTCAAGGTGACGACGATCCGTTATTATGAAAGCCGCGGCTTGATCCCGTCGCCCGCCCGAACGGCAGGGGGACAGCGACGCTACGACGGGGCGGCCCTCGAACGGCTGGCTTTCCTGCGCCACGCGCGCGAGCTCGGCTTCGGACTGGACGACATCGGTGATCTGCTGGCGCTTGCCGAAGCGCCGGCCGAGGATTGTGCGCCGGCCCACGCCATCGCGCGCAAACAACTAGCGGCAGTGGACAGACGGATGGCGATCCTCGCGCGGCTCAGGGGTGAACTCGCCAGGCTGGCGGATGCGCACGATACGGGCCACGCCGGAGATTGCCGTGTCATCCAGGTTCTGGGCGATCACCGCTTCTGCATCGGATCGCACAGCGGTCTTGGCGAAGGCGCTGTGACATCAGGCGGAACGCCCGAAAGTTAGGCATCGGGGGTTCTGCAAAGGTTTCGCAGACGCAACGCGGTCCCTGCGCGATTGGCGTGCCTCTGTTGCCCGGCGTGCCAAGAGTTGCTGTCCGACATGCCCTGTTTGACCGGCGCATTCGCGGCCCGGGAAATGACCGCATGGATCGTCGCACGATCTCTGACTGGGGTTTTGCCCCGCGGGTGGAGGAAACGCCAACCGCGCCGGTTAGGCCAACGAGGCAGAACGCCAGTGACACTCCGCCCCGCTCAGCCCCTCGAGGATCGGGCAATCGGGACGATGATCGCCGGCGCATTCCTCGGCGAGGTGTGTCAGCGTCGCATGCAGCGCCTGAAGGCCTTTCACTTTGGCCTCGATCTCATCGAGGTGTTTGCGGGCAATCGCCTTGACGTCGGCGCTGGCGCGGCTTTCGTCCTCGTAGAGCGCGAGCAGGGCGCGGCAATCGTCGATGGTGAAACCACGCGCCCGGGTGCGGCTGAGGAAGGTAAGCTTGTGCAGATCGCTCTCGCGGAAGACCCGGTAGTCGTTGGTGTCGCGCAGGGGTTTGACGAGGCCGATATCCTCGTAGTAGCGGATGGTCTTGGCGCGCAGGCCGGTCTGCTTGGCGACGTCGCCGATGTTCAGGTTCATCTTGTCCTCCAGATCACTCGGCCAGCGCCGGTTCAAATGCCGGGTCCTGGCCGAAGGCGAGCCAGACCAGCACCGTCAGCGCCGCCGCCGCCATCACCTCGGGCACGAACCAGGCGGTGATAAGGTCCACCATCCCCTGGATCGGCAGCTTGGCGCCCTGTGCCTGTTCGACCATCGCGATGATCTGCGCCAGCATCGTGTCGGCGCCCACCTTGGTGGCCCGGTATGTGAGCGCGCCACTGCCGTTCACCGTGGCGCCGACCACGTCTGCCCCTTCCGTTTTCTCGACCGGCACGGGTTCGCCGGTAGTCATGCTTTCGTCGACGTAGGAGCGGCCGGTCAGAACCGTGCCGTCCACCGCGATCTTTTCGCCCGGACGCACCTGGATCACGTCGCCCACGGCAATTTCCTCGATCGGCACTTCGACGACCGCGCCGCCGCGCTCGACCCGCGCGGTCTTCGCCTGAAGGCCGACGAGTTTGCGGATCGCTTCGCCGGTGCGGCCCTTGGCGCGGGCTTCGAGCCAGTGGCCGAGCAGGATCAGCACGACGATCACCGCTGCTGCCTCAAAGTAGACGTTGGCCGTGCCCTCGGGCAGCAGGCCGGGGGCGAAGGTCGACACCAGGGAGAACCCGTAGGCGGCGGATGTGCCGAGCGCCACCAGCGAGTTCATGTCCGGCGCGCCTTTGAAAAGCAGCGGGACCCCCTTGGTGTAGAACCGCAGGCCCGGGCCGGACAGCACCGCGGTGGTCAGCGCGAACTGGATCAGGCGGCTGGTCTGCAGCCCGATCGTGCGCTCGATCCACATGTGTATCCCCGGGATCAGGTGACTGCCCATCTCGATCGCGAATACCGGCAGCGCGAGCGCCGCTGCGATCAGCGTGAGCCAGCCCAGCCGGGTGATCTCGGCGGCCTTGCGGTTGGGCTTGCGGTCGGCCTTGCGGGTCGGCCTTGGCGGTGTCTTCCCCCGCCTTCACCCGGGCCGGGTAGCCCAGCGCGGTCGCCGCCCGGGCGAGCTCGGCGGGCGTCGTCGCGCCTTCGACGTAGCGTACGGTCGCGGTTTCGGTGGCGAGGTTCACCGCCGCTGCCGACACGCCGGGCACAGTGGCCAGCACCTTTTCGACGCGACCGATGCAGGACGCGCAGGTCATCCCTTCGACGGCGAGGTTGAGCGTGTTCTTTTCCGACACGACTGCCTGCAAAGTTGAGGTTCCAGTCATGGCAATGCAGGGTTCCAGCGCGGGTAAGGTCAAGCGGATTTCATCACGTTCTGTTGAGCATTGACCTTCCCCCATGGGAACCTCCACCTGCTGACCCAATAGGAAAATGGAGGCTCGACATGAGCAAATTCCATGTCCCCGACAGGTGGTGCGGCCATTGCACGGCAGCGATAACAAAGGCGGTCACTTGCGCCGATGAAGGCGCGGATCTCGCGTTCGATCTCGACGCCCACACGGTGACGCTGTCCAGCACGCTCGACGATGCGGCGCTGGCCGGGATCCTGGCGAAGGAAGGCTACCCCGCCACTCCGGCCGGGTCGCGGGCCGCTCAGTGCACCATCCGACCGGTGGCCATGCCCAGGTGGTGGTCGGGATGGTGGCCTCCGACCGCGATCAGGCCGAAGAACCCGAGTGCGCGGATCGCCGCGGCGTTGTCGGGCGACGTGACCGTCCAGACGACCCGGTCGCCCATCGTCTGCGCCGTGCTGGTCCAGCCGGTTTCGGCAGCCAGAACCGGGGCATATGCCGGCATCATCCGGCTGACCGCGCCGCCGCCAGGACCGGTGAGGCGCGCGCGAAACACGGCCCCATCCGGGCTGTCTTGCTGGGTCACCTCGGAGAAGGTGACGAGGGTGTCCATATCGACGAGATGCAGGCGCAGAGCGTCGATATCCACCTTTGCCCAATCCGTCTCGGGATCTTCCGTGAGCAATGCGACGATCTCGGCGATGGCCGCGAGAGCGCCCTGGCCGGGCTCGGTGGGCGTGCCGGTTTCCTGCGCCATCATCGCGGCGTGATCGTGCGAGGTCTGCGTGGTGGCGGCGGCGGCGGCGGTGGTAGAGAGGCCGGTGGCCAGGATGGCGATGAGCTTCGGGGTGAGTATTTTGCAGGGCCATTTTGTGCGCGGGTGTCCGGGCAGTTTGGCCAACGCTCAGGACAGCTTTTTTGATTTCGATCATGATGTCCAACGCAACCGATGTCCCACCCCCCTTCGACATCTTGCCCGTGACCGCGCGCCGACCCCTCACGCTCGAGCGGGGCGCCGCCTTGTTCCGGCAGGGTGACCCGAGCGGCGCGGTATTCTTCCTGCACGACGGCGCGGTCGACATGATCCGCCATACCGAGGCGGGGAAAAGGTGACCCTGTTTCGGACCCGCGCCGGTGACGCGCTGGCCGAGCCCGCGCTGTTCTCGGCGGTCTACCATTGTGACGCGGTCGCGCAACTGCCCAGCCGGGTGACAGGTTTCGACCGGGCAGCGGTGCTCGAACTGATCGGTACCAAACCCGCTTTCGCGCTCGCGCTGGTCCAGCGCCTTGCGGGCCAGATCCAGGGCTACTGGCGACGGCTCGAACTCCTGGCGATCCGCTCCGCGCCCGAACGGGTCTTCGCCGGGCTGGCCGACGGGCGCCTCACAGGCTCGGTCATCGATTTTGCCGCCGAGCTGGGCCTGACCCATGAAGCGGTCTACCGCGCCCTTTCCGAACTTGTGCGCGCGGGCCGTGTCGAACGCCCCGCCCGCGGGGTCTACCGCGTGAGCGGGCAGGCTCACCCTCCGGGCCCCAAGACGGGCGGCTGGTAGGGTGAGCCAGGCGTCACTGCGTCTCACGCGCCTTGGCCACGAGCCGTTCCAGCTCCTCGATTGGCACGAACCCCGGCACCAGCGCATCGCCGATCACGAAAGACGGTGTGCCGCTAAACCCGAGCATCTCTGCGAGCCGCATCGACTGGTCGACGTGTTCAGCGATATCCGGCGCGTCCATGTCGGCGCGGAGCGCCTCCATGTCGATGCCGATCTTCTCGGCGGCGGCCAGCACGCTGGCTTCCTCAGCGCGTCCGCGCAAGGCCATCATCTCCCGGTGGAAGGCCTCGTATTGCCCCTGTTTGCGGGCCGCCAGCGCTGCGAGGGCCGCGAGAACCGAGCCGTCGCTCAGGATCGGCCATTCGCGAAAGACCACGCGGATGTTGTCGTCGGCGGCGATCAGCGCTTCCACGGCCGTCGCGGCCTGTTTGCAATAGGGGCAGTTGTAGTCGAAGAACTCGACGATGGTGACGTCTCCGTCGGGATTGCCCAACACCGGCGCGTTCGGGTCTTCCTCCAGCATGAACCGTTGCTCGGACAAGACCTGCGCTGCCGCCGCGGCCGCGGTCTGCTCGTCGCGGGCTTGCAGGATCGCCACCGCCTCCATGACGATCTCGGGGTTTTGCCGGATTGCCTCCAGGGCGAGCTGTTTGATCTCGTCGGCAGAGAGGTCGGTCGCGCTCGCCGGCGCTGCCAATGCCAAGGCCAAAGCGGTAAACATGGGTCTCAAAACACCTATCATATCAGTTTCCTTGCTGTTGTTCGCCGCGGGTCTTGG
>DQCI01000098.1:10139-10526 GCA_003545125.1 Paracoccaceae bacterium
CCAGGTCGATTTGATGAAGGCGAGGATGTCCCAGATATGCCTATCGCTGAGCGTCTCGCCCAAGCTCTGCATGCCGCTCTTGAACGAGGTGACACCGTGTGCCGCCATCGCGGCCTGACCGCCCTGTTTGGTATAGTCGAACAGGAGCGCGTCGCCGTGATGCCAGGTGTGGCCGGTCTGGTCGTGCGGCGGGGCGGGCAAGGTGCCATCGTCTTTTGACAACTGCCAATCTGGTTCGCCCTCCAGGGTATCGCCGTGGCAGGCGGCGCAGGTCTCGCCGTAGAGCACCGCGCCCGCCTCCACGTCCGACCCGGAGGGCTGTCTCAGTACGCTGGACCTGCCGGTCGGAAGAAAGGCGAGCCCGATGGCCGCGACCATGACGCCGCC
>DQCI01000075.1:0-11357 GCA_003545125.1 Paracoccaceae bacterium
TGCGGGGGCCGAAGTACAGATGATCGACGGCGTCCGCCTGGTCTGGCCCAACGGATGGCTCTTGGTCCGCCGCTCGACAATCGAGCCGAAAGTGACAATCCGTCTCGACGGCGAGAGCGAGGCCGCTTGCGGGTAATCGGCGAGACCTTCGCGGCGCGTTTCCTGTACCTTCGGAACGACATCGAGACAGCCCTTGCCAAGCTCGACATCGCTTGACCTGCGCTCAGAAAGCGGCCTTTCGTCGGACGCAGAGGCTTCGCGCTCCGCAGCACGTCACCGCAACAGCTTCAAACCGGGCCGTCAGGAGCGGGGTCAGATGACCCGGATCGGACCGAGAGCACCGAGCCTGTCCAAGTCCTTTGCGCAATCTGCAGCATCCTGCTCACAACCCGCAAACGGGAACGTCGGCGCAGCGGCTTGGGCTCACCCCGAAGGCATCTGGAGCCGACACCCGATAACCTTGTCGCGGATCAAGCCAGCAATGTCTCCAGGGGGCTCGTTGGGCCCCGGACTTGGTCAGATCTTGCTTTCGCCCTTGAGGCGGGCATCGAGACGGGCCTGGTAGGCGTTCTTCGCGGCCTGGTCCACTTTTGCCTTCTTGGCGTAGTAGATGAACCCGAGGGCGCGGCGCGTGCGGGATTGCGACCGGTTGGCGCCGGCCCAGTGGATCGTCTTGGCGTGGTGCATCAGGAAGGTGCCGGCCGGGCCGGGAAAGGCGACCTCGCCCGCTCGGTCATCCGCAGTGCCGAAGTCGGTCATGCCTTGCGAAAAGCCCAGCACCCCGGTCTGACCATGCGGGCGGAAACCGTCGGCCCGGTGTGAGCCGCGCACGTAGTGGATGCACCCGTTTTCGTCGTCGACCTCTTCCAGGGCCAGCCACCCGGTCACGGCCTCGCAAGGCGAGAGGTGAAAGTAGTACCCGTCCTGGTGCGGCGGGGTGGGCTGTCCGATCCCGGCTGGCTTGTTGAAGTACTGCATGTTCACGGGCACGACCTCATCCTGCAGCACCTCCTCGGCGATGCGCCGGGCCGGGCCGTTTTCCATCAGGTCGCGGAAATAGCCGTCATACTCGAACATCGCCTGGATCTGCTTCAGGCTGGTCTTGTCCGACTTGTCTTCGTAGTAGACCTGAGCCGCCGGCATGGTCGGAACGACGTCGCGGATGAACCGGGCGATTTCTGCATTCAGATCGTCAATCTGCGCCGCTGAATAGAGCGGGCGCTCGCAGACATAGCCATCTCTTTGAAAGCTTTCGAGCCGGGATGCGTCGGGTGCGTGGGCGGCCTGATCCATTTTGGTTCCTGAGCGCTTTGAAGGGTTGCCTGGTCGGATCATCGTAGCGGGCCAGCTGGATCACACGAAGTGATAGAACTGGTGGATAACTAGGAATACCGATAGATTTCCGGTTAGGATGGCAGAAAAATCTAGAAAATCGGACGTGGCGATCGAAATCATCAAACAGGAAACTGGCCGCTTTGATCGTCGTTTCGGGATCGGGCCCGCCGTCTGGCCATGTTTCGACCTGCTCTGGATCCACAGCGGCGCGGTTCGGATGTGGTTTGACCCCGGGCGAACCGTTCTGGAGCTCCAGGCGCCGGGCGGGATCTTGATCTTCCCAGGTACTGCCTTCGAAGGCCGGGCGCTTGGCGACGGCGTTGACGCATCGGTCACGCATTTCACTGGCGGGCCATTTGACGCAGCCCCCCCCGGCGACGGCTATCTTGTCTGCGCACGCGGACGCGATACGCTTGCGTTCCAGGCGATGGTCAACCTGTCAATGGATCAAGCGCGTCGCGGGGACGTGGCCGACGTTCGCCAGCGGCTCTTGGCGGCGATCCTGGACGGGTTCCGACCCATATCACATGGGCGCGCGCGGCATGGTCGGCTCGACAAGCTCTGGCGCGAAGCTGAAGCCAAGCTGGAGCACATGCGCGGCCTCGCCGACGTGGCAGCGCTGGCGGGTCTGTCGGAAAGTGCGCTCAGGGCGCTGCACCGCAAAGAGTACGTAAGTTCGGCCGGGCGTCATCTGCAGACCCTGCGGCTCGACGCGGCTGAAAGAATGCTGGCGACAACAGGGATGTCGGTGCGTGAAATCGCGAAGGCCGTTGGCTATGCGCATCCGGAGAGCTTCTCGGCGGCCTTCAAACGAACGCGCAACCGCACCCCGCTGGCGTACCGACGGCTGTGCCAGCGGTTGGCCTGACGCGACACTTCTGTAGCGTCCCGAGCCGCCCCATCATTCCCATCCCTTGACGAAGCCGCGGTCCCCGGGGACGACCCCGAGTGTATCGCGCATCCGCAAACAGTCTTGCATAAAGCCTTCGAGCCGCGCTTTCAGCGCCGTGAACTCTTCGGGCAATTCGGCCGTGCCCGGGTTGGTCAGGTTGCAAAGCTCGTTCGGGTCGGCGACGAGATCATAGGCTTCGTCGCCGTTGTCGGGGTCGATGACGTAGGCGCGCTCCGTGGTGCGGATGCCGTGGATGAGGCTCTTGTGACGGCCCGACGCGGGCATTCCCGTGGGCCAGCTGGTGCCAATGAAGCCGTGGTAGTCGCCGATCTGGGCAAACACCGCGTCGCGGATCGGGGCCGCGTGGCCGGCGCGTACCCAATCGAGAAGATCGTGCCCCTGGTTCACCGGCGGGTCGATCCCCGCCATCGCGAGGATGGTCGGGAACAGATCCACCGTCGAGACCAGATCGGCGATCCGGCGCGGACCGGGCTCCGAGGACCCGCGCGGGGGCACGATGACCAGCGGCACATGCAACAGGCAGCCGTAGAGCGCTTCAGACTTGTTGAACAGCCCTTTCTCGCCGGTGTAATCGCCGTGGTCCGAGCCAAGGATGATCCAGGTGTTCTCCATCAGCCCCTTGGCTTCGAGCGCCCGCTCGACCCGCGCCATCTCGTCGTCGATGTAGCGGATCATGCCGTAGTAGACGGCCAGCACCTGGCGCATGTCGGCCTCGGTGGCCTTGTCGGTGCCAACTTCGGCGCGGGCCGCTTCGTGCCAGGCGGGCAGTTCGGCAAGGTCACCCTGTGCGGGCAGGGTGAGCGCGTCGGGGTCGAACATCGTGTCGTAGGGGCGGGGTACGAAATAGGGGGGGTGCGGGTCGTCGTAGCACAGGTGCAGGAAGAACGGCCGTCCGCTCGCCTCGGCCTGGTCGAGCATCCGCAGCGCCCGGTCGGTCAACCGCGCGGAATTGCCGTCCTTCGCGTCGCAGTCGATCGCGCCGGAGGACCAGGCGACGTCCTTGCGGCCGGACTTGATATGCGCCTGCCAGCTCTCGAACAGCGGCCCGCGCTCGTGCATCGGGGCCTGCTCGTGCCAGCCCCGGCACAGGTTGCGCTCGGGCTCGTAGTGCCCTGCGGCGGCGGTGTAGTAGCCCGCTTGCTGCATGAGTTCGGCGAGCTGTGGCAGGTTGAACGGGGCGCGGTTCTGGTGACAGGTGACCCCGTGCACCTGCGGATACATGCCGGTATGAACCGAGGCGCGCGACGGCGTGCAGATCGGGGCGGCGGAATAGGTCTGTTCGAACACCCAGCCGCGTTTCGCGAGGCTGTCGCAATACGGCATCGCGATGTCGCCGTTGCCGAGGAACGACATCGCCGCGGCCTTGGCCTGGTCGAACATCAGATAGACGATATTCGGGGGCGTCACCTCATCCTCGCGTCGCGCCAGCCGGTTCATCCGGTCACCGATCCGACGGGTGCGCCCGCCCCCCGCCTGACCGCCCGCACGCGCAGATCACGACGCGCGGTCCATCTCAGCCGCAAACCCGTTCTGCGCGAGCCATTGGTCGAGTGCCCGCTCACCCTCGGCCGACGGCGCGCGGAACGGTTCCCGGCAGGGTCCAACCGGCACACCGATCCGGTTCAGGGCGTATTTCAGCCCGGGTATGACGCCGTGCTTGAGCAGGATCGCGATCAGGTCATTGGCCTTGCGCTGAAGCGCGCGTGCGGTGGCGATGTCGCCGGACGCGACCGCCTGTTCGATGCCGACGTAGACGTCGCCGATCAGGTTGTAGGTCGAGCCGATGCCGCCGTCGGTGCCGCTGGCCGCCGCTGCGAGAAACATCTCGTCGGTGCCGAAGTAGAACATCTTGTCGGGCGTGGCCTTGCGCAGCTCACCGTATTGAAACAGGTCCTGCGCAGTGAATTTCACCCCGGCGATCCTGTCGTCCTGCAACAGCTCGAGAAGTTTCTCGGTCGACAGGTCGACGCCGCTGAGTGCGGGGATGTTGTAGATGATCAAGGGTAGCCCGGCGGCGTCGGCGATGGCGCGGTAATAGTCCGCGATGTCCTCGTAGCTGTGCTTGTAGTAGAAGGGTGGCACCGCCGAGACCGCGTCGAAGCCCACGTCGCCAACTTGACGGGCCAGTTTTGTCGCCTCTCGCGTCGAAGCGGCGCCGACATGAGCGATCAGGGTGCATTTTCCCTTGGCGTGTTCTGCCAGAGCGGTCAGGACCTCAGCCCGCTCCTCGCCGCTTTGCAACACACTCTCGCCGGTGCTGCCGCTGGCGTAGAGGCCGCCAACGCCTTTCGACAGGACGTAGTCCACCAGCGGCGCGACTGCTTCGGGCGCGACCGAACCATCAGGCCGCATGGGCGTGAGCATTGCCGCGAGGATCGAACCCAGATTGTGCATTGTGTGTCCTAACCGTGATTTCTGGTGCGCCGAAAGAGGAGTTGGCCCGGGCCAAACAGAGTCTCCGTCGCCCTTGAATGGTATGAAAGAGGCTGAATTTGGTCAACCAAAAACGAAATAGTAGACACCAAAAGGGAATCGCGCCTATGCTGACAGCATCGGGAGGAGACGATGGCTGAGCAGATTACGGCAGCTTCGATTGCACGGCTGATTGCTTCAGAGGTGCACGCGGGCGCCCACAGTCCGGGCGAGATGCTGCCTGCGGAACGCGATCTTTGCGAGCGTTTCGGCGTCGGCCGCAATGTCATTCGCGAAGCGCTCACGATCCTTCAGGGGATGGGTCTGACCGTCCAGGAGAAGGGCAGACGCCCGCGCGTGGTCACCCCCACCTTGCAGAACGTTATGGAAAGCACCCGCGAGGCCGCGCAGTTCTTCTTCTCCGGCAGCGAAGGCCTCGCGCATCTTGAACAGGCGCGGCTGTTTCTCGAAACCAGCCTGGTGCGCTACGCGGTGGTCCATGCGACCAATGCGCAAATCGCCAAGATGCTGGAGGCGAGCCGGGTCTGCGACGCCAATCTCGACAATATCGAGGGCTTTCGCGAGGGCGACGTGCAGTTTCACCGGGCCATTGCCGAAGTGCCGGGAAACCCGATCTTCGCCGCGCTTCACGATACTTTCGTGGAAAAGCTGATGCGCAACCGGCCGGCCCTGCCCGATTTCCGCGAGCGCAACAAGATCAGCAACGACGAACATCGGACCATCTTGCAGGCCATACTCGACAAGGATGCCGAACGGGCGGTCGAGGTGCTGACCAAGCACCTGACGCGCAACTACGGCACGTATTTCCGCCTTGTGCTCGACCAAAGGGCAGAGGCGACTGCGCAACTCAATTCATCGATCCAGGAGGAGGAAACTCATGAATAAACTGTTTGGACTGGCCATTGCGGCCGCGGTGTCGATGACATCGTCATTCGCCTACGCCGATCGGGCCAACCTGTTGTCGGACGAACGCGTCCGCCAGGCGATCGCCTATGCGATCGACATGGATACCATCGTCGAGACCCTGTTCGAAGGCAAAGCGATCGTTGCCGACTCGATGATCCCGAATGGCAGCTTCAAGGCCGAGGGGCTGGAGCCCTATGGCTATAACCCGGACAAGGCGCGCGCTCTGCTGGACGAAGCCGGCTGGGACGGCAGCCAGAAGCTTGACGTGGTCTACTACTACGGCGACCAGCTCACCGCCGACCTGATGGTGGCGTTGCAAGCCTACCTCGGCGAGGTCGGGGTCGAGATGACCTACCGCAAGCTCGAAGGCGACGTGGGCGGGCAGCTCAACGCGCTGCCCGAGGAGGGCTCCGACACATCTGCGGTGACCTGGGACATCGCCTATGGCGCCAGGGCGGCGCTGGCGCTGCAGGAATACTACAACGGCTACAAGTCCGGTCTCAGCTCCTACGCCCCGGGCGACCCCGAGCGTGACGAGCTGATCGCGCGGATCAACGCGAGCGCCGATCCGGCCGTTCAGCAAGACGCCTTCAAGGATTTCGAACGGTTCGAAAACACCGTGCTGTCGGACATCGCGCTCTACTACCAGCAGCTGTTCATCTATGAGAGCAGCCGGATGAGCCGGAACGGCGGTGAATACGGCAACGACCAGTTCACCTATGACTGGAACATCGTCAACTGGACGGTCGAGCCGGACGCGGATGGCAAAGAGGTGCTCTACACCAACACCGCCCCGAGCACGTTCTTCGATCATCCGTGGCTCAACCCGGGCATCTACGTGTTCTCGAAAATCGGCCTTGACCACCTCTTGACGGCAGACGGCAACCTGACGCCGAAGGGTGGCCAGCTGGCCTCCGACTATTCGGTGTCCGACGACGGGCTCACCGTGACGTTCACGATGAAGGACGGCCTCACCTGGCATGACGGCGACGATCTGACCGCCGAAGACGTGGTCTGGTCGATCGAAACCGCCAAGACCGTGCCCGGCATCAACGCGGTGTTCGCCTCGACCTTCGAGGCGATCGAGAACATCGCGGTCGACGGCAGCACGATCACGCTGACGATGTCGCAGCTCGACCCGAACGTGCTGTTGACCTTCAGCCAGTTCGCGCCGCTGCCGATGCACCTGTTCACGGATCTGAACCCGGCCGAATTCCAGCAGCATCCGTTCTGGCAGAACCCGGTGGGATCGGGCCCGTACAAGATCGCGGAAGTCCAGATGAACGACTACGTGCGCTTCGTGCCCTTCGAGGCCTACCACGGCGGCGTCGCCAACATCGACGAGATCGTGGCTTTCCCGAGCGGCGAGAACGACGGCAACGTGATCACCAACGCGGCCGCCGGCCGGCTTGACTTCGGCTTCACGAAATCGGTGGCCGACGTGCAATCGCTGGAAGAGATGGAGCACATGCGGGTGATCCCGGCGAACATTCCCTACACCCGGTCGCTGCGGGTCAATGCCTATCCGATGATCAGCGAATAAGTCCTCCCAAGACTGCCGCGGCCCTGCCATGCGGGGCCGCGGATTTTCCACCAGGGAAAGACGACCCGAATGCTGACCTTCATAGCCCGCCGTCTTCTGATCACGATCCCGATGCTCCTGGTCATCAGTTTCCTGGTTTATCTCGGCCTGGAGATGACCCCCGGCGATGCGGTGTCGCATATGATCGACCCGGAGGCAGCCGCCCGCATGAGCGATGAGCAATTCGCCGCGATGCGCGAAGCGCTGGGCCTCAACAAGTCGTTCCTCGAACGCTACGGCATCTGGCTGGTCAATGTCCTGCAAGGCAATTTCGGGCACTCTCTTTCCGGCGGTGTCGCGATCTCGACGATCGTTCTGGATCGGTTGCCCGCAACGCTGGAACTGGCGATATTCGCGCTGTTTTTCTCGACGCTGTTTGGCTGTGTCCTGGGGACGATCAGCGCCCTGCGCCGCGGCTCCGCGACCGACAGCGCACTGACCGTCATCGGCATGCTGGGCGTGTCGATCCCAGAGTTTTTCTTCGGCCTCGTCGCCATCCTGATCTTCGCGCTGAACCTTGGCTGGCTGCCGGTCGGCGGGCGCCTGTTGCCCGGATACGAGACCTTCATCGACCGTCTGCCGCACATCGTGTTGCCGGGCCTGGTCATGTCTCTGATGATGACCGCCGGGGTGATGCGGTATTCCCGCTCGGCCATGCTTGACAGCCTGAGCCGCGAGTTTATCCGAACGGCGCGCTCGAAGGGCCTTCCGGAGTGGCGCATCCACCTGATCCACGGCTTTCGGGTGGCGCTGACGCCAGTGGTGGTGTTGATCGGGTTCCGTCTGCCGACCCTGATCGGCGGCTCGGTGATCATCGAGAAGGTGTTCCAGTGGCCGGGCGTCGGCAACGAGTTCATTCAGGCTGTGCGCGGCTCGGACTACCCCCTGGTCATGATGATCGCACTCCTCTCCGTGTTCGCCGTGTTGATGGCGAGCCTCATCGTTGACGTGTTGACCGCGCTGATCGATCCGCGCGTGCGGCTGAATTAGGGGAGGGCGGAGATGCTGCGCGACAAATCCCTCAACCGCAAATTCGACAAGATCCGCGCCAAGGAAGAGGCGGGCCTTCTGAAACCCGCGACCGGCAGCCGGGCGCTGCGCAAGATGATGTCGAACCGGTTGGCGATGGCCGGGGTCGTGATCTTTGCGGTCATCCTGCTGGCGTCGGTCTTCGCGCCCCTGCTGACGGTACATGACCCGCTGAAAGTCGATCTGCGTTCGATGCTGCAATCGCCCTCGGCCGAGCATATCCTTGGCACCGACCGCACCGGGCGCGACGTGTTTGCCCGCATCCTCTACGGTGGCCGGGTCTCGATCCTGGTCGGCCTCGGCTCGGCCCTGATCGCCGCCGTGATCGGTGTCGGGATCGGCGCTTACACCGCTTATCGAGGCGGCTGGATCGACATTATCGCGCTCAGAGCGTCCGAGATCTTCATGGCCTTCCCGCAGATCATCCTGGTCCTGCTTCTGGTGTCGATCACCGGCCAGAGCCTGACGAACCTGATCATCATCTTCGTGCTGACCGGCTGGGCGTCGATGTACCGGATGGCACGCGCCAGGGTGCTGTCCTTGCGCGAAGAGGAATATGTCCAGGCGCTGCAAAGCTTCGGCGTGCCGACGGTCAAGATCTGCTACAAGCACATCCTGCCCAACGCGCTTGGGCCGATCATGGTCAACATCACGCTGTCGACTGCGATGTTCATCCTGGCCGAAGCGGGCCTCAGTTTCCTCGGCCTCGGTGTGCCCTTGTCGATCCCGACCTGGGGCAACATCCTCAACGTGGCGCAGGATTTGCGGGTGTTGCAGAACAACTGGTGGCTCTGGCTGCCGGTCGGCTCGGTGATCTCGCTCTTTGTGCTGAGCATCAATTTCATCGGCGACGGTCTGCGCGACTCGACCGATCCGACGTTGCAGGGATAAGCGCATGAGCAACGACATAGCCCTCAGTGTGCGCAATCTGAAGACCTTCTTCTACACCGAGAAACGTTGCAACAAGGCGATCAACGGGGTGTCGTTCGACATCAAGAAGGGCCGCACCCTCGGCGTCGTCGGCGAGAGCGGCTGCGGCAAGTCGGTGACCGCCTCGTCGATCATGCAGCTCCTGCCGCGGCTCAGCCGGATCGAGGAAGGCGAGATCATCTACCATTCCGACCGGGGCGAGATCCGCATCGACCAGCTCGACCGCGACGGCCGCGAGATGCGCGGCATCCGCGGCGAAGAGATCGCGATGATCTTCCAGGACCCGATGACCGCGCTCAACCCGGTCTACACCGTCGGGTTCCAGATCGCCGAGGCGCTGCAATACCACACCGATCTGGGGCGCAAGGAACGTCGGCAACGGGTGATCGAGTTGTTGACCGACATGGGCATCCCCATGCCGGAGCAACGTGCGCGGGAGTTTCCGCACAACTATTCCGGCGGCATGCGCCAGCGGGCGATGATCGCGATGGCGATGTCGTGCAACCCGAAGATCCTGATTGCCGACGAGCCGACCACCGCGCTCGACGTGACGATCCAGGCACAGATCTTCACCCTGATGAACAAGCTCAAGGAGGAGCACGACACCGCGATCATGTTGATCACCCACGACATGGGGGTAATCGCCGAACTCGCAGACGAGGTGGCGGTGATGTACATGGGCAATATCGTCGAGGCCGGCACCATCGACGAGGTGCTGCGTGCGCCCCGTCATCCCTACACCCGGGCGCTGCTCGACAGCATTCCGGTGCTTGGTCGCGGCAAGGCGCAGGAGCTGAAGTCGATCCGGGGCGCGACGCCCGATCCGTTCGACCGGCCACCTGGCTGCCAGTTTGCCCCGCGCTGCGATTTCGCCACCGAGGCCTGCAACAAGATGCCGGCCGAGGAATTCATCACCGAGACCCACCGGGTGATGTGCTGGCGCTACAGGGAGATCCTCGACAATGCCTGACGGACCGGATCTGATCCTCAGCTTGCGCGGTGTGAAAACCTGGTTCGACGTGCGCTCGGGCGTGTTCAAGAAGGTGACCGGCCACGTCAAGGCGGTCGATGGCGTCGATCTCGACGTGGTGCGCGGCGAAGTCCTGGGCCTGGTCGGCGAAAGCGGCTGCGGCAAGACCACGCTTGGCAAGGCGATCCTGCAACTCGTGCGCGCCACCGACGGCGAGGTCAATTACATCGGCGAAGACGGCCCGGTCGAGCTGCGCAGTCTGGAAGACGACGAGATGGCCGAATACCGCAAGCGGTTGCAGATCGTGTTCCAGGACCCGCACAGCTCGCTCAACCCCGCGTTCACGATCTTCGGCTCCCTGGAAGACCCGCTGAAACGTTTCGGCGTGCGACCAAAGGCGAAACGCCGGCAGATCATCGGCGACCTTCTGGAGGCCGTGAACCTGCGCCGCGAATACATGGACCGCTATCCGCACGAGTTTTCCGGTGGCCAGCGGCAGCGGATCGGCATCGCGCGCGCGCTTTGCGTCGAGCCGGAGTTGATCGTGTGCGACGAGGCGGTCAGCGCGCTTGACGTGTCGATCCAGGCGCAGGTGCTGAAATTGCTTATGGACCTGAAGCAAGAACGCGACCTCACTTACATTTTCATCACTCACGATCTGAGCGTCACCGAGTATATCTGTGACCGGATCGCGGTGATGTATCTCGGGCGGATCGTCGAGCTGGGCAAGACCGAGGACATATATAGCCGCACCCTGCACCCCTATACGCAGGCGCTTCTGTCAGCGATCCCGGTGGCCGATCTCGACAAGAAAACCGACCGCATCGTGCTCGAAGGCGATGTACCCAGCCCGATGAACCCGCCGCCCGGCTGCCCGTTCCACCCGCGCTGCCGTCATGCCCAAGCCAGGTGCCGTACCGAGGTGCCGCCGCTGGTGCCGCACCAATCCGCGGGCGCGCCGCATCTCGCCGCCTGCCATTTCGCGGGCGACTTCGCGCCGGCATGAAAAACCTTCTGTTCATCGGCGTCGATCAGATGCGCTTCGACAGCGTCGGGCCGCACAAGGTGCTCCCGACCGACACCCCCGCCCTCGACAAACTGATCGCCGGCGGCGTGTCGTTCCCGCGCAGCTACGCCACCTGCCCACTCTGCACCCCCGCACGCGCCTCGATGTTCACCGGCGACTACGCCTTTCGACATGGCATGGGCACGAATTGCGACATGTACCACGCGCTGGGCACCGAGCTTGCCGAGCCCGA
>DQCI01000075.1:11490-12711 GCA_003545125.1 Paracoccaceae bacterium
GGGTCGAGCCGACGCTGTATTTCAACCCCGACCGGCAAACCATGGCGGGCGGGCGCTGGCACGGGCCGGCCGCCTCGACACCGAGTTCTTTCCAGACCGAGCAGGCAATCGCCATGCTCAAGGATTTTGCGGCCGGGGACAGACCGTTCTACCTCACCGTGCAATACTGGGATCCGCACGGACCCCACCTGATCTGCGACGAATTCTGGCAGCACACGGACCGCGCGGCGATTGCGCCGTGGGCGAACTTCGCCGACGATCTCAGCACAAAGCCGGTCCGCGTCCGGCGCGAGCGCGACGATTTCTACCGGCGGCATCCGCGCACCGTCGAAGACCTCGTGGACTACATTGGCCTGTATTGCGATCACGTCGCCATGCTGGACGCCCAGATCGGGCGTCTGCACGCGGCGCTGGACGAGATCGGGCTGGTGGATGACACCCTGGTGGTCTTCACGTCCGACCACGGCGACATGACCGGCGCGCATGGTGGGTTGATCGACAAGGGCCTGCCCTACGAGGAAGCGATGCGGGTGCCGCTGGTGTTCAGCCACCCGAGCCTGGGGCCGGGTGAACGCGATGGGCTGGCGCTCAACATGGACATCCTGCCGACTGCGCTGTCGCTCCTGGGGGTCGGCTTTGAGCCACGCCACGGACGCGATCTGGCGGCGGAGGTCCGCGACCCGGGCAGTCCGGGCCGCGAATACCTGCTTGCCGAGTACCACGGGCTGCGGTTCCTCTACTCGCAACGCATCCTGGTCTCGCAAGACGGCTGGAAATACGTCTTTTCGCCCGGCGACGACGATGAGCTCTACGATCTGACCGCCGATCCGCACGAGATGACCAACCTCGCACCCGCCCCCGAGGCCGCCGAGACACTCGCACGGTTGCGGGCGGCGCTGATGGCCGAGACCGCCAGGTTCGACGATCCGCTGCGCGATTGCGTGGCCAAGTTCAACGGCCAGTGGCGCACAGGGTCGGGGCAGTTCGACGCGACAAGCGCCTATCTGACCGATCCGGCGCCAGACGGGGCGTAGCCCGAGGCCGCATCAAAGGAGACGGCGTCATGGATGACAGCGATTTCGGAACCGAAGACCGGCGCGGGCTTTGGAAGCCGAAGGATCTGATCCGCTACCCGGATGTCTTCGTCTGGCCACCGCAGCTCACCGGCATCCTCAAATGGCTGCCGAAATACCTGTTCCCCTGGGGCATCGCCTATGCGCT
>DQCI01000075.1:12721-13160 GCA_003545125.1 Paracoccaceae bacterium
GTCGCGCGGATGCAGACCCTTTCTGCGGATTGGATCCTGTTGATCCTGCTGCGCAATGCCGCCCTGACCGTGCTGATCGTCGGCGGCCAGCACTACTGGCTCTACGTCCGGCGCGCACAGGGCNNGCGTTCAAGTACAACCGCAAATGGCCTGACGGAAAGACCCCCGGCTTCACCTTCGGCACCCAGCTCAGAGACAACCTGTTCTGGACCTTCTGCAGTGGGCTTCCGATCTGGACCGCTTGGGAAGTGACCTCGCTCTGGCTCTATGCGGGCGGTCATATTGCCGGGATCAGCATCGCGGCAAGCCCGGTTTGGTTCTTCGTTTTGTGGTTTTTCGTACCGCTCCTGCACGAGTTTCATTTCTACTGCGTGCACCGTCTGATCCACTGGCCGCCGCTTTACCGATGGGCCCACAAGGTGCACCACCGCAACATCAA
>DQCI01000075.1:13217-16751 GCA_003545125.1 Paracoccaceae bacterium
CCTGCGCAGGGGCACACCGGGTTCGACCGTGTCGTGACCGGCGACACCACAACCCTGCATCTGCCCTACTACGCCCACTACCTGCACCACCGGCTGTTCGAGGTGAACTATGCCGACGGTTCGATCCCGCTCGACAAATGGTTTGGCTCGTTCCACGACGGCTCGGCGCAGGCAGAGGAGGCGCTAAAGCGACGGCGCCGGGCCGCGGGCGCATGACAGCTCCCAACGTTCTGTTGGTCCTGACCGATCAGCAGCGCCCCGACACGCTGGGCTTGCGCGCTCAAACGCCCTGCAAAACGCCGAACATCGACCGGATCGCCGCCGAGGGCATCAGTTTCGACAATGCCTTCACTCCCTGTCCGCTCTGCCTGCCGGCGCGCGCCGCGCTGTTCACCGGCCGGTACCCGACGCAAAACGGCATGATGTCGAACCAATCCGGCCGTCTTCGGTCCTGCGAAATGCTGGAGGCGTTTCGGCAGGCCGGATACCAGGTCAACTACGCCGGCAAGTGGCATATGGGCGAGGGCAATATCGGCGCGTTCACCGACCGGCACGCGGGCGACAGCACCGAGGACTACAGCCGCTGGTGCCGCGACCAAGGCCTGATCGACGGCTGGATGTTCAACGATCCCGCGACGCGCACCCACCGCACGCCGTCGATGTCGGTGCCTCGGGTCCATCTCCAGGATCTGCCGGTCGACAAGACCAACGAAGCCTACATCACGAGTTTCGCCATCGACATGATCCGCACGCGCGCACTCGACCAGCCGTTTTTTCAGGTCGTGTCCTACAACGGCCCGCATCCCCCCTTCATGATCCCCGAGCCCTATTTCAGCATGTACGACCCCGGCCAGGTCGAGATCCCTTCGAACTTCGGGCCACAACCGGGCGAACATGGCGTGCATGCCCGAAGTTATTACCGGCGGCTGTTCGAGGACCACGGCGAGGATTTCGACGCTTGGCGGGCGAGCTATGCCGTCTATTGGGGTTTTGTCACGATGATCGACGATTTCGTCGGCGGGCTTCTTGGCGCGCTCGAAGACGAGGGCTTGACCGATGATACGATAGTCCTGTTCGCCTCGGATCATGGCGAGATGCTGGGCGCGCATGGGTTGTGGCACAAGATGGTGGCGTTCGAGGAGAGCATTCGCGTGCCGCTGATCTTGAGATTGCCCGGTGGCCCGGGCGGGGTGCGCGCCACGGCGCAGGCGAGCCTCGTCGATATCGCGCCGACGCTTTCGGCGCTGTGCGGGGTTTGCGGCCCGGATTGGCAGGGCAGGGACCTGATTGCCGGCGATCTCGATACACCCGATCGGCCGGCCGTCTTCGCGATGCACCGGCCGCTGGGCGACTGGATGCACACCGCCGACTGGCGAATGATCCGCGCGGACGGGTTCAAATATGTCTGGCACCGCGAAATGGGGCACGAGTTGTTCGACCTGTCCGCCGACCCCGGCGAAGGTGTGAACCTCGCCGCGGCGCCCGCGCACCACGCGCGGCTGACCGCGCTGCGCGCCGAGTTGGGCGCCTTTCTTGAGCAGACGGCGGATCCTCTCTTGCCGGATTGGAAACGCGACAGGGGCGATGCGGGGAGCGGGACCGACGCCACCCCGCCTGCGGGGGGCAGCTAAAGCGTTTTTTGCTTAGTGGGGGCCATGTTCTCAAGGGCCGTGGCCCGGCAGCGTTTGCAGAGCACAACGCGTTCGCGACGGTCGGTGAGGGCGATTGTGCGCAAAACGCTCTAGGCCAGCTCCGAGAGGATGCCGATCAGCGCGGCCTCGGGACCGAGCTCGGCATGGACGATCTCGGGGCGGAACAACGCGGGCTCCTCGGCCAGGGCCGCCGAGACCAGCGCGGCGTAGCCCTGCGCAAGACCAATGCTGCCGCCGATTGCGATGCGCTCGAGATCGAGGATCGCAACGAGATTGGCACAAAGCTCGGCCACGGCCCGCGCCGACCGGGTGATCAATTCGCTGGCCCAGATCTCTGCGGACAAATGCGCCTCGAACACCCGCTTGGCGTCATATCCTTCGTGTCCCAGCCCACCCGCGGCGGCGGCAATCGCCCGCCCGCCGGCGACGTTCTCGACTGTGCCGACCCGGCCCGACCCGCAACGCCCCGAAGACTGCCGCGACGTGGTGAAGCCGACATGCCCAGCCAATCCGCTGGGCGAAATGACCGGTCGACCGTCGAGCACGATCCCGCCGCCCACGCCGGTCGACACGGTGATGAACCCGAAGCGCTGCTTGCCCCGGCCCGCCCCGGCGAGATGCTCGCCCACCGCGGCAGCGATGGCGTCGTTCTGCACGGTGACCACACGCCCGAGCCGGTCTGACAGCAACGCTTGCAGCGGGACCGCATGGACCCGGGTCAGCGTTTCGGTGTTCAACGCGTGCCAGACGCCGCCTGCGTCGACACGCCCCGCCAGCGCAACGCCGACCGGCTCGGTCGGGTCGAGGTTCAATTCGCTCAACAACCCGCAGATTGCTTCGATCTGGCGTTCCGCGGGGGCGTCGCCGTCGGTGGTGGTCCGGGCGGATGTGACGATGCGCCCGGAGCTGACTCGGCTGGCGGCGATCTTGGTGCCCCCGAAATCGACCGCCACGCCGCTTGGCAGGGTCGGCTCAGCCATTCGAGCCGCCCCCGACGGCGGCGGCGAACCACCCGGTGATGTGCTCGATCCTGGTGACGGCGCTGCCAACCGTCACGCAATCGGCACCCGCCCGGATCGCTGCGGCGGCCAGCTCGGGCGTGTTGTAGCGCCCTTCGGCCATCACGAACCCGCCGAGGTCGCGAAATGCCGTGACCAGCTCGAGGTCCGGCCCAGCGCCGTCGGGCGCGATCTCGTAGGCGTAGCCCGACAAGGTGGTGCCGATGATATCGGCCCCCTGGGCGCGGGCGATCCGGGCATCCTCCAGCGTCGCGCAATCCGCCATTGCAATCTTGCCGGCGGAATGGATTTCGTCCACCAGATCGGCGGTCGGAACCGGACGCGGGCGCTGTGTGGCATCGTAGGCGATGATGTCGGCGCCGTGTCTGGCCAGGTCACGCACATCGTCAATGAACGGCGTGATCCGCACCGGGCTGTTGTCCAGATCCCGCTTCACGATCGCGATGATCGCAAGCGCGGTCGTTGGCCGGCTGGCCGCAAGGTTGTCGAGCCCCTCGATGCGCAATCCATCCGCTCCGCCGGCCTCTGCAGCGCGGGCCATGGCGGCGGTGATCGCGGGGGTGTCCATCGGCCCATCGTCGACCGGCTGACAAGACACCACCAACCCCTGCGAAAGACGTTCCAATGGGGTCATTCGGTTTCTCCCTGGATAGCGCACCAAAGGGTGTCTCGGTGCGGGTACGGCGGCCAAACCGCCTGCGCCTGGAATCTGCGGCTCACGGTGATCGTCTCCTTGGAGTCCCCGTGGCGGCCGCGTCGGAGTCCTGCTTGGCCTCTCTGGGCGCCCGGGCGTTTGCGCCGATCCTCTGGCAAACACAATCTGGATACAACCTCGATCATGTCGCTTGTTTGACGTCTTGGAT
>DQCI01000075.1:16815-17818 GCA_003545125.1 Paracoccaceae bacterium
GAGAATAATCGGCAAGAACCACGGCCCCAAAATGCCGAAAGAGACCTGAACGGCGGCGCGTGGCTGGTCGAGCTGCAACGCGGTCAGCCCAGCCGAAGTCGGCAACGGGCCGTCCGTCGCCATAGCGCAGGTGTCGCTGGACGGCGGCTTTGCCCGCGACCCGGATCCTGTGCCGAAATCAACCGCTGTCCTGTGTCGGGAGACGGTGCCGTTGAAGGTCGGAAGTCCGGGCTATCCGTCGCGAACGGCAGCCCATCGCGACGGGGCGGTCACCTGATCTGAAGCCCCAGTTGATGGCCGGACGCCATCACCCAGAACACAGCGATCTTGCCTGTTGCTTTGCCACGCGGCATTCCGCTTCGAGTGCATCGGCCGTGGACTCCCGAGCGGCCATTTCAGTTGTCGCCGGGCAGGGCCGGGCAGGGCAGGGCAGGTCCCCCCGGCGCCCCGCGCCACTTTGTGTCTCGGTTTTCGACGGTTAAATGGCACGCATTGATCTCGCGCATTTCGGGGCGCATGGCGATGGGGTCTGCTTTTGGCAGGAACCAGCACGGGTTGCCTCGATTCTTCTCCGGAGTCGCGGGAGGAGGAAGGTACTGCGCGATGCTGGGCAGGGACGGGGAAAAGCCATGAAAGTGAAAGACTACCTCAAGATCGAGAGTGCGGCCGATATCAGCCGCTCCGAGGTTGGGCGGCTGGGAACCGCAATTCTCTTCATCGTCGCCGTTGTGATCTACACCGGCACGGCATTCGATCATGTCGAACAGCTCTATCTGCTTATCGCAGCGGCGGTGATCGGCGCCTATATGGCGATCAACATCGGCGCCAACGACGTGGCCAACAACGTCGGGCCGGCGGTGGGTTCCTTCGCCCTGACACTCAGCGGTGCGATTGTCATCGCAGCGGTATTCGAGGCCGCAGGGGCGATCATCGCCGGGGGCGACGTGGTCTCGACCGTGAAGAAGGGGATCATCGACCCCGCCGATGTTGCCGACCCGGATGT
>DQCI01000075.1:17935-22198 GCA_003545125.1 Paracoccaceae bacterium
ATCATCGCGGCCCTGTTCCTCTATTTCCTCAAGAAAACGATCTTCTTCCGCGCGAACCCGGTCGAGTCCGCGCGCAAGGTCGTGCCCTTCATGATCGGGATCATGACCTGGGCCTTCACCACCTATATCGTGCTGAAAGGCATCAAGAAGCTTATCAAGATCGACTTCCCCGTCGCCATGTTGCTCGGGCTCGCCGCCGGTCTGATCGTGATCGTCATCGCGCGGCCGCTGATCAACAGGGCCGCGCCAAAACTTGAGAACAACCGTGACGGGGTCAACCGGCTGTTCACCGTGCCGCTGATCATCTCGGCCGCGCTGTTGAGCTTTGCCCACGGCGCCAACGACGTGGCCAACGCGGTCGGCCCGCTTGCCGGTGTCGTCGACGCGCTGACCAATGCCGAGGGCGGTTCCTCGAAGGTCGCGATCCCGCTTTGGGTGATGGTCATCGGTGCGCTGGGGATCTCGGTGGGCCTGGCGCTGTTCGGGCCGAAGCTGATCCGCACGGTCGGGTCCGAGATCACCGAGCTGGACCGCTCGCGCGCCTTCTGCATCGCGCTCGCCGCGGCGATCACCGTGATCATCGCCAGCCAGCTCGGCATGCCGATCAGCTCGACGCACGTGGCGCTCGGGGCGGTGTTCGGCGTGGGCTTCCTGCGCGAGTTCCTCGAAACCCGCTTGAGCAAAGTGGTCGAAGGCGTGTTGACCGAGCACAAGGGCGACAAGGATTTCGCCATGACCGAACAGGTTCTGATGACATTTCAGAACGCCCCGCCCGAAGACAAGCAGCGCATCCTCGACAAGCTGAAAAAGATGGGGCCGGAAGCCGTGATCGACGCGGCTGAACGCAAGGAGCTGCAAAAGGCGCTGAAGCGCCAGCTCGTGCACCGCACGTCGCTGTTCAAGATCGTGTCGGCCTGGATCATCACGGTGCCGGTCTCGGCCATTGTCGCGGCGCTGTTCTACTTCGTGCTTCGCGGTATGATGCTGCCATAGGAGCCGGTTGCCACACATGATGAAGAGGCTTCTGCTTCCAGTCATTCTGCTGGTCCTGAGCCTGGGGTTCTGGACCAGCAGCGACTTCCAGGAGATCGCTGCCGGCGTGGCCATCTTCCTCTTCGGCATGCTGATGCTGGAAGACGGGTTCAAACTGTTCTCGGGTGGGTTTCTGGAGAATGCTCTGGAAAAAGCCACGGGATCGGTGCCGAAGTCTCTCGGTTTCGGGATCTTCACCACGACGATCATGCAATCCAGCTCGCTGGTTTCAGTGATCACCATCTCCTTCCTGTCGGCCGGACTCATTTCGCTGCTCGCGGGCGTCGGGATCATTTTCGGCGCCAATATCGGCACCACCACCGGCGCCTGACTGGTGGCGGGGTTCGGTCTCAAGGTGAAAATCTCGGCCTATGCCCTGCCGATGCTGGCGATCGCGATCGTTCTGGTCTTCCAGAAGAACAAGTACCTGCGCGGCGCAGGGTTCGTCCTGGCCGGGCTGGGGTTCCTGTTCCTCGGTATCCACCACATGAAAGAGGGGTTCGAAGCCTTCAAGGATCAGTTCGACCTGACCCGCTTCGCGATGACCGGCCTGCTTGGGTTGGTCGTGTATACCCTGATCGGCGCCGCCGCGACGGTGGTCATGCAGTCCAGCCATGCCACGATGGCCCTGATCATCACCGCCCTGGCGGCCGGGCAGATATCCTGTGAAAACGCGCTGGCGCTGGCGATCGGGGCGAATATCGGCACCACGATCACCGCGATCATCGGAGCGATGACCGCCAATTATCAGGGCAAGCGCCTTGCCCTGGCGCACCTGATGTTCAATGTGGTCACCGCCGGCGTGGCGTTGATCTTCATCGGACCGATCCGGATGAGCGTGTCGTGTCCGCCGGTGTGGGCATTGCCGACACCGACACCGCGCTGAAACTCGCGGTGTTCCACACCATTTTCAACGTGCTCGGCGTGGCGATCATGTTGCCGCTGCTGCGCCGCCTGATCGCCTTCCTGGAAAAGACCATCGCCCAGCCGGCAGAGGATTTGAGCAAACCGAAGTTCCTTTCCGAGGCGGTCGACGAGTTTCCGCAGACCATCGAGATCGCGATGCGCCGCGAGGTCAAGCATCTCTACGACAACGCGGTCGAGTTGATTGTGCATGGGCTCAATCTGCACCGTCATGAGCTGTTCGAGGCGAAGGACATCGCCGCAATGGTCGAAGCCAGCCGGACCCAGGTCGAATTCGATATCGACGAACGTTACGAGGCCCGGATCAAGACGCTCTATGCGGCGATCGTCGAGTTCGCGACCCGGGTCGGCGCCAAGGACCTGCCCGAAGATGTGGTCGACGAGATCTACAATATGCGTGACGTGTCGGACCGGGTCGTGCGGGCGGTAAAGGCGGTCAAACATCTCAGGCGGAACGCCACCCAGTATACCGAAAAGCCCCAGGGCGTGATCACCGACCTCTACAACGTCCTGCGCACCCAAATCGCCCGGATCCTGGTCGAGATTGGCAAACTCGACCTGACCGATCCCGAGGATAGGTCGAGCCTTTGGCTGGATCAGGAGCGCGTCCAGGTGGAAAGCGATGCGCAGGCACCAACAGCGCGATCGAGACATTGATCCGCGACCACAGCCTTGATCCGTTCATGGCCACGTCGTTCCTGAACGATTCCAACTATGCCTATTCGGCGATGCGCGATCTTCTGGGGGCGGCCCGGGCCTATTACATCGAAACCGAGGACGCGATGGCCGAAGTCGAACGGATCCTGGCGCTCGAAGACGAAGAGCTCAGCGCAATGGTTCTGACGGCACTTGACCAAGGTGATGCGGAGCAACCGGGATGAGCCGCGATCTTTGTCACAAATCAGGTAGATCCGGCCCGTATCACGGGCTGTCACATGGGGGTGGATGGCATGGATTTTAAGAGCAGCATCGAGACGCTCGACAAGTACTACGGCCGGCTGGAAAAAGGTAAGGCGAAGAAAATCAAGCCATCCCATGTCGAGAAGGTGATCAGCAAACTCCAGTCCAAGGAAAAGTCGCTCCTGGCAGAGATTGCGGACACCCAGAAAGACAGCAAGATCAAGCGGCTGAAACGCAAGCTGGAGCTCTTGCGCGAGCAGCAGGAGCGGGCCCGGTGGCTGCAGAAAATAATCGGCAAGTCTTCCGGCAGCGCCGACTGAGGGGCCCGGACCGAAGCACCGGCAAACCGCTGGGCCGCCTCAGGGTACTTGACCGCTCACGACCTTGCCGGCGGTTCGGGCCAGGTGACGATTTGAAACCCACGAAAACCGCTCCCTGCATGTGCGTTGCGCGCGTTAGGCGCGCGCGCAGGCCGGGTGGATACCAAGAGCTGCGCTCTCTTGGTGAGCCTGTTTGCCAAACCCGTGCCCCAGGACACCCGTTGGCATCTGCGGGCCGCCGTCCCGGGTGCGCGGCTCAATTCGCCCATTGAACGGTGTGTTTGGGCAGCCTCTGCGCGCCGCCGACCTCGGAGCCACAGCAGCGCCGTTCATGACCGAGCGGAAGTGTCGGATGACCGGATCGAGCCCGATTTCTTCAGCACGATCATGCCGCGACGGGTGTCTTGCCACTGGATCAAGCGTCGCGGGTTGCCAAGGCGTCCCCTTGGCGATCCTAGCCGGGCGCGCCCGGTGAGTTTTCACCGACCTTGCTTTCTTCGGCCGCCAACAGCCGGATTCCGTCGTAGAGCCTCACGAGAATTTCCGCCTCGGTGACGCAGAACCTTGCTCTGGGCGAAAGGTCGACAGTCCCGTCCGCCCCGATTGGCGTATGCTCGCCGCCGACACCCCGCACCGAAAGGCCCAGCGGTCTGGCGAGCGCTTTGACCCGCGCGTCGGTTCCGTCGGCTGTGAGGCCCGGCAAAGGAATATGAAGCGACGCCCGCATCCCCGTGCCGAGATTTGTCGGGCAGGAGGTGACCACGCCATAGTCCGCCGAGTAGGCGAACGCGAGACCGTCAATCTCTTCGACCAGGTCGAGCGTCGTTTTCAGGCGGTCAAAGACGTCACCCAGCACGGTGCCGGTCTGCATGCACATGATCCGCAGGTGATCCTCCTCGCCGACCCAGATGATCGCCCGTTTGTCGGCAGAGACATAACAGCCCCGCCCGAATGGCCAGTCTGCCGCGATACCGGCCGCGGTCAGATACCGGTCAGCATCCATGTTTTTGAACATGATGTGGGCATCAACCAGGTCTTGGTAGGTCTGGTCATCAATGAAACAGGGATTGCCGGGTGTCAGGGAATA
>DQCI01000075.1:22248-22379 GCA_003545125.1 Paracoccaceae bacterium
CCGGCAGCGGAAAGTCCTTCAGATTGCGCGCCGTGCGCACGCGCATCGACAGGGCCGGCAGCCCCAGCCTGGCAACGTCGAGCACGCCATCCTCAGGTAGACGCGCGACACTTTCAAGCCGCCAATCGTTC
>DQCI01000075.1:22461-22709 GCA_003545125.1 Paracoccaceae bacterium
CCCGAATTCAGGCATTTCAGGAACCGGGATTTCCGGTCGTCCGGCAAGGTTGCGAAATAATCCGGATCGAAGCATTGCACGGCAATGTTGGCGGGCCATTCACCCTTCAGCGCCTCGATCTCTGATGCAGGGTCTCGCGCCATCATCTCATGTCCATTCATTGCCAAAAATGTCGCGCAAGGGCGTGTGCCGCCGGCACGTTCGCAGCGGCAAAAGGGAATTCAGCGCCGCTTGCCTGCTGGTTCGGG
>DQCI01000075.1:22808-23387 GCA_003545125.1 Paracoccaceae bacterium
TGCCTGGTCGGGGTGACCACTTCGGGGAAGTCTCGTTGCGTCCTCGCGAGGTCGATCCCACAGCTGCAAGGGCTGCGGGGGTGTGCGAGAGGGGATCTTCCGCGCCGGCCTCGAGCCGGTTTTTTCGCATTGCGACCTTTGATGCGGGTGCGGCAATCGCCCGCAAGAGATCAAGGCTTCTCATCCGATCCCCAACGGCCGCTTTGCCGAGCAATGGCCGGGACTCCACGAATACTGCGCAACCCGATCCTCAAAGCCCCGCCTTGCTCCACAACCTGCGCTGCAGGCGTTTGCCGCAGGTATCTCTCGCGGCGGGCGATTTCACGGTTCAATCGAACCGCCGTTTCCCGACAATGACAAATTCGGCTCTCGCGGCGGCGCCTTGCTTGCCGCGGAATGGGTCGGCCCAGAATACCGAAGGTCGCTTCCGGACCTACCTGCGCGACCTGGGCGGCATTGGCAAAGCGGCGGACCGATCCAGGCGGGCCGACGGGTGGAAGCGAGAATTCTCTCGTTTTCCAACTTATTGCCTCGGTTGAGTTTTTACCGATTTTGTGGTGCCGCAGGGGAGGATTGAAC
>DQCI01000102.1:0-2405 GCA_003545125.1 Paracoccaceae bacterium
AAGGCGGCGGCAAGGGAGGCGGGGATGGTGGCAAGGTCAAAACGACCGAGTATCTGTACTATGCGTCGTTCGCGGTTGCACTCTGCGAGGGGCCGATCACTGGCATCGGGCGCATCTGGGCCGACGGCAAGCTGCTGGACACAGCAGGGATCACATGGCGCTGGTATCCGGGCGATGAGAGCCAGGCGGCCGATCCGTTCATGTCGGCGAAGATGGGCGCGGCTAACACGCCCGCTTATCGTGGTACAGCCTACGTCGTTTTAGAGGACCTGCCGTTAGGGAATTACGGCAACCGCATCCCACAGCTGAGTTTCGAGGTATTCCGCCCGCTTGCTGATCCGGACACCGCGGAGGGTCTGACGCAGGCCGTGACCATGATCCCGGCATCCGGCGAGTTCGCCTATGCCACGCAGGGCATCCGGAAGGGTAGCGGTGGGTCGTCCGAGCCCGAGAACCTCAATGCGCTGACCGACACCGCAGACATGGTGGTGGCGCTGGACCGGCTGCAGGCCATGGCCCCGAAGGTTGAGAGCGTATCACTGGTGGTGGCCTGGTTCGGGGACGATCTGCGGGCAGGCAATTGCAAGGTGCGGCCGGGCGTCGAGGTATCCGCCAAATCGACCACGCCGTCGGCATGGTCCGTGAATGGCGTCAGCCGGACCATTGCCTTTCTGGTCAGCCGCGACGATCAGGATCGCCCGGTCTATGGCGGCACGCCTGCTGATTTCGCCGTCGTACAGGCGATTCAGGAGTTGAAAGCCCGCGGGCTGCGCGTGACCTTCTATCCGTTCATCCTGATGGACGTGCCGCCCGGCAACAGCCTGCCAAACCCGTATTCCGACAACGCCGCGGAGGCCGGCCAGCCCGCGTTTCCCTGGCGGGGGCGGATCACATGTTCTCCGGCTGCGGGTTTCGCCGGGACGGTGGACAAGACCGCCACGGCGGCCACTGAGGTTACGGCGCTGTTCGGTACGGCGACGCCCGCGAGCTTCAGCGTCTCGGGTCAGTCGGTTTCGTGGACCGGGCCCTCCGGCGAATGGAGCCTGCGGCGCATGGTGCTGCACTACGCCCATCTCTGCGCGGCGGCGGGCGGGGTCCACGCCTTCCTGATCGGCACCGAGATGCCGGGACTGACCACGATCCGCTCCGGCGCGTCCACCTATCCGGCGGTACAGGCGTATCGGGATCTGCTCGCCGATGTGCGCTTGATCCTCGGGTCCGGCACCAAGATCGGCTATGCGGCCGACTGGTCGGAATACTTCGGGCACCAGCCGGGCGACGGCAGCGGCGATGTGTTCTTCCACCTCGATCCGCTTTGGGCCGACACGAACACCGACTTCATTGGCATAGACAACTACATGCCGCTGTCGGACTGGCGGGACGGCTTCGAGCACGCCGATGCTCGAGATGGCTGGCCCGCGATCTACGACCGCGCCTATCTGCAGGGGAACATCGCGGGCGGCGAAGGCTTCGATTGGTTCTATGCCAGCGCCGCAGACCGCTCAGCGCAGGTCCGCACACCGATCACGGATGGTGGTGAGGCGGGGAACGCCAACGGTTCGAGTGACCCGCCGAACGGCAAGCCGTGGGTGTTTCGCTACAAGGATCTGCGCGCCTGGTGGTCGAACGCGCACTACGACCGCTCGGGTGGTGTGGAGAGCGGCACGCCCACGGCATGGGTTCCGGAATCCAAACTAATCTGGTTCACCGAACTCGGCTGCCCGTCCATCGACCGGGGCACCAACCAGCCGAACGTCTTCTTCGACCCGAAATCCTCGGAGAGCTTCGTCCCCTACTTCTCCCGCGGCTGGCGGGACGATGCGATCCAGCGTGCCTATCTCGAGGCGACGTATCTTTGGTGGAGTGCCGCGGCGAACAACCCGGTGTCTTCGGTCTACGGCGAACGCATGGTCCACGTCCCGGAATGCGCCGCCTGGACATGGGACGCGCGGCCCTATCCGTTCTTTCCGGCGCTGACCGATGTCTGGACGGACGGCGCGAACTGGCGGCTCGGCCACTGGTTGACCGGGCGGCTCGGCGCGGTGTCGCTGGCGGCCCTCGTCCGGCACCTCTGCCTGCGGGCGGGAATGCCAGAAGCCCGGATCGACGTCACCGGCCTCTGGGGCGCGGTGGAGGGCTACGCGATCGGCGCGCTGGAAAGCCCGCGTGCATCGATCACCACGCTGTCGCGGCATTTCGGGTTTGACGCGGTCGAGACCGAGGGCGTAATCCGCTTCGTCATGCGGGGACGCGCCGCTATGGCAGACGTGACCCATGACGATCTGGTGGCTGCCCGCGAGGGCGATGTGTTGGAACTGACGCGTGCGCAGGAAACCGAACTGCCGCAGGCGCTGAAGTGGCAGGTGGCGCGGGCGGACGAAGATTACGACGCCGCCCTTGTTGAG
>DQCI01000102.1:2417-6051 GCA_003545125.1 Paracoccaceae bacterium
TACGACCCGGATCGCCTCGGAGAGTTTTCCCATGGCAGTCCCGCCAGAGGAGGCCGAGCGCCGCTGCCGCCGCGCGCTCATGGAAGCCTGGACCGGGCGCGAGACAGCTGCATTTCGCCTGCCGCCCTCGCGGCTGGCATTGGATCCGGCGGACGTCGTGACGCTGGAACATGACGGGCGGCACATCCCGCTGCGGTTAGTCTCCATTGCGGACGCCGAGGCACGCGGGATCGAAGCGGTCCGCCAGGATCGCGAGGCCCACGACCTGCCGCCCGGATCGCCACGACCGTCGTCCCTGTCAAAAGCCGTGGTGTTCGGCGCACCTGAAGTGGTGCTGATGGACCTGCCACAGCTGACCGAGGATCAGCCCGCGCATCGGCCGCTCATCGCCGCCCATGCGGTACCATGGCCAGGCGAGATGGCAGTGTTCCGCAGCCCTTCAACGGACGGGTTTGAGCTGCTGACGACATTTGGCGGCCGTGCCCGGATCGGCGCGCTGGTCTCGGACTTCTATGCTGGTCCCACATCGCGGTTCGATCTCGGCAATGCTCTGGTGATCGATCTACTCTCCGGCACACTGGAAAGCATTACCGACCTGGCCCTCTTCGGCGGTGCAAATGCGCTCGCCATCGAGACCGCGTCAGGTGCCTGGGAAATCGTGCAGGCAGGCACAGCAGACCTGATCGCACCGGGCCGCTATCAACTGACGCGGCTGCTGCGAGGTCAGCGCGGCACGGAAGTAGCCATGGCAAATCCAGTTGTGGCGGGCGCGCGGGTGGTGATGTTGGACGACGCTCTGGCCTCATTGCCAATCGCCGAGGCGGATCTCGGGCTGCCGTGGAACTGGCGCATCGGCCCGGCGAGCCGGTCGGTCAGCGACGAGACCTATGTTGCGGCCTCCGTCACACCGCTTGGCGTGGGTCTGCGGCCGTTCTCTGTGGCCCATGTGGAGCAGCCATGGCGCAGACCGCGCACGCCCGGCGATCTGACCATCCGCTGGACACGCCGGTCGAGGGCTCTTGCGGCCGACAGCTGGGGCGCGGTCGAGGTTCCGCTGATCGAGGAGATCGAAGCCTACGAGGTCGAGATCCTCGATGGTGCTGCGGTCAAGCGCACGCTGACCGCCTCCACAACCAGTGCGATCTACTCGGCCGCCCAACAAACGGCCGATTGGGGCGGGCTGCTCGCGACCGGCGACACGCTGACAATCCGAATCTTCCAGCTTTCCGCCCTGATCGGGCGGGGTGCGAGCAAGACCGTCACGCTAACCTTCTAAAGGCCATTCCATGTCTGACACGACGACCAACCTGCTGCTCCCGTACATCCTCGCTGCGCAGGCACAGAAGCATGTCACCCACAACGAGGCCCTGCGCCTGCTCGACGGACTCGTGCAACTCTCCGTTCTCGATCGGAATCTGACCGCGCCGCCCGGTTCGCCCGCAGATGGTGACCGCTATATCGTCGCCAGCGGCGGCACAGGCGATTGGGCGGGCTGGGACCTGAACGTGGCGCTGTTCACGGATGGCGCATGGCTTCGCCTGCCGCCCCGGACTGGCTGGTGCGCATGGGTCGAGGACGAGGGGCTGCTTCTGGTCTACGACGGCGCGAGTTGGATCGGCACCACGCCCAACGAGTTACAGAACCTCTCACTATTGGGGCTGGGCACCACCGCCGATGCCGCCAACCCATTCTCAGCCAAGCTCAACGCCGCGCTCTGGACGGCAAAGACCGTGGCCGAGGGCGGCACCGGCGATCTGTTCTACACCATGAACAAGGAGGCTGTCGCCGACGACCTCGGCCTCACGCTGCAGACCGGCTTCGTGACCAAGGCGCTGGTCGGGCTCTTCGGGTCGGACCGGTTCCGGCTTGCGGTCTCCGCCGACGGCAGCACCTTCTTCGACGGGCTGAGCGTCGACAACGCGACCGGCATCGTCGACCAGCCCCGCCTGCCTCGCTTCAAGGCCTGGACCAACTACGACAACTATGTGGGCGTCGGGACCTGGACGAAGATCGGCCTCAACAACACCGACAACAACGATCAGGGTGCCTTCGACGCGGCGAACAACCATTTCGTGGCGCCGGTGGACGGCACCTACCTCTTCGGCGCGACGCTGCTCTACAAGATCAACGCCAGCGCCACAGCGAGAATGCGCGGGCGGCTGGTGCTCAACGGCACGACAGAAATCCGCGGCTCCTTTGGCGAGATTTCCGCGACCCACGTCACGCTCGCCACCTCTATCTGGCTGCAGACCATGGTCCCGCTCACCGCGGGCGATACCGTCGAGTTGCAGGGGTATTTCCGCGTGGCGGACGGCTACTTCGCGGCCGACCACACGTCCTTCTGGGGCTGCAAGGTCGGCTGAGCGGCGGGAGGATTTCTGATGACACCACCCCGATCCGAGCAGGGCTTCGTCCGCATGCCCGACGCCGAGTTCGAGGCGATGCTGGCACGCGCTGCCGAGAAAGGCGCCAAGCGCGCGCTCGCAGATGTCGGCCTTGACGGTGAAGAAGCGGCGCTCGATATCCGCGACCTGCGATCCTTGCTCGACTGCATCCGGCTGGTGCGCCGCACGGCAATGCAGACCGCCGTCCGCATGATTACCACCGGCGTGATGCTGGCGCTGCTCGCGGGCATCGCCATCAAGCTCAAAATCTTCAGCGGCAGTCCCTAGCTGCGCACCATCCCAACCCGTCAGCCCAACCGACCCGCCCATTTGGCGGGTTTTTTCGTTTCTGGAGGATCCCATGACCACGACTTTTCACCGCCATTGGCGCGACGTGCCTAAGAAAGCCTGGTACTGGTCCAATTTCTCGCCCGCCGAAATTGCCTGCCGCGGCACCGGCAAGCTGCTGATCAACGAGCCCGCGCTCGATAAGCTGCAGGCGCTGCGCGACCGTCTGGGTAAGCCGCTGATCGTCCGCTCCGCCTATCGAAGCCCTGAACACAACCGTGCCGTTGGCGGCGCATCCCGCTCGAAGCACATGGATGGTGCGGCCTTCGACATTGCCATGACGAACCACGATCCCGTGGCCTTTGAGGCGGCGGCACGAGCGGTGGGGTTTCTCGGCTTCGGCTTCTACCCGCGGTCTGGGTTCATCCATGTCGATCTCGGGCCCGCCCGCCAGTGGGGTGAGCGGTTCCCGATCCGGGCGATGGCCTTCGCCGAGGACACTCCGCCTGCGCGCGAGGTGCTTGCGCAAAGCCGGACCATGAAAGGCGGCGGGGCGGCAGGTGTTGCAACCTTGGGCGCGGCCGGGGTCGAGATTGCGCAGAGCGTCCTCGCCGAGACCCAGTCCGCCGTCCTCCCGCTGGTCCCATATCTCGATACGTTTCGCTGGGTGTTCATCGCCTTGGCGTTCGGTGGGATCGCAGTCACGATCTACGCGCGACTTGATGACTGGAAGCGAGGGCGGCGATGATGAGCGCACTCATCACTGGTTTTGTCGGTAACCCATTGGCGCGTGCGGCCCTGCGTTACGGAGCCATCGTGCTCGCAGTGCTCTTGTTCCTGCTCGCGCTTCGGCGATCCGGCGAACGCGCAGGGCGGATCGCTGAACGCCTCGAAACCACGGAGAAGGCCAATGAAATCCAACGCCGGATGCTGGAAGCGGCGGCTCGCCGTCCTCGTGATCG
>DQCI01000194.1:0-949 GCA_003545125.1 Paracoccaceae bacterium
GCCTCCAGCACCTCCGGCTCGATCACCCGCACGCCGGGCAGCTGCGCCTTCAACACATCCGCCGATTGCGCGAGCAGCGGGAAGGTGCGGTAATGCATCGGGATCACCACGTCGAAGTCGAAATATGTCTTTGCGGCCCAGGCCGCACGGGCCATGTCCATGGTGAAATGTCCGCCCGCACACAGAAGGCCGATGTCGGGCCGGTGCAACTCACCCATCCAGCCCATGTCGGCCATGATGTCGGTGTCGCCGGAGTGGTAGATCACATGGCCTTCGCCTGCGATCATATAGCCCGACTCGTGGCCCGCATAGATCGGGCCGCCTTTGCTCGGCACCGACGAGCTGTGGCTGGCGTTGACCATCGTCACCTTCGCCCCGTTCAGCTCGACCGTGCCGCCCTTGTTGAAGCCGATCGTCTCGAAGCCGGGGCTCTGTCCCCACCAGCTCATCAAATCGAAGATCCCGATGGCGGGTATATGCAGATCCTCGCAAATCCCCGGCGCATCCGTCGCGTGGTCGCCGTGGCCATGGGTGACGAGCACATGGGTCGCCCCCGCGATGGCCTCGGCGCGGCGGTCGCCGGGGAACATCGGATTGCCGTCTAGCCAAGGATCGACGAGCAGGACGGCGTCTTCGATCTCGATGCGGAAACCCGAATGTCCAAGCCAGGTGATTTTCATGGGATTCTCCTTTCAGCGTTTCGGGACCGATCCGGGGCCGTCTGTTCCCAAAAGGCACGCACCGTCGGACCGGTCCGGGGCGTGTCGCGCGAAGCGGTGATTCTGGATCCCGGCGAAACGCCCTGTCTAACGGGTCAAGCGTAGCACGGAATCACCACAGGCACATGCACTGGACCACCCCCGTCGACGGCTATTGCGACCGGCTCGATGCCTCCTTCTGGGCCGAGCCGGTCAATGCCGTCACCAACGCCGCTTTCCTCGCCGCCGCC
>DQCI01000194.1:985-4484 GCA_003545125.1 Paracoccaceae bacterium
CTGGACGCTGGTTGGCCTGCTCGCGGCCACCGGCACCGGCTCCTTCCTGTTTCACACCTTCCTGTTCCACACCTTCGCCCAGCCTTGGGCGGGGATCGCCGACACACTGCCGATCCTGTTGTTCATCCTCACAGGGCTCTTCGCGGCGACCCGCGACGTCCTCGGCACGTCGCAAAAGGTCGCAGGCCTCGTCACCGCCGGGTTTTTTCCCTACGCGGCGACGATCCCGCTGTTCAGGCTGATCCCCGGGCTCGGCGGCTCCGCGGGCTACGCGCCGGTGCCGCTGCTGATGGTGATCTATGCAGCCCTCCTGTGGCGCCGCGCGGGGGCCACCGCCCGCGGGCTTCTCCTGACCGCGGCCCTGCTTGCCGCGTCGATCACCGCGCGCGCGCTCGATCAGCCGCTGTACGCCGTGTTCCCGCTCGGCACGCACTTTGTGTGGCACCTCATGAACGCGGTCGTGCTCGGCTTGATGATCGAGATCTACCGGCGGCACATGGTTCTTGTCGGGGCGCTTGTGGGGACGCGCGCCGAAGTCCAAACCGGGTCTATGCCTGGGTGAACACCACCATCCTGACCCCGTTCATCAACACCCGCCCTTGCAGGTGCAGCCGCACCGCCCGCGCCAGCACGCGGGCCTCGATATCGCGCCCCACGGCAACGTAATCCTCGGCGGTGAGGGCATGGCTGACCCGCTCGGTCTCCTGCTCGATGATCGGTCCCTCGTCGAGATCGGCGGTGACGAAATGCGCCGTGGCGCCGATCAGCTTCACGCCGCGGTCATGGGCCTGGTGATAGGGTCTGGCGCCCTTGAACGAGGGCAGGAAGGAGTGGTGGATGTTGATGACCCGTCCGGCGAGCGCCCTGGAGAGATCGTTGCACAACACCTGCATGTCGCGTGCAAGCACGACAAGTTCGGCGCCGGTCTCTTGCACGAGCGCGAGCAGCTTCGCCTCCTGTTCGGGCTTGGTCGCCTTCGTGACCGGCCAGTGGTAAAAGGGGATGCCGTCGCGCGCGGCGGCCTCGCGGCGGTCGTCGTGGTTCGAGACGATCGCCGCGACTTTCGGCCTCGAGCCAGCCCACGCGGATCTGGTAGAGCAGGTGCAAGAGCGCGTGGTCGAACTTGGAGACCATCAGGATGATCTTCGGCTTGCGGCCCGCCTCGGCGACCCGGGCGTCCATGTCGTAGGCGGTGAGGATCGGGGCGAGGCGCAGGCGCACGGCATCGGACCTGGCAAAGCCCGCCGCCTCAAAAGCCACCCGCATGAAGAAGCAGTTGGTTTCCGGGTCACGATACTGGTTGGTTTCAAGGATGTTCCCGCCAAGCGCCGAGATCGCCGCGGAAACGGCGGCGACACTGCCGGGCTGGTCGGCGCAGGTGAGGGTGAGCATGTAAGCCGGATGGGGGGCGGGATCGGCCGCGGGATCGGTCATGGACTTCTCTCAAGAGCTTTCGGTTTGCCGCTGGATGGGCATCCCCCGCCGTTGGGCTCGCCAGCACGGAAACGGACCGGCCGGCACGGATTCGACAAAACGGCGTTTCCCATCGGATACCCAGCGTTCCGTTCCGCGCCGGACGCCGCTTGCAAGCGGCGTGCCACGCGGTTTCGAAACCGCGTGTTACGGCGTTTCGAAACGCCGTCGCCCGGCCCCCGCCCGCTTGCGCCGCCCCGCGCCCACGGCTAAACCCCGAAGCAACGCATCTGGAGGCCAACCTCATGTCGATCGACATCGAAACCGCTCGCAAAGTGGCGCATCTCGCGCGGATCAAGGTCGACGAAGACCACCTGCCCGCGCTCGCCCAGGAGTTTTCCAACATCCTCGATTTCATCGAGCAACTGAACGAGGTCGATGTCGATGACGTCGAGCCGATGGTCTCGGTCACGCCGATGCGCCTCAAGCGCCGCGAAGATGTGGTGACCGACGGCGGTTTCCCCGAAAAGATCCTGGCGAACGCGCCCGACGCCCGCGAGGGCTTCTTTGCCGTTCCGAAAATGGTGGAGTGATCATGTCGGACCTGAACAAGCTGACCATCGCCGAGGCCCGCGACGCACTCGCCAAGGGCGACGTCACCGCCGTCGAGCTCACCGAGGCCTGTCTTGGCGCCATCGACGCGGCGGGCGCCCTCAATGCCTTCGTCCACAACACGCCCGAGATCGCCCATGCCCAGGCCGAGGCCGCCGATGAGCGGCTGAAAGCCGGCGAAAAGGTGAGCGCGATGACCGGCATTCCGCTCGGCATCAAGGATCTGTTCTGCACCAAGGGCGTCGCCAGCCAGGCGGCGAGCCGGATCCTCGAAGGCTTCAAGCCCGAGTACGAATCGACCGTCACCACCAATCTGTTCGATGCCGGCGCGGTGATGCTGGGCAAGCTCAACATGGATGAGTTCGCCATGGGTAGCTCCAACGAAACCAGCGTCTACGGCGATGCGGTCAATCCGTGGAAAGTGGACGACCGCAAGCTCACGCCCGGCGGCTCCTCGGGCGGCTCGGCCAGTGCGGTCGCCGCCGATCTCTGCCTCGCCGCCACCGGCACCGACACCGGCGGCTCGATCCGCCAGCCGGCCGCGCTCACCGGCATCACCGGGCTCAAGCCCACCTACGGGCGGGTGTCGCGCTGGGGCATCGTCGCCTTCGCCTCGTCGCTCGACCAGGCCGGGCCGATGACCAAGTCGGTGCGCGACGCGGCGATCATGCTCGGCGCGATGGCCGGGCACGACCCGAAGGATTCGACCTCCGCAGCGATCGCGGTACCCGATTTCGAGGCGGCGCTGACCGGCGACATCAAGGGCAAGGTCATCGGCATCCCGCGCGAGTACCACATCGACGGCACTCCGGCCGAGATCGAGAAGCTCTGGGACGACGGCAAAGCGATGCTGGCCGATGCCGGTGCGCGGGTGATCGACATCTCGCTGCCGCACACCAAATACGCGCTGCCGACCTATTACGTGATCGCCCCCGCCGAGGCCTCGTCGAACCTCGCCCGCTACGACGGCGTGCGCTACGGGCGCCGAGCCAAGCTCGGCGCCGGCGACGGCATCACCGAGATGTACGAAAAGACCCGCGCGGAAGGCTTCGGCGCCGAGGTCCAGCGGCGCGTGATGGTCGGCACCTACGTGCTGTCGGCCGGCTTCTATGACGCCTACTACAACCGCGCCCGCAAGGTGCGCAGCCTGATCAAGCGCGACTTCGATGACGCATTCGCCCAAGGCGTCGACGCGATCCTCACCCCCGCCACGCCCTCGGCCGCCTTCGGGCTGGGCGAGATGGCGGATGCGGACCCGGTCGAGATGTATCTCAACGACGTCTTCACCGTCACCGTGAACCTCGCCGGCCTGCCCGGCATCGCGGTGCCCGCCGGGCTCGATGCCAAAGGCCTGCCGCTCGGGCTTCAGCTGATCGGGCGGCCCTGGGAAGAGGGCGATCTGCTGAATGTCGCCTACGCGCTCGAAGGGGCTGCCGGGTTCGTTTCCAAGCCCGGCAAATGGTGGTAAGGCGCC
>DQCI01000215.1 GCA_003545125.1 Paracoccaceae bacterium
GCGGCTGGATGAATGGTTAGGGGCGGGTTTGTTGCTGTCCTCGAACTTCACCTGCAGATCGCCTTTCTCTGTCACCTTCACCTTCACTGTCAGGGTCCCGGTGATCGCGTTGTTCTTGTTCGCGGCCGACGAGATTGCGTTGCCGATCAGGCCGGTGCCATCGAGCCCATAGGCCACCGACACGCGGTCGCCCGTTTTGAAATTGTTCAGTTTGGCCTGATAGTCCGGCAGCGCGGAGAGATCGAACTCCGTGCCCGGGGCGGTTACCCTGCCGGTCTCGCGGTTGATGCCGCCCAACACACCCACGACCGTATCGCTCGCGTTGAGCGGCGAAATGCTCTGCGCGGCGGCCGCGGTGCCCTCATGCGCGTAGTTGATGGATACGGCGTCGCCGACCATGAAGTTGTGCAGGACGGTTTCGTGGTTCGCCATGTTGGTGAAGTCGTACTTCTCGCCGTTGTCGAGGGTGACGTGGCCGCCCATTTTGTCAATCGACTGGATGGTTCAATCGGCGGGTTCGGCAAAGGCCAAAGTCGAAGCGCCGAGCGTCGTGAGGATGAGGGCTGGAACAAACAGTTTGCGCATAGCTGTTCTGCCAAGTCAGACCCGATGGCGGGGGCATGCGTGGCCCGGCGCCAGATCGACCGAAACCATTCCGGCCGTCTGATGCGTCGGTTGAGGAGAAGGTCGGGTCCGAAGCTAAACTGTTGTTGCAGCGCTATATCCAGTTTCGACAAGTTCTCCCGGGGCTGGGCGGCCCCTCAGACCGTTTTATCCTCAGCGCCGGTGATGCGAGACATCGACAACCCGGTCCCTCATACCGCTCGCAGTCGAAAGCAACTCAATACGCGGCATCTGCGCCAAAGCGGCGTCGCCATCATGGCGCGCGGTCCGCCGCCCAGGGTTGGCGCCTGCGCCATTCGCCCGGTGAAAACCCGGTGCACCGCCGAAACGCCGGGTGGACGGTCGATGTCTGCGAACAACCGAGCAGGTAGGAGACCTCCGCAATCGGCAGCTTTTCGTCACGCAGGAGCGCCTCGGCCCGCTCGCGCAGGAGGGTGTNNCGGCGCATCGTGCGCTTGGACAGACCGAGCTTGCCGGCGATTTCGTCCTCCTGTCCGCCTCCCCCGAGCAGGCTTTTAACGAGGGCAACCCGGACCTGATCCTCAAAGGTCGCCTGCGGTGTCATGTGCCGGATCATCGCGGCGGCGTAGGCTTCGAATGTTTCGGTGAGTTCCGGGGTGCGTTCGGGCAAGGCGAGGGTCCGGCGATCGAAGATGAGTGCGTCTTCGCCGACGCCCAAAAAAAATGCGGTGGCCGTACAACCCTTCGATCTGTGCGGTGTCGTTCGGGCCTTGCCAGCGTAGGCGTGCCCGCTCAGGTCGCACCTCGTCGCCGATCAGCTGATGGCCCCACGGGAGCCAGTGACCGAGCAAGAAACACACTTCCAGGTCGGGGTTGCCGAATGGCGAGGGCCGGGCGAACCGCTAGAAAACTCGGATGTAGCGTGCGGCCCGACACAACAGGTCCCCGTAAGTCGGGCTCGATCGCAAGAGGACCCCACACAGACCCGACGCCTCCAACGCAAGCGCGCGGGCGAGGTCGATGCCAAGGGTCTCGCTGGGATCGAAAAAGATCTGGCGCAGCACCGCGCGATACTCATCGGTCGGCACCCGTTTGTTGCCGCCCGCCGTCCGACGGTTGAGTGCCAGTCGACAGAGATCGATCCCGCAGCCGAGCCGTTTGGCCGCGCCCGCCAGCAGAACCAAAGCGCGTTCATTCACGAAGTCGCCGGAGGCGTCCCGCATCTTCCAGTTTGTCCGATTGGGCCAAGGGAATGCCCGAAACGGCCACACAAGACCGCAGAGATCGGCCCGATTCCCCGCAAACAGCGGGCGACGACGCGGACATGTTCCGGACGCCGCCGACAGATTGGCAAGGAGAAAGGCCATGAAAACCGAAGGCAACGACAAGCTCACTCTTCAGACACCGGTGGGGGCGCAAGACGGGTCAATGACCCTGACGACCGACGGCGGCACGCTTTCAGGCTCGCTTGCGAATAGCCAAGAAACGGTCGATTTCACCGGCGGCGCCGTCGACGGCGGCACCGTAAGTTTCTGCACGAAGATCCCCACCCCGATCGGAAAGTTGAAGGCTTACATCATGGGGGCCGTGGAGGGCGACCACTTCAGCGGCAAGGACATCGTCGCCTTGGGCCCGGCGGCATGGAATTAGCGGCCGCAGGCACCCCGGGTGATCGAGGACGGCGACATCGTCACCGGTGAGATCTTCTCCTTGCTCGGGATGCTGGAAACACAACACGAGCCGACCATTGCCGTGGGCAAGGCGCACCCTGATTATGAGCGCGCGGCGGAGGTCGCCCGCGCCGCCTCCGACGCCGGGCTCGAGGCGCTGCGCCCCGGCAGCTTGATCGGGGAGGTGGTCGCGGCGAAGCTGGCACCCGTCAAAAAGCGGGCGGGTACGACCTCCACCCGTTGATCCACTCGATCAACCCGTTCGGCCTGGTTTGCGGGTTCGGCGAGGGCTTCAACCGGGTGAAAGGGGGGGGGAGCGCTATCCGCTGGTGACGGAGGTGCCGATGTTCGGCGCCGAGGTCGAAATCCAGTCCGGCATGACGTTCTCGTTCGAACCAACCTGCATGTTCGGCCGCCGATACGTCAATCTCGGCGGCACGGTAGCGGTTGGCGAAGAGCGCGCGATCGAGCTCAACCACGTGGCGACCGACCTGATCCGGGGGCTCGCCACAGGAACGGCGCCACTTTGCCCCCTTCGCGCAGATTGAACATCCGCCGCTCGCCTTGGGTGATGAATTGCGAGTTCGGCCACGGCTTGATGGTGGCCTTCCCGCCCCAGAAACCGCCCCGGCTTTGCCGCAGGCTCAAAGGCATGAGCGGGATGGAGGATTCTGAGCAAGACGCCGAGCAAGTGTTGGCTTGAACTGCGCGTGCGATTCAATTGGAACCAGACAATCCAGGGCGGCAGGAGAGCTGCTGGGCCGCGATCAGCTTCTGTTGAAGCAGGATCGTCGCCTCCGGGCCCATGCCGCCCAATATGCCGACCGTGCGGGGCACCTGGAAGGTTACCCAGCGGTCGGCATTGTCGAAGGCGAAATCGTAGCCACCCAGCGCCGCGTTGCCCCCCGTATGCAGGGAGACAACACGTTCATCTGTGAACGTACCCTTGTGCGCGAGGTCGACGAGCCGGTGGCGCGGACCAGGCGGTCGATCACCAACCCGCGGTCGTTGGCCTGTGACACAAGCTCGAAGGCGGCATTGACATAGCCGAGCGCCCCTCGGCGCGTTTCTTTTTCGCAGCAGCCTCCATCTCGGCCACCATGTCTTGGCCGCCGGGGAACTCCTGGGTCGACATGCCGGTGCAATCGTCGCGCTTGGTCCAGATCTCGCAGCCGAGCTCCTTCGAGAGGCGCTTCATCGGTTCGAACGGGGTCGGCAGATGCGCGAGGTGTTTGCGGGGGAAACGGGCGAGGTGCATGGGCTGTCCTTGAATGACTTGACGGTCTCCCAAGTCTGCCCGGGCCGATTGCCGAGATGGCACGCGCCGTCGCGGCGCTTGAAATGCCGCGTGCTGGTGTCGGTATGACCTGGGGTCCGAAGGCCGTGGCCGACGACGATCTGGCCTGCGGCAAGCTGAGGGATCCGTCCGGCCACCTGCCGTCTGCGCTGCTGGAAATTACGGCCGTGCGCCTGCGGGAGAGCCCGGCGCGGCAGGACAGCTTGCCTGGAAGGCTTTGCGGGAGACGAGCGCCGCGCAGGCGTAGGCGGGATGCCGGAGCCGCCCGGCGGCAGCCTCGCAGTCGGCGGTGGCAGGGAGTCTACCGGCATGACAGGTTTCATTTAGTTGTATCGAACTTTCGTTTTGGGTATGAACGAAAGGGTAGATCGATCGAAGGATTCCCCGGACATGACGCCTAGCCGGAAAGCTGTCGCCCGCCAAACGGCCATCCTCAAGCATCTCAAACAGCACGGGCGTGCGATGGTGGACGATCTTGCCGAAATGTTCGGCACGACGCCACAAACGATCCGCAAGGATCTGAATGCTCTGGCCGAGGTCGACCAGATCGCGCGGTTTCATGGCGGTGCGGCGCTGGTGGGCGGGGCCGAATATGTCAACTTCTCGGTGCGTGAGGCGATTGCGCGCGACGAGAAAGAGGCGATCGGGCGGGCTGTGGCCGGGTTGGTGCCGAACAACTCGTCGCTGATTATCAACGCGGGCACCACCACGGTGTCGTTCGCGCGCAACCTTCTCCATCACGTCGGTTTGCGTGTGGTAACGGATTCCGTATTTTTGGCCAATGAAATAAGGACATTTGTCGGTGTCGAGGTGATGGTTCCGGCGGGAGTGGTGCGCAAGGCCGACGGTGCGATTCTCGGCGACACGTCGGTTGATTTCGTCCGCCAGTTTCGCGCTGACACGGCCGTCATCGGGGTGGCGGCAATCGCCGCTGACGGGGCGCTGCTCGACTACGACCTGGGCGAGGTCTCCATCGTGCGCGCGATCATCGCGAGCACGCGCAATGTGATCCTGGCGGCCGACAGCACCAAGTTCGGCCGCGCCGCGCCGATCAATATCGCTCCGCTTGACCAGATAGACACCCTGGTGACTGACGCAGCCTGTCCAGCGGCCCTCCGGGAGATGTGTGCGGCCAAAGATGTGCGCCTGGTTTTCGCCGAGTAGGGCACGCCGCGCTTGACATGAGCGTTCGTTATCGAGAGGCTACGAAAAAAAGAAAACTGAAGACGCGCCGTTTCTGGCGCACGACGAGTCGACACAAGGGAGGAGCGCCGATGTTGGCGTTGTTGGGTCCGATCAGTCGGGTGAACACGCTCATACTGAGGGTCGGACGGCAGATTGCCTGGATGGCGCTGGCGGTGATGGTCGCCGTCATTCTGGCCCAGGTCGTTTTCCGCTATGCCTTCAACAACGCGCTGGCCTGGCCGGACGAGGCGGCCCGGTTCCTCATGCTGTGGATGGCCGCGCTGATGGCGCCCTCGGCGATGCGCTGGGGTGGCTTCGTCTCGATCGACACGGTGCCGCTCGCCCTGCCGCGGGTGCCGGGGCTCATCTTGATGCTGGTGCTGCTCCTCCTGACGCTGATGGTTCTGCTCGTGGCGGTCGGTCACGGCTACAACCACGCCTTCGGCTTCGGCGGCAATTTCAACAGCGCGTCGCTGCGCATCCCGCTCGACTGGATCGGCCTCGAATCGGTCCGGGTCAAACTGCGCTACATGTACGCCTCGCTGTTCGTCGGTGTGATCCTGCTCGCGGTCGTCACCTTCGAGCTGATCCTGCGCACGATCATCCAGCTCGTCGACCCGGAGGCGGAACTGCCGCCGATCGACGCGCCGGCCGAAAGCCTGGAGACGGATTGATGCTGGCCTTTTTCCTCCCGCTCTTCCTGATTTTCCTGATGATCGGCCTGCCGGTGTTCATCGCGCTCCTGTTGTCGCCGGGCCTTCTTCTGTGGCTCAATGGCCAGGAACGCGACATCGCGCTGCTCTACCGCAACCTCTACAACGGGATGGACAGCTTCCCGCTGATGGCGCTGCCGTTCTTCGTGCTCGCAGGCGAGCTCATGAACCGCGGCGGCATCACCACCCGGCTCGTGGAGTTCAGCCAGGCGCTCATGGGGCATCTGCGCGGCGGCCTCGCGCATGTGAATATCCTGAGCTCGATCCTGTTCGCGGGCCTCTCCGGTTCGGCGGTGGCCGACACCTCGGCGCTGGGGTCCACGCTGATCCCGGCAATGGAGAAGAACGGCTACTCGCGCAAGTTTGCCGCCGCCGTGACCGCGGCGAGCTCGGTCATCGGGCCGATCATCCCACCCTCGGGGATCATGATCATCTATGCCTACGTGATGGGCGAGAGCGTCGCCGCGCTGTTCCTCGCCGGCATCGTTCCCGGCGTGATGGTGGGCGTCGGCCTCATGGTCATGGTCCGGCTGCTTGCCGACAAATACGACCTGCCGAAGGCCGAGCGCATCGTCTCGCCGGGCCAGGCGATTTCGCCGGTCGAAGGTGTCGTCTCCTTCGTGCTCATCCGGATCAACGTCGCCGGCCTCCTGCTGGCGCTGTTCTCGTGGCTTCTGGCGCTTGCCCGGGTCTTCGGCATGGCGACGCCCGACTGGAACGGCTGGGTCGTCTTTGTCGTCTTCCTGCCCGTGGCGCATGTGCTGCTGGTGGGCTTGCGCAAGAAAGTCTCGAGCGATTTCCGCACTATCTGCAAGAAAGCCGTGGCCCCGCTACAGACCCCGATCATCATCCTGGGCGGTATTCTCGTGGGCGTCTTCACGCCCACAGAGGCCTCTGCCATCGCGGTGGTCTACGCCCTCATCATCGCCTTCGGCGTGCTGCATTCGATGAAGCTCAGCGACCTGCCTGCGATCTTCACACGGGCCGCCTATTCGGCCGCCACCGTGCTCCTGCTCGTCGGCGCCGCGGTGGCGTTCAAGACCGTGGTGAGCCTCAGCCATGCTCCCGAGACGATGGCGGCCTTCATGCTGCAACTCAGTGACAACCCGTTGATCCTGCTGTTCCTCATCAATCTGCTTCTGTTCGTGGTCGGCATGTTTCTCGATGCGGGCCCGGCGATCATCATCCTCGGTCCGATCCTTGGGCCGATCTTCGTCGATCTCGGCGTACACCCGGTGCATTTCGCCATCATCATGTCCGTCAACCTGACGGTCGGGCTCGCGACGCCGCCGATGGGGCTCGTGCTTTTTGTGGCCTCGTCCGTCTCAGGTGAGAAAGTCGAGACCATTTCCAAGGCAATCCTGCCATTCCTGCTCGTCGAGGTCGTCGTGATCTTCCTGATCACCTATGTCCCGGCCATTTCGATGACGATTCCCCGGCTCACCGGGTTCGTCCAATAGCAACAAGAAAACAAGCCCAAACACCAAGGAGGAGACCATGTTGAAAACCACTCTGAAGGCGCTGACCACAGCCGCCATTCTCGGCGCCTCGGCGCTCGCGGCGCAGGCGGCAGACTACACCATCCGCGCCACCGCCAACTCGAACGAAAACGATGAAGACTACGACGGCCTCGTCGTGTTCAAGAGCTTCGTCGAAAGTGCGTCGAACGGCGCGATCGAGGTCGAGTTGTACATCGGCACCCAGCTTTGCGCCAACGGGGCCGAGTGCCTGCAGGGCGTGGCCGACGGCACCATCGACGTCTACATCTCGACCTCTGGCGGTGCGGCGGGCATCTTCCCCTATGTGCAGGTGCTCGATCTGCCCTACCTGATGGCCGACGACCGGATCGCCGAAGCCGTGCTCTCGGGCGATTTCACACGCACGTTGCGCGAGATGGCGCTTGAAGACAGCGGCGGGGCGATCCGGCTCATGACCATCGGCAACACCGGCGGCTGGCGCAACTTCGCCAATACCAAGCGTCGGGTGCAAACGCCCGCCGATATGGAAGGCTTGAAAATCCGCACCGTCGTCGCCGACCTGCCGCAGGAACTCGTGCGCGCGCTGGGCGCTTCGCCGACGCCGATCCCGTGGCCCGAGCTGTTCACCTCGTTCCAGACCGGCGTTGTCGAAGGCTCCAAGAACGGCATCACCGACATCATGGGCATGAAGTTCCCCGATGCGGGCCTGCAATACGTCACGCTTGACGGCCACGCCTACATGGGCGCGCTGTGGTGGATGAACAACCAGAAGTTCCTCGACATGCCCGAAGAGATGCGCCGCGTGATCGTTGACGGCTTCTTCGCCCTTCAGCAGGCCACTTTTGCCTCGCCCAAGCGCAAGTCGATCCAGGCCTATGCCGATTTCGTCGCTGGTGGCGGCGATCTCTACGTGCCGACGCCGGAAGAGAAAGCCGCATTCCGTGATGCCGCCGCGCCGGTCTTCGACTGGTTCAAGGGCAACATCGACCGCGGCGACGTGATCTTCGACGCGCTCGTCGGCGCCGTGGCCGAGGCCGAGGCCGATGTCGCGGCTGGCAACGAGGCCGACCTGAACTGACGCGCCATTGTCGGGCGCGGCGCAGGCCGCCGTGCCCGACGTCTTTTTCGGAGTTCCAGGCCGCGACCAACCGGCCGCCGGACCGACCAGAAATCGCCATGACCATCCGATCGAATCCCAACGCGTGGCGTGTCGCCCTTCCCTGGGCGCCGCGGACCGAGCAACGCCGCAAGATCCCGGGCCAGCTTGACGCCGGTCCCGATGCGGGCGTTCCCGTCGGCGGTATCGGTGCGGGCACGATCACCCGCAGCATAAACGGCGGCTTCACCCGCTGGACCCTGAAGACCGGCCAACTTTTTGGCTTCGACTTGCCGGAAAACGGCTTTGCCGTCTGGCAGGAGGGCCAGGGCGCCAGGGCGCTGCGGCCGACCGCGCCCGACGGCTGGCGGGCCGATCCCGCCGGAGACCACGCGGCGCTGTTCCCGAAGGCCTGGCACAGCTACGAAACGGCCGGCCTTTGCCTCACCATCGAGCAGATCAGCCCGGTCGTGCCGGCGCTGGAGCGCGACTGCGATCTGCCCGTGGGCCTGTTTCGCGCCCATCTGAGCAACAGCGGGACGCAGCCCCTCAGGGCGGCGGTGATGTTCTCGTTTGCCAACCTGGTCGGCTGGTTCGGCGAGTTGGGCGCCGCCGGCCATCCCGGCGGCGTCGCCGGCAACCGCAACCGGCTGGTCGACGGAGAGGACCGGCTGGCGGTGGTGATGGAGCGCGACCGGGCGGGCGATCTCGACGAGGGCGACGGCCAGATGGTCCTCGCGGTGACCCCGGGGCCGGGCATCGAGGCCAGCGCCTGCGCCGCCTTCGACCCCGGGCGCGAGGGGGCGTGGCTCTGGGAGCGGTTCGCCCGCGACGGCACCTTGCCCGAGGCCCAGGGCATCTGGACCAGCGGCGGCGGGTTCAGCGAGTTTCCCGCCGCGTCCCCCTGCGCAGCGCTTGCCGCCCGGCTCACCCTCGCGCCCGGCGAAAGCCGCACGGTGGACTTTGCGCTGGCCTGGGATTTGCCGGTGATCCGCTTCGGCCAGGGACGCCGGCATCTGCGCCACTACACCGCCCGCTGGGGCCGCGACGGAGCCAATGCCGAGGCGATCGCGGCGCACGCGCTTGCCGAAGCCGACAGCTGGTCGGCGGCCGTTGACCGCTTCCATGCCGATCAGGCCGACCGGCTCGCGCTATCGCCCGCTGCGACCGCGCTGGCGATCAACGAGCTCTATTTCATCACCGACGGGCTGACGGTCTGGACCGCGCCGGACGCGGGTGGCGCGTCGCATTTCGGCCTGATCGAATGCCCCGATTATCCGCTCTACGACACCCTCGATCTGTGGGTTTACGCCGCCGCCGCGGTGGCCGATCTGTTCCCCGCTCTGGCCGCCAGCGTCACCCGCGCCTACACCGCCGAAGTGGCGCGCGACGATCCCGAGACACGGTTTCACCTGCGCTCGAACGCGCGGTTTGCGCGCCAGCGTCCGGGGTTCCTGCCGCATGATCTCGGCGCGCCCAACGCCGATCCGTTCCGCCGCGCCAACGACTACGCTTATCAGGACAGCAGCCGCTGGAAAGACCTGGGCGCAATGTTCGTGCTCTGCGCCTGGCGCGATGCCCGGCGCGACCCGGCCCGGGCCGCCGAGAGCTACCCTGCGGTGAACGCGGCGATGGAGGCGCTCGCCGTCTTCGACCGCGACGGCGACGGCATGATCGAGAACGACGGCACCCCGGACCAGACCTTCGACAACATCCCCATGACCGGTGTGAGCGCCTATTGCGGCGGGTTGTGGCTGGCCGCGCTCCGGGCGGCGGCACGCCTGGCGGAGCAGACCGGCGACACCGCGGCGCGCGACCGCTGGCAGGCGCTGTCCGCGCGCGCCGAACCGGTCTTCGAAAGCGTCTTGTGGACCGGAGACGCGTTCCGGCTCGACAGCGCCGGGCGGTTCTCGGACGCGCTGTTTGCCGAACAGCTCTACGGCCCCGCGACGGCGCGGATGCTGGGCTTGGGCGACACGGTCGACCCCGACAAGGCCCGCCGCGCGCTCCTGACCGTCTACCGCGCCAATTTCCTCGACGCAGGCCAGGGGCGCGGTGTCGTCGCGGTCACCTCACCGGTGCACGATTCGTCGCTCTACGCGCCGAAGGGCGAGGAGGGGCTGCAATGGGACGAGATCCTGACCGGCTTCAACTATTCTTTCGCCGCCGCGCTCAGGGTCTATGGCCTCGAGGACGAATGCCGGACACTGATGGACGCGCTGGCGCAGGAGCTTGGCCCCGAGCGTGGCCTGCATTTTCGCACGCCCGCAGCGCTGGTGCCCGGGCGCCCAGAAGTCCGCGCGCAGATGAACATGCGCCCGCTCGGCATCTGGGCCCTCATAGATGCCGCGACCTACCGAAACGGATAAAGCCAAGAACGATAGTCAGCGACCAGCACATGCGCCTTCTCGATCTCCTCCGCCGTCATCTTCTTCACCACTTCCTCCTGGGAAATGGCCGCATCGGGNNGAGGACGTACCACATGTAGGCCCGGACAAGGTCCGGTGCGGGACTGCCACGTCCGACCTCGTAGTACCAGCCGACCCCGGATTGGGCGCCGGCGTGACCTTTCATCGCGGCGCGCAGATACCATTCGAAGGCGCGCACATCGTCGCGCGCGACCCCGAGGCCAGAGGCATACATCACGCCGATCAGCTCCTCGGCCTCGGCATTGCCCGCAATGGCCGCCGGGATCAGCTCTTCCATGGCAGCCGCATAGTCGCCGACGTCCATCAGATCGCGCGCGGTCTCGATCTCGGCCAGCGCGGGGCTGGCGAGGGACAGGCAAAGGGCAAAAGCAAGGTGTTTCATGTTCTCTCCTGCGTGGCACTCCTGGTCGGGGCGCCTGCACATGGAAACGAGCTGCCGCGCCCATTGCAACCCTCCGATTTCCCGGTTTTCGACGACGACCAGGCCCGCCTCGGGCAGCTTCTCTTCTTCGACCCGATCCTGTCGGGCAACCGCAACATTTCCTGCGCCACCTGCCACCATCCCGACCATGCCAGCGCCGACGGGCTCTCGCTCGGCATCGGGGAGGGCGGGGCCGGTGTCGGCCCCGAGCGGACGACCGGGGAAGGGGCCGCGCGGATCCGCAAGCGCATACCGCGAAACGCGCCCGCACTGTGGAACCTCGGGGCGCAGGACGTCGAAGTGCTTTTCCACGATGGCCGCGTCAGCCGGTCCGATGTCTACGAAAACGGTTTCAGCACGCCCGCGCAGGAATGGCTTCCGGAAGGCCTGTCCGGGCTGCTTGCGGTGCAGGCGCTGTTCCCGATGACCTCACAGTTCGAGATGGCGGGCGACCCGGTCGAGAACCAGGTCGGCGGCGCGGTCTACGACCGGATCGACAATGTCTGGCCGATCCTCGCCAAGCGCGTGCGTGGCATCCCCGCCTACGCCGCGCTGTTCATCGCCGCCTTCGACGACGTCAACGACCCGCTCGACATCACCATCGCCCATATCGCCAATGCGCTCGCGGCGTACGAGGGGCTCGAATACCAGAGCTTCGACAGCCCGTTCGACGCCTACATCGCAGGCGATGACAGCGCGCTGACAGATGAGCAAGCGACAGGGCTTGGGCTGTTCTACGGCAAGGCCGGGTGCGCCGCGTGCCATTCCGGCCCGCTGTTGACCGACCAGCGTTTCCACGCGTTGATGCTGCCGCATTTTGGCCCTGGCCGCACCAGAACATGGGACCCGATTGTGCGCGACGTGGGCCGGATGGCCGTTTCCGACCGGCTGGACGACGCCTATCGCTTCCGGACACCCGCGTTGCGCAATGTGGCGCTGACCGCGCCCTACGGGCACAACGGGGCCTATCCCACGCTCGAAGGGATCGTCCGTCACCACCTCGACCCGGAGGCACGATTTGCCGATTGGCGGCCCGAGATGGCAAGACTGCCGGCGGCGCCCTGGCTAACGGGATCCGATTTCCTGCCGCTTCAAGACAAGCTCGAACGCGCCCGGTTGAGCGCTCGGTACGACATCGCGCCGCGCGCGCTCACCGACAACGAGGTAAGCCAGCTCGTGGCCTTCCTGCACGCGCTCACCGGCACCGCGTCGCTCGACCCCGGCTTTGCCCGCCCGACCTCGGTGCCCAGCGGTCTGGAGGTGGATTGATGGCCGAGATCCTTGTGCTCGGCATGGCGGTTGCCGATTTCGTGTTCGCCATGGATCAGCTGCCCGACCGAGCGGCGAAATACCGGGCCAACACCGTCGAGACGGTCGGCGGCGGCTGCGCCGCGAATGCGGCTGTCGCCATCGCGCGGCTCGGCGGTGTGGCGCATCTCGCGACCCGTCTGGGTGACGACCCGATGGGCGATCTGATCCTGTCGGACCTGGTCGCAGAGGGCGTGCGCACGCAGATGGCGCAACGCGCACCGGGAGGCCGGTCGTCGTTCTCGTCCGTTTGTGTCGACGCTGCGGGCGAGCGCCAGATCGTCAATTTCCGCGGCGACGGGCTGACGCAGGACACCGGCTGGATAAAAGATGCGCCGCCGGTGGACGCGGTGCTGGCCGACAACCGCTGGACGGCCGGCGCGGCACGGGCGCTCGATCTTGCGCGCGCGCGCGGCGTGCCGGGCGTGGTTGATGCCGAGGCGCCCACGGAGCCGGAGGTGCTCGCGCGCGCCAGCCACGTGGCTTTCTCGCGCGACGGCCTGTTGTCGTTCACCGGCGGGGATGCGCTTGTGCCGGCGCTCCGGGAGGCTGCCGCGCGGCTGCCCGGCTGGGTCTGCGTAACCGATGGCGCCAACGGCACAACCTGCATCGACGGCGGCACCGCGCAGCATGTGCCCGCCTGCGCCGTCGAGGTTCGCGACACGCTGGGCGCGGGCGACATCTGGCATGGCGCTTTCGTGCTGGCGCTGGCCGAAGGGCAGGGCGAGGTGCCGGCGATCCGCTTCGCCAATGCCGCCGCCGCCCTCAAATGCACCACATTCGGCGGCCGCAAGGGTTGTCCGGACCGCACCGACCTTGACGAATTTTTGAAGGAGACATCGTGATGGACCTTACTCCCGGCAAGCTCTGGGGCCTGCGTCGCATGGCCGATGGAAATGGTGTGTTCAAGATGACAGCCGTCGATCAGCGCCCCCCGATCAAGGGGCCGATCGCGGCGCATCTGGGCACGGATGAGGCGCCTTGGGAGGAGGTGGCCCGCTTCAAGCGGTCGCTCGTCGAGACGCTTCAGGACCAGAGCACGGCCATGCTGCTCGACCCGCATTATGCGATCCCGCATGCCATTGATGTGCTTTCGCCGGCAAAGGGGCTGATCGTCACGCTGGAGGATAGCCTGTTTCGAGAGACAAAGGGCGGACGGCTCAGCTCGGATATCGACGATTGGTCGGTGGCCAAGATCAAGCGGATGGGGGGCGACGCTGTGAAGGTTCTGGCCTGGTACCGGCCGGACGCCGCGCCGTCTGTCAACCGCGCCCAGCAGGACTACGTCAAGGCGATCGGCGCGCAATGCGCGCGCTACGACATACCCTTCCTGTTCGAGCTTCTGGTCTATCCGTTGGAGAAAGACACCCACCAGACGAAGGACTACGTCGAGATGAAGGGCAAGAAGGCCGACGACGTGCTGGCCTCGGTCGCGGAATTTGCCAAGCCGGACTATGGCGTCGACGTCTTCAAGCTCGAAAGCCCGGTCAATGCCGAGGATGCCGACGGGTCGGCCGAGGTGCAGGCGGTGTTCGACGAGATGGGGCGGCTCGCCGGGCGGCCCTGGGTGATGCTCTCGGCGGGCGCGGGCAAGCCTGAGTTCCGCAAAGTGCTGGACCATGCCTTTGCCGCGGGTGCCTCGGGGTTCCTCGCTGGCCGGGCGATCTGGCTCGACGCGTTCCGGGCCTACCCCGACTGGGACGCGATCCGCGCCGGGCTTGAAGGCGCGGCGCGCGACTACATGGCCGATATCTGCGCGATGGCCGATGCCAAGGCCGCCGACTGGCGCAGCCATCCGTGCTACGGGGCCGACGGCGCTGCGTTCCGGCCTGATGATGCGAGCTTCCGCCAGGCTTACGCGGATTTCGGAGTGTGACATGAAGATCGGTATTCTCCCGCTCGCCCGGACCACGTTCGACGTGCCCTTCGCCGAAGAGAACCTCGCCGCCATGCTGGGTGCCCTCGACGCAAGCGGACACGATATTGTCGGACCCCGCGCGCTCCTTTGTGACGAAGAGGCCACCCGCGCGGGCATCGCCGAGCTGCAGGCCGCCGGTGTCGACCAGGTGTTGATCCTGCAGGTGACGTTCACCGACGCCGCGATGGCCGTGACCATCGGCGCGGCCTTCACGGGGCCACTCGCGATCTGGGCAATCCCCGAGCCGCGGCTTGGCGGGCGGTTGCGGCTCAACTCCTTCTGCGGCCTCAATCTCGCCTCCCATGCGCTGGGGCTGAACGGACGGGCCTTCGGCTGGCTCTACGCCGATCCTGCGGGCGACATCGCGGGGGATCTTGCGGCGCTGCTGGCCGGGGCGCGCCCGGCGGGACGGCTGGACCCCGGCCCGGCGCCGGCGGCGACACCGGAAGGCGCGGCCATCGCAACAGGGCTCAGGGGCCGGCGGATTGCCCGGATCGGCGAGCACCCGGCGGGGTTCGACACCTGCGCCTATGATGCTGAGGCGGTGAAAGCCCTGACCGGCGTCACGGTCGATGCGCTCCAGCTTGACGATCTGTTCTCTGCCGCGCGCGCGGCACCTGCCGACACCGCGCGGGCGCTGCGCGCCGAGGTGGCCCGGGAGCTCACGGGCCTGGACGCGGTCGACCAGGCCGAGCTCGACCGGTCTCTGCGGCTGAAGCTGGGGCTCGATGATCTGCGCCAGAAAGGCCAGTACGACGCCTTTGCGATCCGTTGCTGGCCGGAGACATTCACCGAGTACGGCGGCGCGGTCTGCGGCCCGGCGGGGATGCTGGGCGAGGCCCGGGTGCCCTGCGCCTGCGAAGCGGATGTCTATGGGTCTTTGACGCAGCTCATCTTGTTGCAGGCGGCCCAGGCCCCAGTGTTTCTCACTGACCTTGTCGACATGGACGCCGCCGACAACACCGGAGTGGTCTGGCACTGCGGCCAGGCGCCGATGTCGATGCGCGACGCGCAGGTGCCGGCCGAAGCGACGGTCCACACCAACCGCAAACAGCCGCTGCTCTATCAGTTCACGCTCAAGCCCGGGCCGGTGACGTTCCTGCGCATCAGCCAGGCCCACGGACAACCGCACATGGTGCTGGGCTACGGCGAGATGCTGCGCCGGCCGATGGCCTTTACCGGCACCTCCGGGGTGGTCCGGTTCGAGCGGGGTGCGGGCGCGGTGCTCGATGACATCATCGCCAGTGGGCTCGAACATCACATGGCGCTGGCCTACGGCGACCACCGCGACGCCCTGCGCGGCGTCGCCGGGGCCCTGGGACTTCCACTTCAGGAGTTGTAACACATGACAATCCGATACGGGCTCATCGGCTCCGGCATGATGGGGCAGGAGCACATCCGCAATCTCACCCTGCTCGACGGCTGCGAGGTGACCGCGGTCGCCGATCCGGACGAGGGGATGCGCGCCCTCTCGGTCGAGACCTCCGGCGGCAAGGCCCGGGCGTTCTGCGACTACAAGGAGATGCTGTCTTCGGGACTCGTCGACGCGCTGGTGATCGTCTCGCCCAACGATACCCACCACGCGGTCCTGATGGACGTGCTCGATACCGGGCTGCCGATCCTGTGCGAAAAGCCGCTCTGCACCACCGTTGCGCATTGCCGCGAGGTGGCGGCGAAAGCCGAGGGCCGCGCCGCGCCGGTCTGGGTGGCGATGGAATACCGCTATATGCCGCCCGTCCAGCGCCTGCTTGCGGAGATCGCGAAGGGGACCGTCGGCACCCCGTGGATGATGGCGATCCGCGAACACCGCTTTCCGTTCCTCGAGAAAGTCGGCGACTGGAACCGCTTCAACGAACGCACCGGCGGCACCCTGGTCGAGAAATGCTGCCATTTCTGGGACCTGATGCGCCTCACCCTGCACAGCGATCCGGTGCGTGTCTATGCCTCCGGGGCGGCGGATGTGAACCATCAAGGCGAGCGCTACGGCGGCCGCACGCCCGACATCATCGACAATGCCTTCGTCACTGTCGAATTCAGGAGCGGCGCGCGGGGGATGCTGGATCTGTGCATGTTCGCCGAAGGCTCCTACTGGCAGGAGGTGATCTCGGTCACCGGCGCGGCGGCGCGGGTGGATGCGAAGATCCCCGGGCCCTCGCGTTTCACCGCAGACGGCAAGGAGCGCGACGCCGAGATCGAGATCTCCAACCGGGCCTCGAAAGACGTCACCACCGAAGTGGTCGAGGTCGATGAAGCTGTGCTGGCCGCGGGCGATCACCACGGCGCGACCTTTTTCCAACACCAGCGCTTCCGTGATCTGGTGCGCACCGGACAGGGCACGCCGGAGGTTACGTTGCGCGACGGGCTCTGGTCGGTGATCGTCGGCGCGGCGGCAGAGGAAAGTGCGCGGACCGGTCAGTCCGTCGACGTCAGGGGGGCGATATGACCCACTTCGGCGAGATGCCCGACGGCACCCCGGTCGAACGGGTGACGATCCGGGGCGGCGGGCTCACCGCGAACGTGTTGAGCTACGGCGCGGTGATCCAGGATCTGCGGCTCGACGGGTACGATGCGCCGCTGGTGCTGGGGTTCGAGACCTTTGCCCCCTATCTCACGCACTCGCCCTATTTCGGTGCCACCGCAGGGCGGTGCGCCAACCGCATCCGCGACGGGCACCTGGAGTTGGACGGGGTCACCTACCAGCTCGACCGCAATTTCCTCGGTAAGCACCTGCTCCACGGCGGCGCGCGTGGCATGGGCAAGCGGCTCTGGCGGATCGAAGGCTCCGCGACCGATCACGTCACCCTCGGGGTCATGCTGGACGACGGCGACATGGGATTCCCCGGCCGTTTCAAAGCCCGGGTCACCTTTGCGTTGCTGGACGGGGGCGTGCTCGACATCCGCATGAGCGCCGAAACCGACGCCCCGACGCTGTGCAACCTCGCCCACCACAGCTACTTCACGCTTGGCGGCGAGACGATCTCGGACCACCTCCTGCAGATCGCCGCGGAGAGCTATCTGCCGGTCGATGCGGAGCTGATCCCCACCGGGGAGATCCGGTCCGTGAAGGACACGGGCTTCGATTTCCGCACGCCCGCTCCGGTGCGTCAGGCGCATCCCGTCGACCACAATTTCTGCCTGTCTCGACAGCGCGAGCCGCTGCGGCCGGTCGCCTGGCTGAAAGGCCCCGCGACCGGGGTCGGGATGGAACTCAGGACCACGGAACCGGGGCTTCAGGTCTATGACGGGGCCAAGGTCAACGTCGACCTGCCGGGGCTCACCGGCCAGCCGATGCGCGCACATGCCGGGATCGCGCTTGAGCCGCAGATCTGGCCCGATGCCAACCACCACGCCGGTTTCCCCCAGGCGGTCCTGCGCCCCGGCGAGCCCTATGCACAACAGACGCAATACATCTTCACGAGGGATC
>DQCI01000219.1 GCA_003545125.1 Paracoccaceae bacterium
GCCATGCCCTTGATGATGTAGCGCTCCAGCAGGATGCCGATCACGATCAACGGCAGGATCGCGGCAAACGACAGCGCGGCCATCGACCACCAGGAGATCCCCTGGCTGCCGGTCTGGCTCGCCAGCATCACCGGAAGGGTTTTGGCGTTGGTCGAGGTGAGCAGCGCAGCGAAGAAATACTCGTTCCAGGTCAGAACCAGCGACAGGATGAACGAGGCAACCATGCCCGGCAGCGCGATCGGCAGGATGATGGTGAAATACGCCCCCCAGATCGACAGCCCGTCGACGAAAGCGGCCTCTTCGAGCTCGGTGGGGATCGATCCGAATTGGTCGCGCATGATCCAGATCACGATCGGCAGCGTGGTGAGCGCGTAGAGCAGGATCAGCCCGATCCGGGTGTCCAGAAGGGCCAGCGATTTGTAGAGCACCAGGAAGGGCAGGGCGAGCACCACCGGCGGCAGGATCAGCTGGCTGAGGAAGAAGAACGAGATGTCGGAATTCTTCATCGGCCCGAACCGATAGCTGAACCGCGACAGCCCGTAGGCGGCGGTGCTGCCGAGCATCACCGCGATTACCGAGGCGCCGACCGCGGTCACCGTCGAGTTGGTGAGACGTTTCATGAATTCGTCGCGCACAGTGCTCTCGTTGAAAATCGTTTCCGGCGACAGGCCGAGCGAGCGCAGGCCCAGCCATTTCGGCGTGAAATCGACCCAGGGGATCATATTGCCCTGCATCACGTCCGGCGCCGCCTTGAAGGTGGTGGTGATGGTCCAGTAGATCGGGAACAGGCAGATGATCGCCCAGAGGATCAGGATGCCGTAGATCGCCACCCGGCTGGTGATCCAGCGTGCCTTGTGGCCGAAATCGGTCTCGTGGTCGTGGAAGATTTGTGCGCTCATGTCAGTTCACAACCTCAGTACCGGGGCCGCATCCAGCGGTCGGCCAGTTTCATCAGGATGGTCATCGCGATGACGATCAGGACCAGATAGAAAATCGCGAGCAGCGTACCGTAGCCGACGTTCGACCGGTCGCGGTATTCGCGGAAGATGAACGAGGTCACGCTGTCGGTGGCGCCGCCGGGACCGCCGGAGGTGACGTTGATGATGATGTCGGCGAGCTTCAGCTTGAAGATGATGCGGATCAGCACCGCGGTGATCGAGACCGGCAACATCAGCGGGAAGGTGACCTCCCAGAAGGCGCGCCAGGGACCCGCCCCGTCGACCCGCGCGGCCTCGCGCAGCTCCGTCGGGATTGCCTGGAGGCCGGCAAGGATCATGATCATCATGAAGGGAATGAAGGTCCAGGCGTCCATCATCATGATCGAGGCCCGTGCAATCTCGGGCGAACCGAAAAACGAGGGGCTGTCCCAGCCCAGTTCGCGCGCGAGCCGCGCGATCGGCCCGAAGCGCACTTCCAGCATCGACTTTCCGATCATCCAGCTCACCGCCACCGGCGAGAGCATCAGAGGCAACAGAAACGAGACCCTGAAGAATTTGCGCGCCCGGATCTCTGCGTTGAGCAATACGGCGATGCCGAAGGCGATGATGTATTCAACAAAGATGGCCAGGGTGTACCAGACCATGTTTGTCAGCGAGTTCCAGTAGAACGGGTCGTTCCACATCTGGCGGACGTTATCGAACCCGTTGAATTGGCGCCCGTTCGGCGAAGAAAGGTTCCAGTCGGAAAAGGCGATGCCGAGCGCGAAGATCAGCGGAAATACCACCATTGCACCGACGAAAAGCGCGGCCGGCAGGATGAACAGCGTGCGTTTGCCCTGTTCGCCGCGCACGATGACCTGGCCGGCAGAGAGGCAGACCATCCAGACCAGTGCGGCATAGAGGGTCGGGCGCCATGTGACGAAGCCGATGTCCAGTATGTTGTTGGAATCGAGGCTCTGAAGGCCGGCGACAAGAAACATGATCGCGGCCGAACCGTAGACCAGGATGTTTCCGAAGTTGCGCCGCGCGTCGGAGATGTTCTCGGTGGTTACGACGTGTAACCGGTCGCCTTCTGGCTCCATCCGTCCCTGTCCCGTCTTGCAAAAGCCGGCCCGCCCCTGCACGGGGCGGGCCGGCGGAGTTCAGAGGGTTACATCCCCAACGAGGCCTTGTAGAGCGCGATCTGGCTGTCGCGTCCGATCTGGTCGGTGATCTTCTCCCAGGCCGCCGCAATGGCGTCCGCGGTCTCTTGTGCCGAGCCGTATTGTCCGGCATAGCCCTTCGCCAGCTCGTCTTCCGCCACCGAGTAGTATTGGAAGATCCCCGGGATGCGCGGTTCGATCGCCGCGTTCGGGTGGTTGTAGCTGTCGATGTTGGAGCCGAGGTAGTCCTCGATGAAGGCCCGGTCGTAGCCCGCCTGTTCCCACTCGTCGTACTGGAACTGCGAGTTGCGGTAGGGCTGGAAGCCCGACGGATAGGCCGACATCCAGAGCGCGATGTCGCGGCCGCCGAGATGCGCCGCCGCGGACCAGGCCGCCTTGTGCTTCTTCTCGTCGCCGTCGACCCGCGCCATGACGTAGACGCCCCAGCCGATATAGGCCATCTGCGGCGCTTCGTTGACACCGTCGACCCAGGCGCCGGACGCCAGATCATAGCGCTTGTCGGACGCCGGGTTAATGGAGAAGCCAGTCACATCGCCCACCACCGAAGTGTCGGAGGTCCGTGCCGAGGCGCCAACGTCGCCCCACCACATCAGCATCGAGCCGGTGCCGGCGAGGAACTGCTGGAAGGCGGTGGTACCCGGGTCGGCGTTGATCTGGTCGGCCGGATAGGCATTGGCCTCGATCAGATCGAACACATCCTGGAACGCCTGCACCCAGCCAGGGGTGTTGACCAGCGGCGTCATGGTCTCGGGATCGAACAGCCAGACCGGGTCGCCTTCCACCTTGACATAAGGTGCGGCACGGTTGGCGACGAAGTAGAAGCCAAAGCCGCCCCAGCCTTTGAGCGGGTCGAGATAGCCATGCGCGTCGAGCCCGGTGAGCGGGTCTTTCTGGCCGATGAGCTCCTTGGTGACGGCATCGACTTCCTGCCAGGTGGCCGGCACGTCTTTTCCGGTCAGTGAGCCTTCGCCGAAATAGTCGGTCCGGTAAGCGAAGGAGTGGCAGTCGCCGTCGATCGAGACGCGGTAGGTCTTGCCGTCCCAGGTGCCGACGGGCGCCTGCAGATAGCCGACATAGTCGTCCATGTCGATCAGGTCCTTGACCCAGTCGGGCATTTCCGACGCGAGCCCCTTGCCGAGCACGTCGCCTTCGAAGGGCGCGCCCATTTCGATGATGTCGAAATCGACCGTGCCGGTGGCGATGGATTGCTGCAGCCGGGCGTTGTAGTCGGCCTGGGCGAGGTCGATCCAGTTGATCTTGGCGCCGGTGTATTTTTCCCAGGGCTTCAGGAAGCCGCGGAACAGGAAGTTGTGCACGTTCTGGTTGTTGAGCCCCATGAAGGTCAGCTCGACACCCTCAAACTCGCCCTCGGCGACCGTTTCCTTTGTCGGCCCGAGGCAAAGGTCGCCGACCTTCTGCCAGTCGGCGTCGGTGGGGGAGCCCATGCCAACACCGGGGATCTTGAGGATCTCTGCCCTGAGCGCGGAATCCTGCGCCATCGCCGGCCGCGCCGTGAGCCCCGCGCCGAGCCCGCCGAGAGCGGTGACCGCGCCGACGCTGGCTGCGCCCTTGAGCATACCGCGCCGGGACATCCGGCTGCGCATGATTTCGTAGTGCTCAATTCTCATGAGTATTCCTCCCAAAAATGGTGTCACGCGCGAGTGTTTCGCGCGGCTCTTGTGCTGCTCTGTGGTGCCCCTCCCTTGTGCCGTCTCGGCGGCAGGAATTCCCCCTGTCGCCGGGAAAGTCAGCGGACAGTCGGACTTTTTCAGTCACCATGCAACCTGTCAAGATTCTTCACGATAAATCGGTTCACCATGGACAGCGGCCGGGCTCTCGCCTACAAATTTCCGTGGGAACTGAGGGAACGGCATATGGCTGAAGTCGAGGTTAGAAGTCTGCGCAAATCCTACGGTGCGCTGGAGGTTCTGCACGGTGTCGACCTGGACATTGGCGATGGCGAATTCGTCGTGTTGGTCGGCCCGTCGGGTTGCGGAAAATCCACGCTCCTGCGGATGATCGCAGGGCTTGAGAGCATCACCGACGGCACCGTGCATATCGGCGAGCGGGTGGTGAACAGCCTGCCGCCGTCGGAGCGCGACATCGCGATGGTGTTCCAGAACTATGCGCTCTATCCGCACAAGACGGTCCGGGCCAACCTGGCCTTCTCGCTGCGCATGCAGAAGATGCGCAAGGCCGAGATCAAGGAGCGGGTCGACCGGGCCGCCGAAGTGCTCGGTCTCACCCCCTATCTCGACCGGCACCCGCGCGCGCTATCGGGCGGCCAGCGCCAGCGCGTCGCCATGGGCCGTGCGATCGTGCGCAACCCGCAGGTTTTCCTGTTCGATGAGCCGCTCTCGAACCTCGACGCCAAGCTGCGGGTGCAGATGCGCTCGGAAATCCGCGAGTTGCACCAGCGGCTCAAGACGACGACGATCTACGTCACCCACGACCAGATCGAGGCGATGACCATGGCCGACACCATTGTCGTCATGCAAAGCGGCTATATCGAACAGATCGGCTCGCCGCTTGCGGTCTATGACCGGCCGGCCAACACCTTCGTTGCCGGTTTCATCGGCTCGCCGTCGATGAACATGATCGAGGGCACCGCCCATCAGGGCGCGGGCGGCTGGGAGGTCGTGGTTGGCGAGACCCGGCTGGCGGTAGCGGTATCCGAGGGGCTGAGCGAGGGCCAGGCGGTGCTCCTTGGCGTCCGTCCCGAGCACCTGGCCCTGACCGAGACCGGCGGGCTGCGCACCCAGGTCAACGCGATCGAGCCGACCGGGTCCGAGATGCATGTGCTGATGCGCACCAACGGGACCGATATCGTGTCGGTCTCGCACGAAAGGCTGCAGCTGGCCTCCGGCCAGGAGATCTTCCTGACGGTCGCACCGGAACACGCGCATCTGTTCGATCGCGAGACCGGCCAACGGCTCGGCTGACAACCCGACGCCGTCGGGCACAGTTTCCGCCAGGCCCGGACGGCCCGGGATCCTGGCGCCAGAGTGGAGGAAAAGACGATGCTCAAAGGATTGGATCCGAGGCTGAACGCCGAGGTGCTCTATGTGCTGCGGGCCATGGGGCATGGCGACGTGCTGGTGGTCGCCGACACGAATTTCCCGTCCGACTCGGTGGCCCGGCACACTGTTTACGGTGAACTCCTCAGGATGGACAACCTCACCGGGGGCGAGGCGATGGAGGCGATCCTCTCGGTGCTGCCGCTTGACACCTTCGTCGATGATTTCGCGGCCCGTATGGAGATTGTCGATGCGCCCGACGAGGTGCCGCCGGTGCAGGCGGAGGTGCAAGCGGTGATCGACATGGCCGAGGGCGCGCCGCGACCGATGGTGACCGTCGAGCGGTTCGACTTCTACGACAAGGCCCGTGAGGCCTACGCCGTGGTGCAGACCGGCGAGCGCCGGTTCTACGGCTGCTTCCTGCTGCGCAAGGGCGTGATCGCGCCGGACGCGTGAGGAGAGAGCGACATGAGCGGAAAAATCGTCATCCTCGGCGTCTTCGTCGCCGATACCGCCTACCGGGCCGACCGGGCGCCGCGCATGGGCGAAACCATCATGGGCAACAGCTTCCGTCTGGGACCGGGCGGCAAGGGGTCGAACCAGTCGGTCGCCGCGGCGCGGGCCGGGGGAGATGTGCATATCATCACCCGGCTCGGCGTCGACGATTTCGCCGATATGGCGCTGAAGACCTGGGCCGAGGCAGGTGTCACGCCGGAAGTGACACGAGACGCCGAAAGCTACACGGGTGCTGCCTACATCTTCATCGAGGAGGCCACCGGCAACAACGCGATCATCGTCGCGCCCGGCGCGGCGCTCGGTATTTCGGTGGCCGATATCGAGGCACATGAGGCGTTGGTCGGCGGCGCCGCGGTCTTCGTGACCCAGCTCGAACAGCCGATGGACGCCGCGATGCGCGCGCTCGAGATCGCGCGCGCGGGCGGCGCGCGCACGATCCTGAACCCGGCCCCGGCGGCGAAATTGCCCGAAGGGATGCTGGCTCTGTGCGATTTCGTCACGCCCAACGAAAGCGAAGCAGAAGCGCTCTGCGGCGTGCCGGTTGTCACCCCGGACGATGCCGCCAAGGCCGCCGAGGCGCTGCTGGCGCAGGGCGTGGGCGCGGCGGTGATCACGCTTGGCGGCAACGGCGCCTTCTACCACGACGGTACCACCTCGGTGCACGTGCCGATCTTCGACGCCGGGCCGGTGGTCGAGACCACAGGCGCGGGTGATGCCTTCAACGGCGCCTTCGCCACCGCGCTTGCCGAGGGGATGAACCCGGTCGACGCGGTGCGTTTCGGCTCGGCCGCCGCCGGCATCTCGGTCACCCGCCCAGGCACGGCGCCGTCAATGGCGTCGCGTGCCGAGATCGAGGCGCTGCTGGCCAGGGGCTGATCCGCGCCGCAGAGGCCAGCCCGGCGCGGCCAGCCCGGCGTGGCCGGTCCGCGCGGGGCCGCCCCGTCCCACAAGTTGAGAGGATGCAACCGCCTTGGCCCCCACAATCCTCATCGTCGGAAGCCTGCACTATGACATCATGGTCGAGGCCGATCACCTGCCACGCCGGGATGAAACCGCAGTCGGCACACGCTGGTACCCGAAGTTTGGCGGCAAGGGCGGCAACCAGGCCGTCGCGGTCGCCGGGTCCGGCGGGCGTGCGCGGATGCTCGGCGCGGTCGGTTCAGACGCGTTCGGACGATTTCTGCGGGATCGGCTGATCGAAGCCGGCGTCGATGCGGGGTTGGTAGAGACGCACCCGGACGAAGGCTCTGGCATGAGCGTCGCGATCGTCGATGGCGCGGGCGACTACGCCGCCACAATCGTGTCTGGCGTGAACCGGCGGATCGACCCGGACCGACTGGCCGCCGACCGCGTGTGGGACGACGTCGCCATGCTGGTGCTCCAGAACGAAGTGTCGGAGGCGGTCAACCTCGCCGCCGCTCGTGAAGCCAGGACCCGCCGCGTTCCGATCCTGCTCAACGCTGCGCCCGCGCGCGTCCTCGCGCCCGAGCTCGCGGCGCTCGTTGATGTGCTGGTCGTCAATTCCGTCGAAGCCGAGATGATGGGGGCCGGACCAGTACAAGACCTTCAAAGCGCGGCTGATGCGGCCGCTCAGCTCGGACGGCGCTTCCCGACGGTGGTTGTCACGGCCGGCGGCCTCGGCCTTGCCGCGGTCACGGGGCACGGTGTGCCGACCGAGCATCCCGCCGAGCCCGTCGAGGTGATTTCGACCCACGGCGCGGGTGATTGTTTCGTCGGGGCACTGGCTGTTGGTCTGGCCGTCGGAGATCCGCTCAACGACGCCTTCAGATCAGCCTCTCATGCCGCCGCGCTGCACGTCTCGGCCATACGCGTCTGACA
>DQCI01000216.1:0-425 GCA_003545125.1 Paracoccaceae bacterium
GCGCGAACAGAAAATCCGCTGGCGTCCGAAATCGGGCCGGGTCGCGCGGTTTTTCGACGACGTGCTGGTGCTGGCGTCCAAAAGCCTGCCGAAGAAATACACCCAAGCGCTGGAACCCTGGGACCTTGCAGCGCTTGAACCCTACCGGCCCGAATACCTCGCCGGTTACCGCGCCGAAGGCTACACGGTGGCGCTCGACGAGGGCTTTACCCGGGCGCGCGCCCACATGGACGCGGTGATCCTGCGCGATGTGAAATTCGACATCGGCGGCGACCGGCAGAGGGTGCACGACATCCAGACCACGGTGCGCGACGTGACCTTCAAACACATCCTGTTGCCGGTCTGGATGGCAGCCTACAAGTACCGCGGCAGGACCTACCGTTTCGTCGTCAACGGGCGCTCCGGCAAAGTGCAGGGCGAGCGGC
>DQCI01000216.1:537-3583 GCA_003545125.1 Paracoccaceae bacterium
GAGGGCGATGCGGACTTCGTGCGCGCCCGCTACATCGACCATCCGGCACGCGTGGCGTGTACCGTCGCCGTCATCGAGGGCGAGGTTGTCGGCCTTCAATCGCTGAAACGCGCCTGGGACGGCAACCCCTATGACGTTCCCAGCGGCTGGGGGATTATCGGCACGCATATCTTTCCCTCCGCGGCCCGGCAGGGTGTCGGGCGTGATATGTTCGCTGTGAGCCGGGACGCGGCGGCGGCGGCCGGGCTGGTCAGTATCGACGCCAGGATTGGCGCAGGCAACGCCGGCGGGCGCGCCTATTACGCGGCGATGGGGTTGTGGACCCGGCGCGAACCGGACGATGCCGTCTGCAAACGCTACGATCTCGCACCCCCTCAGGCGTGCCCCCCCCGGAACGCCTCTTGCCGCGTGCACCCCCTGGCAACCCGCGCGTGGACGATTGCCCTGCCCGGCCGCGCGCGCTAATCCTGTGACGAACCACCAGAGGAGGCCGAAATGATCCTGTGCTGCGGCGAAGCTCTCATCGACATGTTGCCGCGCGAGACCGCGGCGGGCGAAAGCGCCTTTGCGCCCTATGCCGGCGGCTCGGTGTTCAACACCGCCATCGCGCTCGGGCGGCTCGGGGCGCCGACCGGGTTTCTCTCCGGGATCTCGACCGATCTCTTTGGCCAGATGCTCGACGAGACGCTGACGGCTTCGAAGGTCGACGCCTCGCTCGCAATCCGCTCGAACCGGCCCACCACGCTCGCCTTCGTCACGCTCACCGACGGGCAGGCGCAATACGCCTTCTACGACGAGAACACCGCCGGGCGGATGATCGGCGTCGAAGACCTGCCGGATATCCCCGAGGCGGTGGAAGCGATGTTCTTCGGCGGCATCTCGCTGCCGCCCGACCCTTGCGGGGCGAGCTACGAAAGCTTGATGCGGCGCGAAGCCGGCGCCCGGGTGACGATGATCGACCCCAACATCCGCCCGGGCTTCATCACTGACGAGCCGGCCTATCGAGACCGGATCGGCCGGATGATGGCGGCGGCGACCATCGTGAAATCCTCGGACGAGGATCTCGACTGGCTCGGCCTGCGGCCGGGCGACCTGCTGGAGGCGGGTGCGAAGCTGGTTTGCCACACGGAAGGGTCGCGGGGCGTGACCGCGCATTGGGCCGGGGGCACGTGTTTCGTGGCCGCGAAGAAGGTCGACGTGGTCGATACGGTCGGCGCCGGCGACACCTTCAGCGCCGGGCTGCTTGCCGGGCTCCAAAAGGGCGGGCTCCTGACGATGGAGGCGATGTCGCACATCACCGAGGCGGCGCTCACCCCGGCGCTGGAGCTTGGCGTGGCCGCAGCGGCGGTCACCGTGAGCCGCGCGGGCGCCAACCCGCCTTGGGCGCACGAGCTGGCTTCGGGCGGGTGAGAGCGCTCGTCCAGCGGGTGAGCGAGGCCGCCGTCCGGGTGGACGGTGAGACCCTCGGCGAGATCGGGCCGGGCCTGCTCATCCTGGTCTGCGCGATGCAGGGCGACAGCGAGGCCGAGGCCGAAGCGCTGGCGGCGAAGATCGCCAAGCTCAGGGTCTTCAAGGACGAAGCCGGCAAGATGAACCTGGCGCTCAAGGATACGGGCGGCGCGGCCCTCGTCGTGAGCCAGTTCACCCTTGCCGCCGATACCTCGCGCGGCAACCGCCCGGGGTTCTCCACCGCGGCGGCGCCGGCAGAGGGCGAACGGCTCTACGAATACTTTAGCGAGCGGATGCGGGGCGAAGGGATCGAGACCGCGATGGGGCGGTTCGGGGCGGACATGAAGGTGAGCCTGGTCAACGACGGGCCGGTGACCATCTGGCTGGAGGTCTGACGACAAGGCGGGCGGGCAACGCCCGCACACCGATTTCCCGGTGCGCTCAGCGCGGATCGTCGCGCGGATCCCGCCCCGATGTTCGCCGCCTTCTTCATCCTGGCCAAGACCCGGCGGGGGAGGGGGCTTGCCCCCGGGCCCGCCCGCCGCAGGCGCGCCGGCCGCAAGGCCGGCCTCCCCGCCCGCCGCAGGCGCAGAGCGGGTTTACCCGCTCTCGATCCCCAGCGTCCGGCACAACTCCATGAAGGTCGTGCGGTCGCCGTTCGTCCAGGGCGCTTTTCGCGACTTGAACAGCGTCGCCTGGCTGCGGTGTACCGGGCCGCCGGCCAGCACCTTGAGATGATTGGCGCGCAGCGTGTCGCCGGTCGAGGTGATGTCGGCGATCGCCTCGGCGGTCTCGTTCTTCACCGTGCCTTCGGTCGCGCCCTGGCTGTCGACGAGCTGGTAATCGGCGACCCCGTGCTCGCGCAGGTAGTCGCGCACCAGCCGGTGATACTTGGTGGCGATGCGCAGCCTGAAGCCGTGCTCGGCGCGGAACCGCGCTGCCACCGCGTCGAGATCGTCGAGCGTGGTCACATCGACCCAGGCGCGCGGCACCGCGAGGATCAGATCGGCGTGGCCGAAGCCGAGCGGCTCGATCTCGCGCACCTTCTCCTCCCAGGCCCCGAGCTTCTCGCGCACGAGGTCGGAGCCGGTCACCCCGAGGTGAATGCGCCCCGCCGCCAACTCGCGCGGAATCTCGCCGGCCGAGAGCAGCACCAGTTCGAGCCCGCCGATCCCCTCGACGGCGCCGGCGTATTCGCGCTCGGATCCGGTGCGCTTGAGGCCCACGCCGCGCGCCGCGAACCAGTCGAAGGTCTTCTCCATCAGCCGGCCCTTGGAGGGCACGCCCAGCTTCACGTTCATGTCCGGCTCCCCTGGATGGCGAGCGCCAGTTCGGGGCGGATCACCCCGCCCACGGCGGGGATCTCGCGGCCCTGTCCGAGCCGCCGGGTCAGCGCGTCGTAGCGCCCGCCGGTGGCGACGGGGGGCAGATCCGGGCGGCCCTCGGCGTAGAAGCCGAAGACGAAGCCGTCGTAATACTCCAGCGTCGTGCGGCCGTAGGAGCCTTCGAAATCGAGCTGGCCCACGTCGATGCCGTGGCTTGCCAGCGCCTCGACCCGGGCGTCGAACCGCGTGATCGCGGGCCCGAGGCCCGGCAT
>DQCI01000216.1:3628-4485 GCA_003545125.1 Paracoccaceae bacterium
CCTCGATCTCGGCCTGTGTGCGCAGCCCGATCAACGGCGCGTCGGTGTCGAGCGGCGTCCCGTCGGCGATCAGCGCGGCGCGGCCCTCGGGCGCGGGGGTGCGGCCGGCGAAACGCTCGAGCAGGCAGCGAAACCGGCGCGGCCGCCAGATGTGACGCATCAGCGCCGCGCGGCGGTGCGGCGTGGTCGTCAGCCCGTTCACAGCGGCGATGATGAGGCCGATGTCGCCGGTGGCGGCCCGAAACCCCTGACCCTTCAGCCCGTCGGCGATCAGCGCGAAGACCTCGGCATCGGCGCCCGCGGCGTCGGAGCCATCGAACAGCTCGTAGCCCACCTGGATGTATTCGGGTGCCCGGTGCGCGGCCTCCTCCTGGGCGCGGAAGACCTCGCCGGCATAGGTGTAACGCGCAGGCTCGGCGCCGCCCGCCATGTGCATCTGGACGACCGGCACGGTGAAGTCGGGGCGCAGCATGGCTTCGCCGAGCACCGGATCGTGGGTGATGTAGGCGCGCGCGCGGATGTCCTCGCCGTAGAGGTCGAGCAGCGTGTCGGCCGGTTGCAGGATCGGCGGGTCGACCTCGACCGCCCCGCGCGCGGCAAAGCCCGCCATCAGGCGCTGGGCCTCGGCCCGAACAGCGCCCTTGTCGGTTGCGCTTCCGGCTGGCCTGTCAGCCATCATCGGCCCCATCGTAGGCCTCATCGTAGGCAGCCAGGATCTTTCGCACTTCCGCCACGAGATCGTCGCGGGCCACCTCGACTTGCGAGGGCCGTTCCTTCCATTCCTCGAGCGTCGCATTCTCGGCGATCTTCGCGCCGAGGATCAGGTCCTTCAATTGAACCACGCCGCGCGCGGCCTC
>DQCI01000244.1:0-2036 GCA_003545125.1 Paracoccaceae bacterium
TCCATCTCTGCGCGACCCTCGACACGACGCCGCCGACCTCGACCGCGGGTTCGGTGATGTTGCTTCCCTGGTCCGTCCTGACCGCAGACCTGGCGCTCGTCGATCTGTTTCCGGGGGTCGGCGCCTCCGTCTATCTCTGGGCCTGGCCTTTGAGCGGCGCGGTCGATGTGTCCGTTTCGCACGCGTGAGGGTATGATGCGTAGTCAAATCTTACGGTCTTTCGGGCTGAACCGATTGGGCGGTGGCGGGGGCGGCAGTGCCTCCAACATGCTTGCCCCAGGCACGTTCACTGATGGGGTCGAGGAATTCACAAACGCGGGCACCGCTTTGAGTCTCACCAATCCGAACGGCGTTTTGCGCGGCACGAAGACGACCACGAGCAGCGAAGCGGCATCAAAGGAAATCACCGGCCTGATCGTCGGCGCGGTCTATGATCTGGTTTATACAATCGACACCACGAACAAAGGGTCGGCCGCTGCCCGATTGCGGGTGGAGTCGGGGTCACAGCTGGCAACTGGCACCGGGCCTGTCAACATCGGTTATACGCTTCGGCAGCTCTATGAGAATGAGACGGTGGAGTTTGAAGCCACACATGAGACGATGTACTTCGGAGTCCGATTCACCGGAGCCTATTCAGGAGTCTGGTTTGATCTGGACAATATCTCTCTCAGATTGCAGGCCGAAACCATGTACTTTGCGGGCGGCACCGAGATGTTTTTTCTGGACGGAACTAAAATGCGGTTTTCGGAGAGCTGAGCAATGGCAAATATCATCGACAAGATCGAAGCGACCTCTTTGTCCGATTCAGACATGTTTTATGGCGTGGTCGGCGGCGCGGACAGGAAGGTTTCCGCCGCGACGCTACGCGGTGAGATCGGCACGGTTGCTGTCAGCGCGAACATTCACCTTCCGGATGTGATGTACACGATGGTTGGCAACGAACTGAACCTGTACTTCGGCAACTTCATCCAAACGAGTGTTCCGGGCGGCATCGCGGCGCTTGAGATCGACATCCGCGACCAGGCTTCGGCGTACACCACGCCGGTCGGGGAGCAATTCGGAGATCATTGGGCGTGGACCCCGTCCAGCGCGTCAACAGAAGGCCTGCGGATTGAAGTATCGCAGGGCGGAACGTTGATTGCTTCGAAAGACTTCTCTGTTGAGGCCGTCGCCGCAAGCGCAGGCGCGGCGAACAGCCGCAAGGTCCTGCTGATCGGTGACAGCACGAGCGCCATTGCGAGCGGGGCCGGGACCGCCTGCGCGGATCTCGAAATGTACGGCGCCAGCGAAGGCCCGACCATCACGACGGTTGGCGCCAAGTCCGGGTCTGCCACCGATCTGGATGGCACGTCACGGACAGTGAACAACGAAGCAGACGGTGGTGTGCAGACCTCAGGTTACTGGCTCAATACAGGGGCCGGGTCTCCCTTCTGGAATGGCGGCGCATTCGACTTTGCCAACTACCTGAGCACCAACGGCATCACGCTTTCAGCGGGTGACTGGGTGATTTTTCATGCTGGTATCAACGACATCTTCAGCGGCATCGGCGACACCGATATTCAAAACCGGGTCACGAAGTTTGTCACCGCAATCGACGGCATGGTCGCGGAAATGAAAGCAGATGTTTCGGGTCTCAACTACGGGCTGTGTCTGATCATGCCGCAGGCCGGTAACCCGTTTGCGCCCCGAGAGCAGCAGGACGCATTTGGCTCACTCTATGACGCAAGCCAGTCGGCACAGGACTACCGGGACGCACGGTGGCAGCTTCTGAGCCAACAGCTGTCCGAGTATAATGGCCGAGAGGCCGACGATATCTATATCATGCCAACGCACGCGGCGATTGATCCGGTGACCGGTTTCTCGTCGGGGTCGCAAAGTGTTCATGCCTACACGAATGCAATGGTGACGCGGTACTCGGACCCGATCCACCCGTCTGCTGTTGGACACCACATGGCGGGTGCGGCCATGTTCGGCGTGATCAAGGGGCAGGAGTAATCCGTGACCTGGGCCGGCATGATTGGCGACGCGGCGACGGA
>DQCI01000244.1:2109-3093 GCA_003545125.1 Paracoccaceae bacterium
GCACCCCGAGGGTTTCTCAAGGACCGTTGACCTCGCGGTGAAAACAACGCTCGGCTTGCCCTGCCGGACAGGCTGAGACAAGCCGGCCACCCGGTGGGTTGGCCTTGGGCCGCTCCGGGGGCGAACCGAGCCACTCATGGCAACACAGCAACCCTTTCAGAACCAGATGGCGGCAAGATTGACCTCACCGCGTCAATTCTTGTCGACCGGCTTCGACCGCATGCGCTGCGCCGTTTCGCGTTCGGCCCGTTTGCAGCGCATTGGAGGCAGGCCTTTGTCCATCAGGGCCATGTCTTCGAGCACCATGTCGCCCATCTGTTTGAACGCAACATCCATTGCGCCCGCGCGGTGTGCGGAGCGGATCAGTCCGCTGAGCCCGCGCGCGCGGTGGCCTGCCGGCATGGGTTCCTCCGGCCAGACGTCGGTGGCGGCGCGAATATGGCCGCGCTCGACGGCATCGAGCAGCGCGTCGAAATCCACCACGTCAGCGCGCGAGAGCAGGATGAACGCGGCCCCCGGGCGCATCGACGCGAACGCGTCCGCGCCGAGGAAGCCGCGGTTCTCACTCGTCACCGCGGCCATGACGAAGATGAANNNNTCGAGCGTGGCGGGGGTGACCCTTGCGTCGTCCAGTATCGACGGCGGCAGCCAGGGATCGAAGACCTTGACGTCGCACCGGAAACCCTCGAGCAGGCGGTTCATCGCCCGGCCAAGATCGCCGAATCCGATGAGACCGACATCCGAGCCCGTGAGCAGCCGGGCAGAGGCGTTGCCATCTCCGCCCCAGAGCTCGTGTCCCTCGGCGAAGGCCAGGTCGGCCGGGGTGATGTCGCGGGCGAGATCGAGCGCAAAGCCAAGCCCGATCTCGGCCACGGGCACGGCAAAGACACCGCCGGTGGTCACCACGTGGATACCGCGGGCGAAGATTTCACCATATGGCATGTTGTCCATGAGGTTGGATTCGACGTTCAGCACCGCCTTGAG
>DQCI01000244.1:3239-4865 GCA_003545125.1 Paracoccaceae bacterium
GGGGCTGAGATCACAAGCGGTCTGGTCGCATCGGTCATTTCTCTCTCCGCAGAATTCGATCGGCACAAGGATGAGCCGAACCATCAATGAAGCGATTTACTTGCAGGATAAACCGATTTATCGTGAGATTCGAGGCCCAATACGCAGACAATGGCGAATGGGCCGGAGGAGAAAGATGCCGGCTGACGACAAGCAGAAGCGCGCGACGATCCACGATGTCGCCAAGGCTGCGGGGGTCTCGGCGGCCACCGTTTCGAAAGTGCTGCGCGGCGTCAAAACGGTGCGCGAAGACAATGCCGAGCGGGTGCGCGCAGCGGTGTCGGCGCTCGACTACCGGATGGATCCCATCGCCTCGGGCCTGCGCGGCGAACAACGCCGGATTATCGGTGCGGTCGTGCCCGATCTCGAAAGCGCGTTCTTCGGCAGGCTTGTCACCGGGCTCGAACGCGCCGCCGAGGCGGCAGGCTACCACATGATCGTCGCCACATCCCGCGAAAGCGAGGCGCGCGAGGCCGATCTCATCCAGGGGATGAACGACTGGCGGGTCGCGGGCTGCGTGCTGGTGCCGGTGCGCTCCGAACGGGGTCTGGGCGCGCGCACTTTGCGCGATCTCGATATGCAGGCGGTGTTGGTCGACCGGGTCTCGGCCGACGATGCCTTCGATACCGTATCCGCCGACAACCACACCGCCTCGGCGGCCGTGGCGGATTTTCTTGTTCGTCTCGGTCACCGGCATGTGCTGCTGCATGGGGCGACGCAGATTTCCAAGGCCATCCGCACCCGTCTCGAGGGCTTCCGCGAGCGCGCCCTGGCCCTCGATCCCGGCATGCGGATCGACGAATTGCTGTCCGACGCGCCACTGGAAGACCAGCGCCCCGCGATCCGCGACTATTTCGCCGCCAACCAGGGCACCGACCGTCCCGCGGCGGTGTTCTCGTTGTCGCAGCAATCAACACTTCTGGTCCTGTCCGAAATCCGCCGGATGGGGCTCGACGTGCCTGAGGATATCGCCCTCGTCGGCTTCGACGATGCGGATTGGATGCAGACCACCTGGCCCTCGATCACTGCTGTTGCGCAGCCCGTAACAGCGATCGCCGAACGTGCGCTCGGCACTCTGCTCGCGCGGGTCGAGGGTGAAAGCACCGGGTTCCCGGTTCAATACCTGGAGCCCTGTACCATGCTCGTCCGCCAGTCGGCCGGGCAGACGGAGAAGGCGCCGCCGCGCCGGTCCCGGAACGGCGGCCAATAGAATGACCATGATCCTGGAGGAGGAAACCATGTCCACACTGAAATCCACCCTGAAGCTCGGCGCCGCGGCGCTTGCGACCTTGCTCGCGGTTGCACCCGCGCAGGCCGACGGCGAATATGGCGTGCTGATGAAGACCCTCGCCAACCCGTTCTGGGGCGCGATGGGCAAAGGTGTCGAAGACGGCGCAACGGAAGCCGGCGTCGCGTACTATCTGCAGGCGGTCGAGAGCGATCAGGCGGCCGAAAGCCAGCTCAACGTCTGCAATACTATGCTCGAGCGCAATCCGGTCGCGATGATCACCGCCGCGATCAATTCCGCCAACCTGCTGCCCTGCATGAAATCGGCGCAGGAAGCCGGTATCAAGGTCGTCGATCTCG
>DQCI01000333.1:0-3949 GCA_003545125.1 Paracoccaceae bacterium
TGGTCGGAAAGCTTCCACCCCGGCGCGCAGGGCCTGGGCACACTTGACCCGCGCACCCGCGAAACGCTCTTCGCCGCTTTCCCAGCGTTACGCGCCGACCCGCGCCACTACGGTGACACAGCCCGCACGGTGCTGCGAGGCTGGGAGGCAAAGGTGCTGAAAGCGGCGTAGAATTGTTCAAGCATCACATTAATATCACCATTCACTACCTTGTTTTCCATTAAACTAAGGGAGCCACGATGTCGAAGAAGACGCTCCAGTGAGAAAGCCCGCTCTTGTTGTCGTCGGGCTGGCCAGCCTGCTGACCTTGGCCGGTTTCGGCGGCGCCTTGCACCGGGCCGCCGACACCCTGGCGCTCGCACGGCCGCTGTTCGGGCTCATCGCGCTCGCCGGCTTCGTGGCAGCTTCCCGCACATCGTGGCGGATTGGTTTCGCGGCGGTGGGCTTGGCCGCATTGGCGAGCGTCGGCCCCCAACTTCTGCCCCAGTCCGCTGGCGGCGATCTGCGGGTCTATTCCAAAAACCTCTGGGCGGGCAATCGCGATCCCGCGGCTCTCGTGGCCGACATCGAGGCGGCTGCGGTCGACGCGGTGTTCCTCCAGGAAGTCTCCGACCGCAACGTCCTTGCGCTCGATCTGCTGCGCGCCAGCTTCCCGCACCAGCACCTGTGCCGGTTCCAATGGGCGACCAGGATCGCGGTACTGTCCCGCCTACCTTTTGACGGCACACCGACATGTTCAAAGCAATTCGCCATGGCGGCGGCCCCGGTCCGGGTCGAGGGCGACAGGGTCTGGTTGGTCTCGACCCACCTCCCTTGGCCCTGGCCATACGACAACGCCGAGAACGAAACCGCCGCCGAGACGCTGCTCGAAAGCCTTGACGCGCCCGCCGTGATCGCAGGCGACTTCAACGCCTTCCCCTGGACATGGCGGGTCCGGCGGCTGGCCACGGCGAGCAACACCCGGGCGGCCGGGCCCGTTCGCCCAACCCTGTTCCTGCGCCAAGTGCCGCTGCCGATCGACCTCGCCTTCGCCCCCGGCGGCGGCTCCCTGGAGCGGCGCCCGCAACTCGGGTCGGACCATTTCGGGATCGTCGCGGACCTTGCGCTCAACCCTTGAGGCCGGGCGCGGCCAACGCCTTTCGAAAGGCGTTGCAAAGCGATTTCCAAATCGCTTCCCCCGCTCACAACACCCGCAGATCGTCCATCAGGCCCCCGTAGCGCGCCACCGCAGGCGCCACGATCAGCTCGCCCAAAAGGCGTCTCAGCCGGTCCGACAGCTCCCCCGGCATCTCGCCCAGCACTCCCGCACGCGCCGACAGCGAGATCCGGCGCGACAGCGGTTCGACCGGCAGCGGGTGGAGGTCAACCGCATCGACGAAGCGATGGGCACGCAACACGCCAAGCGGCGTCAGGATGGTCCAGCCCGCCCCCGCCGCCACCATCGCCATGATCGCGTGGTAACTGTCGAGCTCGAACCGGTGGGCGAGCGCGAGGTCCTGGCGCGCGAGGTGTTCGGCGATCACCCGGCCCATGCGATGCCGGGTCGAATACTGGATCAGCGGCAGCGCACGCAAGCCGGCGAGCCCGCCCGCCACCCCGCGCGGCGCAGCGGCGAGAAACGGTTCCTCGATCAGCGGATGCACTTCCATCCAGTCCGCGGGCGCACCGATGTCGGCCGCCACGATCACGTCGAGCGCGCGCGCGTCGAGCTGGTCGTTGAGCCGGTGCGAGGGGCCGGTTTCGAGCAGGAACCGTGTCCGAGCGAAGCTCTCGGCCATCTCGCCGAGCAGCCGGGGCGTCACATCGGCGTCGAGATCCTCGATCATGCCGAGGCGCAACCGCGAGAGCGCCGTGTGGTCGCCCATCGCCAGTTCCGCGCGCGCCTGCTCGGTCTCGTCGAGAATGATGCGGGCGCGGCGGCGAAACAGCTCGCCCGCCGGGGTCAATCCGAGCGGGCGCGCGGAGCGGTCGACCAGCAGCGTGCCGAGCGCGGTCTCGATATTGCTGAGCTGCTGGCTGGTGGCGGAATTCGAGGCGCCGAGGCGGCGCGCGGCGGCCGAGATCGAGCGTTCCTCTGCGATTGCGAGGAAAACCTCGATCCCCCAGAGCGTGACCCGACCCGCCGTCTCGACCATGTTCTGGATCCCCGGTTCGGGCCCCAGCCCGGGCGTGTCGCCCCGTCAGATGTCCTTGAGCTTGGCCTGCAACTCGGAGAGCTGCTGCTTTATCGCCGCGAGCTCACTGTCGGATTTCTCGCCGCCGCCGTCATCCGGCCCCGCCGACTGCCCCGCCGACTGGCCCGCCGACTGGCCCGCCGCCCCCGGCTGCGCCCACCCCTGCATCATCGCTTCGAGAAACGCACGCTGCTGGGCCTGCATCGCCTCAAACCCGGGCATGGTTTTCATCGGGTTCGGCAAGTGTTCGAGGTTTTCCATCATCTTCGACTGGCCTTCGCGCAGCATGTCGAAGGAGGCCGCAAGGAATTGCGGCACAACGGACTGGGCCTGGGTCGTGTAGGAGCGCACGAGGTCGGTCAGCACATCCACCGGCAGCACGCTTTCGCCGCGGCTTTCGTGTTCGGCAACAATCTGCAGCAGGAATTGCCGGGTGAGATCGTCGCCGGTCTTGAGGTCGATGATCTGCACCTCCCGGCCGTCGCGGATGAAGCCGGCGATGTCTTCAAGCGTCACATAGTCCGAGGTCTCGGTGTTATAGAGCCTGCGGCTGGCGTAGCGCTTGATGAGCAGCGTGTCCTTGTCGGTGGCCAAAGCGTGTCTCTCCTCCCAAAGCGGGATCGTTTCGCCCCCGCGGAAACAACCTAGGCCAGCGTCCTGTGGAAAAGCAAGCGCTGCATCGCGGCACGGTGCCGCGACCTTGCGCACCGTCGGTCGCGCCCCAGGGGCGAAGAAACCCACTTGACGATGACCCGGGTTTGTAACGGAATACTCGCAAGAATTCATTACACGCCGAGACTGAGATTATCCGTGAGATATCGCCATCGGGCCAGTTCACATGCCGCGCCCGCGAGGATCGCTCATTTTCGCGATCGCGCGACACGCTCCTCGGCCATATGCCGCACCTTGTGCGCGTCGGAAGGCTAGAACATGGCGAATTCCAGAATGAACCGCATCGTCGCCAAAGACGGCGTGATCGAACTCAACGGTCAGTTCTACCTGCAGCAACAGGATCGGGCACAGTCGGAGTTCCAACACCTGACCGGCGAAAAGACCATCAGCCAGGAGGCCATCCGTCGCTTCCAGAACAATGTCGATCTGAGCGCGGCCTACTGCAAGGCGGCCGGCATTCCCTATCTGCATGTCGTCTATCCCACGAAGGCCATGGCGTTCCGGGACGATTTCGCCAAGGTCGGCGTGACGCTGTCGCCCCTCTTCAGCGAGGCCCACCGGCACGACGAGGTGATCTACCCGCTGGATGATCTGGTTGGCGACGTCGATTTCCAGAAGCGCGGCAGCCATTGCAGCGATCCGGGCTATCTGAAGATCGCGCAGATCGCCCTGCGCACCGTGGGCGTCCCGATCGACCCCTTCAAGCCGAAGTATTCGACGCACCGCAAGGCGAACGATCTGGCGCACATGCGCGGCCTGCCCCGTCAGAAGCAGGTGAGAATCCGCGACTTCGAAGGGGTCACGCGGAAAACCAGGGGGTTTAGCAACAAAAGTATGATCCCCGGCAACAGCGGAACCGTGAAGTACTACCGGAACAAGGCCGCGCCGAACCGAGCGCGCATCCTGATGTTCGGCGACAGCTTCTTCGCCGACACGCTCTACATCCTGACGCCGCTGTTCAGGGAACTGATCCTCGTGCGCTGTCCTTACGTGATGGAGGATGTCGCCAACGCGACCGAACCGGACATCATCCTGACCGGCAATGCCGAGCGTTACCTCGTCAACGTGCCCGACAAGATGCGCGATGCCCCGTTCTTCACGAA
>DQCI01000333.1:3997-4665 GCA_003545125.1 Paracoccaceae bacterium
GGCGCTGTTCTCCGGGCGACGGAGCGACCACTACCGGGCCTGGCGGGCCCAGTCCGTCGGCCGCGGCAAGCCCGGCGCGGCGCCCGGGACCGGTCCGGGCAGCCGAAAACGCGCAGCCAAGGCGGCCGGAGATCCTTTCGGGATCGACAGGATCCGGGCCCGGCTGAGACGGCTCCGGTCCCGCGTCAAACGCACGCGAGGATGACCTGTTCGCGCGCCGGCAAGACCGCCTGATCCGCCGACAAAAAAAAGGGCGGACCCGAAGGTCCGCCCGCAGATCCAGCCGGTGGGAGGAGATACCGGCCCCGGATATCTTACTTGGCCGCTTCGGTGGCCTTCTTCGCGGCCTTGGTCACCTCGTCGGTGGCCTTCTTGACGGCGGCGGAAGCTTCGGCGCCCATGTCCTTGCCGGCGGCCATCATCAGCTCGACGGTCTCGGTCTGGACCGACTTGGCGATCTCGGCGAAGGCGGCCATGTTCTCGGCGGCGGTTTCGGCCTGGGCCGAGGCGAAGTCGGTCACCGCCTTGGTGTAGGCGGTGGCATCGTCCTTGGCGGCGGTCACTTCACCGACCTTGGAGAGCATGTCCTTGGTCCATTTGGTCGAGATCTCGGCCGACTTTTCGGCGGCGTCGAGCGCGACTTTGGAGAACTTCTCGCTCATCTGGGC
>DQCI01000333.1:4817-8060 GCA_003545125.1 Paracoccaceae bacterium
CACTGGGCGCCGGGCGTTGCCCCAGGGTCATCCTGTGACACAGAATATGAATGCTGCAGTGCAGAAAGTCAAGGGGTCTTTCTGCACTGCAGCGTAGATTTCAGATACCAGTTCCGACCGCCCCCCCGCGCCGCGCGCGGGCAAGCCGGTCAGCTTGGCCGCCAGGGTGTGCCGGCCACGTAGGTGCCAGGTGCGGCACAGAGCACCGGGTGCCCGCCGTCGCCGGGTTTGCGGGCCGGGATCTTCTTGCCGGACCGTTCGGCCAGCCATTCCTCCCAGTGGAACCACCAGGTCGTGGCCTCGAAAAACTCCGCCCCCCCCTTCCAGTCGTCCGGATCCTCGGGCCAGGCCTCGTTCATGTAATGCCCGTATTTCTTCTTCGACGGCGGGTTGACGATGCCCGCGATATGGCCCGATTGCGCCAGGATGAAGGTCTTGTCGTCCGACCCCATCTTGCGCATCCCGCGGTAACTCGACTTCCAGGCGGCGATATGGTCGGTCTCGCAGGCGATCGCACAGAGCGGCACCTTGACCTCCTCGATCCGGACCCGCGTGTCGAACAACGCAAAGCCCGAGCCCGCGCCCGCGAACTCGTCGCGCTGGCACAGACCGCGCAGGTATTGCACCGCCATCTTGCCCGGCAGGTTGGTGCCGTCGCCGTTCCAGTAGAGCAGATCGAAGGCGGGCGGGCGGTTGCCGAGCATGTAGGCATTGATCGCCGGGCGGTAGATCAGGTCGTTCGCGCGCAGATAGGAGAAGGTGCGCGACATGAAGAGCGAGGACATCACCCCGGTTTCCTGCGCCTCCTCCTCGATCCCGCCGACGAACCCTTCATCGAGAAAGACGCCGACCTCGCCCTGGTCCGAGAAATCGGTGAGCGCGGTGAAGAAGGTGGCGGAGTTCACGCTGTCGTCGCCGCGCTGCGCCATCAGCGACAACGTGAGCGCCAGCGTTGTTCCGGCGATGCAATAGCCGACGACATTGACCTTTTCCTCGCCGGTGATCGCCTTCACCTCGGCCAGCGCGGCAAGATAGCCCTCCTCGACGTAGGTTCCCATCGTTACGTCGGCGTAGGTGGCGTCCGGGTTGATCCAGGAAACCACGAACAGTGTGTAACCCTGGTCAACGATCCATTTGATCAGGCTCGATTGCGGCTTGAGATCGAGGATGTAGAACTTGTTGATCCAGGGCGGGAAGATCACCAGCGGCGTCGCGCGCACCTTTTTGGTGCTGGGCGCATACTGGATCAGCTCGAACATCCGGTTGCGATACACCACGCTGCCCTCGGTGGTGCCGAGGTTCTCACCGACCTTGAACGCCTCCGGGTCGGACAGGGTGACGATCAGCTCGCCGTCGTTCCTCTCGAGGTCGCGGATCATGTTCTCCAGCCCGTCGACCAGCGATTGCCCCTCGGTCTCGATCGCCTTCTCCAGCGCGTCGGGGTTGGTGGCAAGGAAGTTGGTCGGCGCCATCATGTCGACGATCTGCTTCGAGAAGTACTCGAGCCGCCAGCGGTCGTATTCGCCGACCCCGTCAAGATCCTCGATCGCCTTCTCGATCGCCTCCGCAGCGATGAAATACTGCTTCTTCAGCGCATGAAAATAGGGATGTGTCTGCCACAGCGGGTTCTTGAACCGGGGATCGGCGGGCGTGTCGTCCTCTTCGACCACGCCGCCCGCCACCAGCGCCTCTTGCGCGGCGACCGCGTTTTGCACCGCCTTTCCCCAGTAATCGATCTGCGCGGCCCAGATCTTCTCGGGGTGCGACATCGCCTCGCCCATCAACGCGCCCGCGGCCTTGGCCCAGAGCTCCGGCGTCGGCGCCTGGAGCGACGACCGGATCTCTTTCTTGTGCGCAAGCGCGGTTGCCATGCGCTGGGTCAACACCTCGATCCGGGCCAGATTGTGCTTGAGAGTGTCGCTAACTTGTGACGCCTCAATATCTTTTGTTGTCATGTTAAAGGATCCGGCCTATTATTTCGCACCTGCAGCATTTGCCGCCCGGGCTGCTTCCTGACGGACAGGCTAGCTGACAGCTGTGCCCCGGGCAACCGTGCGAGGGCGACGGAGCAGCCGCGAACGGAGGACCGAATTTGCGCTACATGGCCACCTACGACCTGATGGAAACGATGCGCAACACCAGCCAGTGGATGGGCGCGACGGCGCGCGCTCTGGGCGCCTACCCTGCCGTCGCGGCCATGCCGAACCCTTACATGTCCTGGCTTTCGGCCTGGGGCGATGTAACCGAGCGCAGCTTCGCGCGGATGGTGGCCAAGCCCGACTGGGGGATCTACTCGGTTGTCGGTGCAGACGGGCGCGACCACGTGGTCTCGGTCGAGAAGTTGGTCGAAAAACCGTTCGGCGACCTGGTCCATTTCAAGGTTCAGGGGCGCCAGGAGATGGCGCGCCGGATCCTCCTTGTCGCGCCGATGTCCGGCCACTACGCGACGCTCCTGCGCTCGACGGTGGCCTCGCTGCTGCCCGACGCCGATATCTACATCACCGACTGGCACAACGCCCGCAACATCCCCCTCAGCGACGGCAAATTCGATGTCGAGGACTACACGCTTTACCTCATCGAATTCATGCGCGCGCTCGGACCGGACATCAACGTCATCGCCGTCTGCCAGCCGGCACCGCTGGCGCTGGCCGCCACAGCCTATCTTGCCGAGCTCGACCCGGAAGCCCAGCCGCAGACGATGACGCTGATCGGCGGACCGATCGATCCCGATGTCGCCGCCACCGAAGTGACGGATTTCGGCAGCCGGGTCACGATGGGCCAGCTTGAGGAAATGGCGATCCAGCGCGTCGGCCTCAAGTTCCAGGGCGCCGGACGGATGGTCTATCCCGGCCTTCTGCAACTCGCAGGCTTCATGTCGATGAACGCCGACACCCACACCAAGGCGTTCACCAACCAGATCGGCTCGGTCATGGATGGCTCGGCCGGCGATCACGACAAGCACAACAAGTTCTACGACGAATACCTCGCAGTGATGGATATGGCGGCCGAGTTCTACCTCTCCACCGTCGAGCGGATCTTCAAGAACCGCGAGATCGCGCGCAATGCGTTCACGGTCGATGGGCATCAGATCGACATCGGCAAGATCACCGATGTCGCGGTGAAGACGGTCGAGGGCTCGAAGGACGACATCACCGCACCCGGCCAATGCGCCGCCGCGCTGCCGCTCTGCACCGGCCTGCCGGAAGAGAAGAAAACCGGCTACGTCGAGATCGGCGCGGGGCA
>DQCI01000048.1:0-2046 GCA_003545125.1 Paracoccaceae bacterium
AGTGTTGAACCGCGCGTTTTCGCCCTGCTCGCCGTGGCGATGGGCCTGCCCTACGTCGTCGTCGGGCCGCTGGCCGGGGTGCTCGTGGACCGCGCACCGCTCCGGTCGGTGATGGTGGCGGCGAACTTTGGCAAGGCCGCGGTGACCGCGAGTTTCGTCCTGGCGGGGCGGTGGGAGATCCTGCTGCTGCTGGTGTTCCTGCGCAATTCCATCGACGCCTTCTACGCACCGGCGAAACAGGCCGCGCTGAAAGCGTTGGCAGCGCAGGAAGATCTTGGTGGCGCCAATGCGCTGAGCCTTGCCGTCAACCAGATGTCGAAGATTGCCGGCCCCGCGGTGGGCGGGGTGTTGTTGGCCACGATGGCGGCATCGGGCGTATTCCTCTTCAACGCGTGCGTTGCCACGCTCGCGGGGCTCCTGACGCTGCGGCTGGTGCATCTGCCGGGGGCACCGATGGACGCGGCGCACCCCGGCCTGTTCGCGTCGCTCGGCGAGGTCCGGCGGATGGTTGTGGAACGGCCGCGGCTTGCGGCGGCGCTCGGGCTGATGGCGGCAGGGTTCTGGGCGATGTTCCTTTATGACAGCCTGATCGCGCCGCTGGTCGCGGGGCTCGGGTTCAACGAAACCGAGCTTGGACTGATCCTTGCCGCTGTCGGCGCAGGCGGCGTGCTGGGCGCGCTCGGTTCCGGCCGGGGTGCGGCCCGCCGGCCGTTCGCGGTCGTGGCCGGGGCGGGCGCGCTGGGGGCGTTGCTCATCATCGGCCTTGGCTTCGCCGAGCGCCTCGGGTTGGTGCTGCCTCTTGCCGGCATTCTGACCGGGGGTTTCGTCATCGGGCTGGTTTCAGCCGCCATTCTGGTGCCGTTGCGTACCGTGATGCAGGCCGAAACCCCACCCGACCGGATGGCCCGGGTGGCATCGGTGAGCGAGGCGGCGAACACGATGGCGTTGCTCGCCGCGCCCTTCGCGGGAGCGGCCCTGGCGGACGCCCTCGGCCTTGGTGCTGCGTTCATTGCGGGCGGCGCTCTGGCGTTGGTCAACGCCCTGTTCGCGTTCAGGCGCGCCCGGCGTGACGCACGGGGCGGATGCCTGAACCACTTTCGCTTGCCTCCCCCCGCAGCGCTCTGTAGGCAAGTGTCGATTGCCGGGAGAGAAAAATGCCGCACAGCGATCCGAAGACCCTGGTTTCGACCGCGTGGCTCGCTGATCATCTGAATGCCCCCGATCTGCGCATCTTCGACGCGTCCTGGTTCCTGCCGACGGTAGAGCGAGATGCGCGGGCCGAATACGAAGCCCGGCACATCCCCGGCGCGCGCTTCTTCGACATCGACGAGATCGCGGACTTGCGCTCGGACCTGCCGCACATGCTGCCGCCGCTGGAGAAATTCCTGAGCCGTGTGCGGGCCATGGGGGTCGGCGACGGCCATCAGATCGTTGTCTACGATTCGCTCGGCATCTTCTCGGCGCCGCGGGTGTGGTGGACGTTTCGTGCCTTCGGCAAAACCGACATCGCCGTGCTCGACGGCGGCCTGCCGAAATGGCTCGCCGAAGGGCGCGCGGTGACCGACGGCCCGCCGACGATCCGCGACCGGCACATGATCGTCGAGAAACAGCTCGACATGGTCAAGGATGTGACAAAAGTTGCTGCCGCCGCGAAACTCGGGTCCTGGGAGATCGTCGATGGGCGCGCCGCGGACCGGTTCCGGGGCGAGGCGCCCGAACCGCGCCCCGGGCTCCGGATGGGCCATATCCCGGGCTCGAAGAACCTGCCGTGGATGCACCTTCTGCGCGAGGATGGCACGCTGAAAGATGCCGCGACGCTCCGGGGTCTGTTCGAAGCCGCCGGTGTCGATCTTTCGAAGCCGGTGATTGCCGCCTGCGGATCCGGTGTGAACGCCGCGATCCTCGACCTCGCGCTCACCGTGATCGGCCACCCGCGACACGCCGTCTACGACGGGTCCTGGGCCGAATGGGGCATGTACAACGACCTCGCCGTCGCAACTGGAGAAGCCTGATGCTGGAAAACCTGTCCGAATTGCCTGCCGACAA
>DQCI01000048.1:2114-6549 GCA_003545125.1 Paracoccaceae bacterium
ACCGCGCTGGCGGGCGATCCGGCTTTCGGGCGGGCGCTGTCCGGTCTCGTGCTCGGCGACGCGGTGGAGGAAGACCGTCTCGCTTTCGCCGCCCAGCCCGGCGGCACCGGGGCGATCCACCAGGCGCTGGAGCTTATCAAGATGGCGACACCGGAGGCGACGATCTGGCTTTCAGCGCCGACCTGGCCCAACCACCCGTCGATCATCCGGCATCTCGGCATGACCATGACCGAGTACCGCTATTTCGACAACGGGACCCGGGCGGTCGACTTTGCGGGCATGATGGACGACCTTGCCAAGGTCAAGGCGGGCGACGTCGTGCTGTTGCACGGCGCCTGCCACAATCCGACCGGCGCCAATCTGACCCTGCCGCAATGGGACGAGGTGGCGACGCTGATCGAGGACAAGGGCGCCGTCGTGCTCATCGATCTCGCCTACCAGGGGTTCGGTGACGGGCTCGAGGAAGACGCGGCAGCGACCCGGCTGCTTGCCTCAAGGCTGCCGGAAATGCTGATCGCCGCCTCGTGCTCGAAGAACTTCGGCCTCTACCGCGAGCGCACGGGGCTTCTGATGGCGATCGCGCCGGGGCCGCAGCGCAAGGCGCTGACCCAGCAGACCCTTGCCCATCTCAACCGGCAGAACTTCTCGTTCCCGCCCGACCACGGCGCGCGGCTGGTGCAGATGATCCTCGACGATCCGGCTCTGCGCGCCGATTGGGCTGCCGAGCTCGAAGAGGTGCGCGGCAACATGCTGGGGCTGCGTGCGAAGCTCGCCGACGCCCTGCGCACGCGTACCGGATCGGACCGCTTCGGTTTCATCGCCGAGCACCGCGGCATGTTCAGCCGGATCGGCGCGACGCCCGAGCAGGTTGCCTACATGCGCGAGAAGCACGCGATCTACATGGTGGGCGACAGCCGGATGAACATCGCCGGGCTGAACGACGCCAATATCGATATCCTCGCCGAGGCAATCGTCGACGCGGGCGTGTAAGCGCTGACCCCGACCGGGGCGCGCGGCGACGGACCGCGCGTCACGCCGGTGGTTATTCAGCCGGTTTCTCGGTGGCCGGCGGAGAGGACGGCTTTGCGGCATGCTCGCGCGCCGCTGCCTCCTGCGCCGCCTCGCGGCGTTTGCGGCGCTGGCGCCAGGCATCGTATGCGGCCGCCGCGAACCCGCGCGGTGTGTAGGGATAGATCCTGACCGCGACCGTCTCCACCGCCTTGTCCGTCCAGCGACGCTTGTACTCGATGAACTGGCCCTGCATTTCGAACCGTGTCACCCCGCGCCCGGCGAGATGGCTGATGAGGTGGTAGTGGATGAGCATGCCGGGACCGAACTTGGCGAAGGCTTCGTCGAAGCCGGTCTTGTAACCCCAGAAAACGCCCGCGTAGATCTCACCGATGTACATCGCCACCGGCTGGCCATCGAGGGAAACCAGCGTGACATGCAGCCGCCCGGCCTTGGCCGCGATCTTCGCATAGAGCCGGAAGAAGTTTCGTTGCCGGTCGTCATGGGCGAGCGCGGTGCCGGTGCGGTCTTTCCAGCTTTTGGCTTCGACCTCGACGGCGATGTCGAGCAGGGCATCGACCTCGTGTTCGGCGGGCTCGTGGAAGTCGATCCGCAGCTCGCCCGCCTCTCTCAACCGGCGCTCGTTGCGGCGGATCGACTGTTTCGTGTTCCGCTTCAGATGCTGGTCCGGCTCCACCCAGGACGGATCGATGTCGAGCCAGGGCGCAGCGGGGATCTCCTGCGGCTTTACCATCATCTTGGCCCGGCCACGGGCTGCGCGCCGAATCTCATCGATCAACGGGGCGTCGGCCGGGTAGTAGCCGAGTTCGACAGGCATCCGCAGGTCGATCAGGGCGTCGGCAAGGTCGGGCAGGACCGAAGCGTCACGGCAGGGGACGGACAGCCCACCGTCCTCGTTGCCCGCGAAATAGTGCCGGTTCAGGCCCTCCGGCGCGACACTGAGCGGCAAGAGCGCGTCCGGTTGCGACAGCGGGCCGACGACGATCACCTTGAGTTCGCCGTTCTGACTGTAGGCCTCTGCCATGCAGCGCTCCCAGGCGTAGAGCAGTTTCGGGCTGCGCGCCTCTAGGGGCACGACATTGTCCCAGATCGCCGGATCAATGTCCGTGTGTGACACGACCTGTGTCTTCGGGGAAACCATCTGGGACATACCTCTTGCGCGCAGTGAGCGTTCGTTAACGATCTGGAGCAGGGAATACAGCATCTACCCGTGGAAGCGAGCGCGTAAGCCCATTCCAACAAAAGAAAAACCCGGGCGCGAACGCCCGGGTTTCTGGTTTGGCAACAATTCGGCGTTCAATCAGCCATTGGTGAATTCCGGATAGGCTTCCATGCCGAGCTCGGCCTTGTCGAGGCCCATGTACTCGTCTTCTTCCGGAACCCGGATGCCCATGGTCATCTTGAGCAGGACCCAGACCACCGCCGAGACCACGAAGACGAACACACCGACGATCACGATCGACTTGAGCTGCACGAACAGGTTCGCATCGGAGTTGGTGAAGACCACCGCGATGGTGCCCCAGATGCCGGCGAACAGGTGCACCGGGATGGCGCCGACCACGTCGTCGATCTTGAGCTTGTCGAGCAGCGGCACGGCGAAGACCACGATCACGCCACCGATGGCGCCGATCAGGGTCGCCGCTCCCAGCGAGGGGGTCAGCGGTTCGGCGGTGATCGAGACCAGGCCGGCCAGCGCGCCGTTCAGCACCATCGTGAGGTCGACCTTCTTGTAGACCAGCTGGGTGAGGATCAGCGCGGCGATCGCGCCACCGGCGGCGGCGGTGTTGGTGTTGGCGAAGATCCGGGAGATGTCGGCGACGTTGCCGGCGGTGTCCATGTAGAGCTGCGAGCCACCATTGAAGCCGAACCAGCCCATCCACAGGATGAAAGTGCCGAGCGTGGCGAGCGTCAGGTTGGAGCCCGGGAAGGCGTTGACCGAGCCGTCCTTGCCGTACTTGCCCTTACGCGCACCGAGGACGATCGCACCGGCGAGCGCCGCCCAGCCACCGACCGAGTGCACCACGGTGGAACCGGCGAAGTCGAGAAAGTCGGTCACGCCTTCAGCACCGGGGGCGAGGAAACCGCCGCCCCACTTCCAGGAGGCCTGGATCGGGTAGATGAGACCGGTGAGGATCACGGTGAAGACCAGGAACGGCCACAGCTTGATGCGCTCGGCCAGCGTGCCCGAGACGATCGAGGCGGTGGTGGCGCAGAACATCAGCTGGAAAAAGAAGTCGGAGCCGACCGACGCGTAGGTGAGGTCGACATCCGCAGCAGCGACGCCGACCGGCTCGAGCTGCGCCGTGCCGAAAGCGCCGAGCACGTTCGGGATCGCCCAGCCGTCGCCCGGGTACATCAGGTTGTAGCCGATCAGGTAGTACATGATCGCGGCGATCGAGAAGAGGCCTATGTTCTTGGTGAGCTGCATGGTCACGTTCTTCGAGCGCACGAGGCCGGCTTCGAGCATCGAGAAGCCTGCGGCCATCCAGAACACCAGGAACCCGGTGACCAGGAACATAAAGGTGGTGAGGATGAAGCCGATCTCGGTGCCGGCGGGGGCGCCGGCAGGCACGGGCGCATCCTGCGCGACAGCGGCCAGCGGCAGGAGGGCCGCGGCGCCCGCGAGGGGGAGGAGTTTGTTGAAAGTCATGTCAATTGCGTCCTTGTTTCTCGTTCCGGGCGGGCTCAGAGCGCGTCGCCGTCGGTCTCGCCGGTGCGCACCCGGAGCGCGCTGTCGACATCGAGGGTGAAGATCTTGCCGTCGCCGATCTTGCCGGTCTGGGCGGTCTTGGTGATGGTCTCGACGACCTGCTCGGCGAGCGCGTTGGCGACCACGATCTCGAGCTTCACCTTGGGCACGAAATTCACGGCATATTCGGCGCCGCGGTAGATCTCGGTGTGGCCCGACTGGGTGCCGAACCCCTTGATTTCGGATACCATCATGCCGCGCACGCCGATGGATGTGAGCGCCTCGCGCACCTCCTCGAGCTTGAACGGCTTGATCGCTGCAATGATCAGTTTCACGTGTGGTCCCCTTTTCCTGAGCGAGCGTCGCCCGCACGTTGTGATGGGAGCACCAAGCGCCGCAGAGGGGCCGGGAACAAGGAGCCGCCCCCCGGGGAATGCCTGTAAAACAGCCGACGAACCGGATTTTGCGCACATCCGCGGTCGATTGCTCAAGAATTAGGCGCCGAAATAATGGGCAGACCGGCGGCGCCGTCCTTGCCCCCTCGTCTTCGCACCCCCGAAGCGATATATTGGCCAAAACAGAGCAGGTCGGACGACATTCCATGAGTAACAAAGGTTCCAGGCGCCCGCCCCTGGTGGCGGACCGGCGCTATCCGGCGAAGAAGAAGGCGCGCAAGACCGCGAAGACCGGCAAATCCGCAACCAAGAGCCGTGCCGC
>DQCI01000048.1:6626-8281 GCA_003545125.1 Paracoccaceae bacterium
GGCGCCGTGATCGTCGGGCTGCTGGTCGCCGGAGCGGTGTTCTACTACGCCTCATCGATGCCGCCGATCACGGCAATGGTCGACGGGCGGGCCAAGGGATCGGTGACACTGCTCGACCGCTACGGCGACACCTTCGCCTGGCGGGGGCAGCAATATGCCGGTCTGGTAACCGCCGAGACGGTGTCGGACGATCTGAAAAACGCGGTCATCGCGACCGAAGACAAGCGGTTCTACCGCCATTTCGGGGTGAGCCCGCGCGGCGTCGCCGGGGCGGTTCGGATCAACCTGTCGGAAGGCCGCTCGGCGCTCTCGGGTCACGGCGGCTCGACGCTGACCCAGCAGACCGCGAAGCTGCTCTGCCTCGGGGTGCCCTACGACCCCGACAGCGGCATGAGCGAGGCGGAATACGAGGGTGACTGCCGCAGGGGATCGCTCTTGCGCAAGGCCAAGGAGGCGATCTACGCGCTGGCGCTGGAGGCGAAGTTCTCGAAGGACGACATCCTCACGATCTACCTCAACCGTGCCTATCTCGGCTCCGGCGCCTACGGGTTCGAAGCCGCGAGCCAGCGCTATTTCGCCAAGTCGGCCAGCGAGATCACCGCAGGCGAAGCCGCGATCCTTGCCGGTGCGCTGACCGCGCCGTCGCGGTACGACCCGACCAACAACTTCCAGCGCAGCTGGGACCGGGCACTTACCGTCGTCAGGTTGATGGAAGACCAGGGCTATCTCAGCGCCAACGAGGCCGACATCGTGCGGGCGCGCCCACCGGCGCTGTCGGCCGCCGCCGAGCAGCGCTCCGGCGGGTTTTTCGCCGACTGGGTGATGGCCTCCGGCCCGTCGTTTCTGACCCGTGACACGACCGAAGACGTCATCATCCACACCACCTACGACCAGGACATCCAGATCGCCGCTGAACAGGCGCTGGCCGAGGTGTTCGCCGAGAAGGTGAGCGACGAATCCGATGCCCAGGCGGCGATCGTGGTGATGAGCGCCGACGGCGCGGTGCGGGCAATGGTCGGCGGACGCGACGCGCCGCTGCCGGGGGATTTCAACCGCGCGACCCAGGCCTCGCGCCAGACCGGCTCGGCGTTCAAGCCCTTCGTCTACGCCGCAGCCCTCGATCTCGGCTGGACCTACGAGAGCCTGATCGAAGATGCGCCTTTCTGCATGGACATTCCCGGGTCGGGACAATGGTGCCCGGAGAACTACACGCGGAACTACAAAGGCTGGGTCACGCTCACCGATGCGTTGCGCAATTCGCTCAATATCCCGGCGGTAAAGCTCTCGGAATCGGTCGGCCGCGAAAACGTGCGCACCGTGGCCTCGATGTTCGGCATCCAGTCGGACCTTGCCGCCGGGCCCGCGTTGGCGCTCGGCGCTTCGGAGACCTCGCTGTTGCAGATGACCGGCGCCTTTGCCGGCATCCTCAACGGCGGCTCGTCGGTCACGCCCTATGGGCTTGTCGATTTGCGGCTGCTGGGCGACGAAGCGCCGCTGATGGAACAGGCGGGCGGTATCGGCGAGCGGGTCATCACCCGGAGCGCGGCGCAGCAGCTCATCTACATGATGAACCAGGTGGTGCAATCGGGCTCGGGCGCGCGGGCGCGGCTCGACCGCTTCGAGGCCGCGGGCAAGACCGGCACGACATCCGCCGC
>DQCI01000048.1:8370-15045 GCA_003545125.1 Paracoccaceae bacterium
GCGGAGATCTGGCACGAGGTCATGACACGGGTGCAGGCCGATCTGACGCCGCGGCCGCTGCCGATGATCGCGGCCGGCGCGCCGATCGCCGAGGCCCCGGGCATCGCGCCCGCGCCGCAGTTCGGCAACCCGACCCATACCGCGCCCGGCGGCGAAGATACGCTGTTCGGGGTGCTGCGCTCGATCCTCGGGATTGACGGATAGCCGCCGGCGCGCCCAGGCGCAGACGCAACGAGATTGCGCCGACCCGCAACCAGAAGGTAAGGTCGGCGCAATAAACCGGGACCGGAACGGAACGGACGAGTAGGCACAGCGTGGCAGCGACAGGCACTTCGAAACTCAGCACGGCGCAGCTCAACCAGGGCGTTGCAGAATTGCGCGCGACCCGGGCCGAAAGCCGCGGGCTATTCTGGTCGGCGGGGATCTTCTCGGTTTTCGTCAACCTCCTGATGCTCACCGGCCCGATCTACATGTTGCAGATCTATGACCGGGTGTTGGGCTCGCGGTCGGAAAGCACGCTGGTGTCGCTCACCATCCTGATGGGCTTTCTGTTCGCGATGATGGGGATTTTGGAATACGCGCGCGGCCGGGTGCTGTCGCGGATCGGCGCCGGTTTCCAGGCCCGGCTCGACGCACGGGTGTTCTCCGCCGTGCTGCGGCGCGAGGCCTCGACGCCCGGCGGCACCGGACGCACCTCGAACACGTTGCGCGATCTCGAGGCGGTGCAGCGGGTGCTGTCGTCGCCGGTGTTCACCGCGGTGTTCGACATTCCCTGGACGCCGATCTTTCTCGCCGGGATCGCCATTTTCCACCCCTGGCTGGGGCTGCTTGCGCTGTCAGGCGGGGCGGTGCTGATCGTCATCACGATCCTCAACCAGGTGTTTACCTCCGGGCCGGTGCGCAACGCCAACATGGCGTCGATGCAGGCGGAACGCTGGGCCGAACAGGTGCGCTCCGAGGCCGAGATGGTGCGCGCGCTCGGCATGTCCGATGCCGCTTTCGAACGCTGGCATGAAGCCCGGCGCAGTGCGCTCGCCGACACCATCCTGTCGTCCGACCGGGCGGGCCAATTCTCGTCGATGTCGAAGACTTTCCGGATGTTTCTGCAGTCGGCGATGCTGGGGCTCGGCGCCTACCTGGTGCTTCAGGGCGAGCTGACGCCCGGCGCGATGATCGCGGGCTCGATCCTGCTCGGCCGCGCGCTGGCGCCGGTCGACCTCGCCATCGGCCAGTGGCAGCTGGTGCAGCGCGCGCGCTCCGGCTGGCAGGGGCTGGTGGAGCTCCTGGGCGAGATCCCGCCCGACGTGCAGCGCACCCAGTTGCCCGCGCCCTCGGGGCACCTCAAGGCCGAGAACCTCACCGTGATCCCGCCCGGCCAGGCCCAGGCTTCGTTGCGGATGATCAATTTCGAGATCCTGCCCGGCACCGCGCTCGGCATCATCGGCCCGTCCGGCGCCGGCAAGTCGACGCTGGCGCGCTGTCTGACCGGGGTCTGGCGCCCGGCGGGTGGCAAGATCCGGCTCGACGGCGCCTCGCTCGACCAATTCGAACCGGCCGTGCTCGGCCAGCACATCGGCTATTTGCCGCAGCGGGTGCAGCTGTTCGACGGCACCATCGCCGAGAACATCGCCGGGCTTGCCGCGCCGGACGACGCCAAGGTGGTCGAGGCGGCGCGCAAATCGGCGGCGCACGAGATGATCCTCGAACTGCCCGAGGGCTACGACACCCGCGTCTCCTCAGGGGGCGGCATGTTGTCGGGCGGCCAGATGCAGCGCATCGGCCTTGCCCGCGCGATGTACAGCAACCCGGTTGTGCTGGTGCTGGATGAACCCAATTCCAACCTCGACAACGAGGGCAGCCAGGCGCTGAACCTCGCGGTGCGCGAGATGAAGGCGATGGATGGCACGGTGCTGATCATGGCGCACCGGCCCTCGGCGATCACCGAATGCGAGCAGCTGATGGTACTCGACCACGGCATGATCAAGGCGCTGGGGCCGCGCGACGAGGTGCTGGAACGCACCGTTCAGAATGCGCGCCAGATCCAGGCGAGCACGGCCGAGGGCCGCAGCGGCGGGGTGACGTGATGAAGACCGCATTGGCGAAGATCAAACCGAAACAGGTCGCGGTGCCGGCCCGCAAGGCCGCCCCGCCCGCAGCCGGGGGCGATCCGGAGATTCTCGCAGCCTGGTCGGCCCGAACGCCGCTGACGCTCGGGCTGATCGCGGTGCTGCTTCTGGTCGGCGGCCTGGGCACCTGGGCCGTCACCTCGACGCTCGCGGGCGCCATCGTCGCCTCCGGCATGATCGAGGTGGAGACCAACCGGCAAGCCGTGCAACACCCCGACGGCGGGGTGGTGGACGCGGTGCTGGTGCGCGAAGGCGACAAGGTGGACGCAGGCCAGGTGCTGATCCGGCTCGACCGGGAAAGGCTGACCAGCGAGCTCTCGATCATCGAGAGCCAGTTGTTCAAGCTGATGGCCCAGCGCGGGCTCTACGAGGCCGAGCGCGACGGCGCCACGGAAATCACCTTCGACCCGGAGATCACCGTCGCCGTCGGCCGCTATCCGGAGATCGGCGAGATGCTCGTGAGCAACCGCCGGCTGTTCGAACAGCGGGTCGAGAACCTCGCGTCCTCGACCGACCAACTTGGCAAACGCAAGGCGCAGATCGCCTCGCAGATCGAGGGGCTCGAGGCGCAGCGCACGGCGCTTCAGTCGCAACTGGCGCTGATCGCCGAAGAACTCGACGGCCAGCTCAGGCTGCAGGAGCAGGGGCTCGCGCAATTGCCCAAGATCCTCGGTCTCCGGCGCGAGCAGGCCAGGCTCGAAGGATCTTCGGGCGAGATCACCGCCTCGATCGCCCAGAGCGAGGGGCAGATCACCGAGATCGACATCGAGATCCAGAAACTCCAGGCACAGATGCGCGAGGAGGCCATCGCGCGATTGTCCGAGCAGGAAGGCAACGAACTGGAACTGGCCGAGCGCCGCCGCGCGCTGCTGGAACAGCTCAACCGGCTCGACATCCGCGCGCCGCTGGCAGGCGCGGTGCATGAGCTGAGCGTCTTCGGCGAGCAATCCGTGATCCGCCCGGCCGAACCGATCCTGTTCATCGTGCCCCAGGACCGGCCCCTCATCATCGGCGTCCAGATCGCCACCATTCATATCGACCAGGTGCATGTCGGCCAGGACGTGGTGCTGCGGTTTTCCGCTTTCGACACCCGCCGCACGCCGGAGATCTGGGGACGCGTGATCTCCGTGTCGCCGGACGTGATCCAGGACGAACGCAGCGGGATGAGCTATTACCGGGCGCGGGTGGAAATCTCGGATGGCGAGATCGGGAAACTGCCGGAAGGTTCGGTTCTGGTGCCCGGTATGCCGGTGGAAGCCTACCTGAACACGGGCGAACGCAGCCCCGCGGCCTATCTCCTGAAACCGCTCGCCGACTATTTCAGCACGGCGTTCCGCGAGAACTGAAGCGTTTCGAAACCAACCTGTGTCCCAAGCTAATCTCGAAACGCCCACAACATCCATGGGGTCCGAGCGTTTCCCGACAAACCAGTGATTCAGGTCTTGCGCGAAACGCTTTCGGGATTGCTGGCCGGCGAAGGGCATGTTTCGGCGTTCGAAGCTTGGCTGGCGAGACCTGATCGGGGCGGTGTTCCCGGCACGCAAACGGCATGTACCAATTTGTAAAAGAACGACAAAACGCCTGCCCCCGGGTTCCGGATTCCCGGAAACGCGGGAAACAACCCACCGCACGCGCCTTCCCCGTTTACGTTACCGCGAACCCCCTGTAGCGTCACAGCGAAAACAGGAGAACTCCCATGAGCGGTTTCGAACAACGCCTAGCCGACCTTGGCGTCACTCTTCCCGACGCCCCGGCGCCCGCGGCCAATTACGTGCCCTGGATGGTGCTCGACGGCATGGTCTATGTCTCGGGTCAGGTCTCGATGAAGGACGGCACCTTCCTCACCGGCAAACTCGGCGACGACTTGAGCACCGAGGACGGCGCCGCGGCGGCGCGCCTGTGTGCGATCAGCCTGCTCGCCCAGGTGAAGGCCGCCGCCGGGGGCGATCTCGACCGGCTCAAGCGCGTGGTCAAGCTCACCGGGTTCGTCAATTCCACCGCCGATTTCGGCGACCAACCCAAAGTGGTGAACGGGGCGTCCGACTTCCTCGTCGAAGCCTTGGGCGACGCTGGGCGGCACACCCGGTCGGCCGTCTCCGCAGCAAGCCTGCCGTTCGGCGTTGCGGTCGAGATCGAAGGGATCTTTCAGCTCAAATGAGCCTGCCCGACGCTTTTCTGCGCACGCCCCTCGCCCACCGCGCCCTGCACGGGGCGGGCCGACCCGAGAATAGCCTTGCGGCGGTGCGGGCTGCGGTGGCGGCCGGCTACGGGATCGAGGTCGACGTCCAGCCCTCGGCGGATGGCGTGGCGATGGTGTTCCACGACTATGTGCTCGACCGGCTGACCGACGAGACCGGGCCAGTGGCGACACGCAGCGCGGCCGAACTGGCGGCGATCCCGCTCAAGGGCGACGACGAAGGGATCCCGACGCTCTCGCAGGTCTTGACCGCCGTCGACGGCAAGGTGCCCGTTCTCATCGAGATCAAGGACCAGGACGGCGCGATGGGGCCGGACATCGGTTCGCTCCAGGTTTGGGTGGCCGAGGCGCTCGCGGGGTACGCGGGCCCCGCCGCCGTGATGAGTTTCAACCCGCATGCCGTCGCCGCAATGGCGAAGCTGGCGCCAGGCGTGCCGCGCGGGCTCACCACGTCCGGCTGGGATCATGGCAACGCGTTGCTGTTGCCGGCCGCGACCCGGGCACATCTCCTCGCGATTAAGGATTTCGACCGGGTCGGCGCCTGTTTCATCAGCCACGATTTGCACAATCTGACGAATCCGCGGGTGGCCGAATTGAAGGCGTTAGGCGTACCGATCCTGTGCTGGACGATCCGGTCGGCCGCCGAGGAGTCACAAGCTCGCGAGATCGCCGATAACATCACCTTCGAGCACCACGCCGCTGCCCGCCCGGCTTGACGCGGGGCCGGGGCGGGGCAGTATCGGCGCATGAGCGACAGCCTTGAGATCCGCCTGCACGAGACCCTCGCCGACATCCCGGCGACCGACTGGGATGCCTGCGCGGCCCCCGAGGGCAGCGCGCAGCCGCGCGACCCGTTCACGACGCATCGGTTTCTGCTGGCGCTCGAGCGGTCGGGCAGCGTCGGTGAGACCACCGGCTGGGCGCCGCGCTACATCACCGTGCACGACGGCGGCGAGATGATCGCGGCAGCACCCGCCTATCTCAAGAGCCACTCGCACGGCGAATATGTCTTCGACTGGGCCTGGGCGGATGCCTGGGAACGCGCGGGCGGGCGCTACTACCCGAAACTGCAGATCAGTGTGCCCTTCACCCCGGTCACCGGACGGCGGTTCCTCACCCGCCCGGATCACGAGGCGCGGGCTGCGGCCGCGATCGTGCAGGGTGCTGTGCAGGTCGCCGCAGAAGCCGGGCTTTCCTCCGTCCATGTCACCTTCTGCACCGATGCCGAAGCCGCAGCGGGCAAGGCGATGGGGCTGATCGACCGGCTGGGCACGCAGTACCATTGGGACAACGAGAATTACGTTAGCTACGACGATTTCCTCGCCACGCTCTCCAGCCGCAAGCGCAAGGCGATCCGGCGCGAACGGCGCGCGGCGCAGGGTTTCGGCGGTGAGATCGTTCAGCTCACCGGCGATGCGCTGACGCCCGAGCATTGGGACATCTTCTGGTCCTTCTACCAGGACACCGGTGCGCGCAAATGGGGCACGCCCTATCTTACCCGCGCGTTCTTCGACATCGTCCAGGAGGAGATGCGCGACGACGTGCTCTTGGTGCTGGCGATGCGCGACGGCGAACCCGTGGCCGGCGCGCTCAATTTCATTGGCCGCGACACGCTTTTCGGTCGTTACTGGGGCCAGTCCGAACACCATCCGTTCCTGCATTTCGAGCTGTGTTACTATCAGGCCTGCGATTTCGCCATCACCCGGGGGCTCGCGCGGGTCGAGGCCGGCGCACAGGGCGATCACAAGTTGGCGCGCGGGTACCTGCCGCAGCGCACCCATTCGCTCCACTGGATCGCCGATCCGGGCTTTCGCGGCGCGGTCGAGGAATTCGTCGAGCGCGAGGCCGAGGCGGTGGGCGAAGACATCGAGGTTCTCACCTCGATGGGCCCGTTCAAGCGCGGACCGGGTTGACCGCGGCGGGCGGGCAACCCACATTCTGAAAATCGCATATATGGAGACCCGCATGAGCTACACCATCGACCGCCTGTTCGAAGGCGCCGCCTTCGACGAGATCGAAACCCGCGCGCGCGAAGCGCTCGCCGCGAACGGGTTCGGCGTGCTGACCGAGATCGATGTCTCGGCCACGATGAAAAAGAAGATCGACGTCGATATGCCCGGCTACAAGATCCTCGGCGCCTGCAATCCGAAGATGGCCTACGAGGCGATCGGGTATGAGCCGCGCGTTGGTGCGATGCTGCCTTGTAACGTGATCCTGCGCGCGGTCGAGGGCGGCGTCGAGGTGTCGGCGGTGGATCCGCAGGCCTCGATGGCGGGGATCGACAATGACGCGCTGAAAGCGGTGGCCGGCCAGGTCAAAGACATGCTGGCAACCGTGGTTGCGGCGATCTGA
>DQCI01000048.1:15061-17100 GCA_003545125.1 Paracoccaceae bacterium
AGACGGTGGCCCGGGTCCTGTGCCTGGGCCAGCCCCGGCCCCGGCTCTACAAGGCCGCCAGCATCGCCTCGCCGCTCGAGACCGCGCAGCCGCGCTTGGGTTCTGGGTGCCAGACGGTGACCACCCCGTCTTCAGCGGCCAGCGCATAGCGCTTCGACCGGCCATGGAACCCGACGGCCGGGGCATCGAAATCCATGCCGATGGCCTTGGTGAAGGCGCCGTCGGCATCGGCCAGCATGGCGATCCCGGCCACCGCCGCGCCGGTGGCCTCCGACCAGGCCGCCATCACGTGTGGATCGTTCACCGACAGGCAGATCACCGCATCGACCCCCTTGTCGCGCAGCCCTTCCATCACACGGATGAAGCTCGGCACATGCGCGGTCTGGCAGGTCGGGGAGAAGGCGGCGGGCACGCCGAAGATCACCACCTTGCGCCCCGCGAGGTGAGATGTGAGGTCTTCGGTCGACGGACCGTCCGGCCCCATGCGCAGAAGGGTGGCATCGGGAAGTCTGTGGCCCACATCGATCGTCATCATGCTCTCCTGGTTGCGATTGCGAATCTGATACGTAAGACCTGAAGCGTTTCGCGACAAACCTGACTCACTGGTTTCTCGAGAAACGCTCGGAACCCATAGATGTTGTGGGCGTTTCGAAATCAACTTATGCCTCAAGTTGATCACGAAACGCTTTTGGGTTCCGGACCAATAGCAGGACAGGGGAAAACCATGAGCCATGTCGTCGTCGTCGGAGCCGGCCAAGCGGCCGCCTCGCTGGTGGCCAAGTTGAGAAGCAAAGGCTTCGACGGGCAGATCACGGTTGTGGGCGAAGAGCCCGCACCGCCCTACCAGCGCCCGCCGCTATCGAAATCCTACCTGCTCGGCGACATGGACCTTGATCGGTTGTTCCTGCGCCCCGAGGCCTGGTACGCCGACAATGACGTGACGCTCAGGCTCGGTACGCGGGTCGACCGCATCGACCGCGACGCCAAGTCCGTGCAGATCGACGGCGAGGCGCTGGCCTACGACATGCTCGCCTTAACCACCGGCGCGGTGCCGAACCGGCTGCCCAACGCCATTGGCGGCGACCTCGACGGGGTCTATTGTGTACGGACCCTCGCGGATGTCGATGCGATGGAACCGGAATTTCGCGCAGGCGCCCGGGTGCTGATCGTGGGCGGCGGCTACATCGGTCTGGAGGCGGCCGCCGTTGCGGCGAAAAAGGGGCTGAAAGTCATTCTCGTCGAAATGGCCGACCGGATCCTCCAGCGCGTCGCCGCCCCCCAGACGTCGGACTATTTCCGCGACCTGCACAAGGAGCATGGCGTCGATATCCGCGAAGGCGTCGGGCTGTCGAAGCTCACCGGCGACGGCAAGGTCACCGGCGCGGAGCTTGGCGACGGCACCCGCCTGGAGGTGGATTTCGTCATAGTCGGCGTCGGGGTCAAACCGGACGTGGCGGTGGCCGAACAGGCGGGGCTCGCCATCGACAACGGGATCGCGGTGGATACCGAGGGGCGTAGCTCCGACCCGAGCATCTGGGCCGCGGGCGACTGCGCCTCGTTTCCGGTGGGACCGAACCGGCTCAGGCTCGAAAGCGTCGGCAACGCCATCGACATGGGTGAACTGGTGGCCGAGAACATGATGGGCGCAGGCAAGCAATATGAGCCCAAGCCCTGGTTCTGGTCGGACCAGTACGACGTTAAACTTCAAATCGCGGGGCTTGGCACGGGCTACCACGAGATCGTCGAGCGGCGCGGCGACGGTGCGGTCAGCTTCTGGTACTATGCCGGCGACAGGCTCATTGCCATCGACGCGATGAACGACCCGCGCGCCTACATGATCGGCAAGCGGCTGATCGAGGCGGGCAAGAGCGCCGACAAGGCGCTTGTCGCCGATGCGGGCACCGACCTCAAACCGCTGCTCACAGCGTGAGGATCATCGCCGGTGACTGGCGCGGGCGGGTGCTTGCCTCGGTCGGCAAGGGGGACGCCGGCGCGCATCTGCGGCCCACCACCGACCGGGTGCGCGAGAGCCTGTTTTC
>DQCI01000080.1:0-6456 GCA_003545125.1 Paracoccaceae bacterium
CTGAACCTGCGGCCCCCCGGTTTGGGCGGCCTCTGACCCAGCCACCCAACCCAATCCAGACGCAAGGAACACAGCTATGACACCGCAAGACATGGAAACCCGCATCGTTCGATACGGCGACCTGCAACCCTGCCGCACGGCTTTCATCGACGCGCACACCCCGGGCAGCGACCAGAAGGAGAACTTCACCATCATCGGTGCGGGCGTGACCGAGAGCCCGCATCAGCACATCCATATCCGCGAGACCCCGGGCTTCAACATCGGCGCCGCCGGTCAACCGCCGATGTGCCGCAACTCGCTGCACAGCCACACCACGGCGGAGGTGTTCTTCGTGCTCAAGGGCACCTGGCGCTTCTTCTGGGGCCGCCACGGCACGGCGGGCGAGGTTGTGGCGCAGGAGGGCGATATCTTCAATATCCCAACCGGCATCTTCCGCGGGTTCGAGAATGTCGGCACCGACTACGGGATGATCATGGCGATCCTCGGCGGTGACGATGCGGGCGGCGGGGTGACCTGGGCGCCGCAGGTGATCGAGGATGCCGCCGACCACGGGCTGGTGCTGGGTGAGAACGGGATGCTCTACGACACCAAGGCGGGCGAGGCGCTGCCGGTGGGCGTGAACCCGATGCCGCTGCTCACCGAGGAGGAGCTGAAGGCCTTTCCGGAGGTGCCGGTCGAGGACGTGGTGCGTGACTACGTGGCGCGCTACTGGGACCTGATGGCGTTGGCCCGCGACAAGCCGGCACGGGTGATCGGCGCGGATGGATTGCTCCGGGACAGGCCCGGTTTTGATGTCGAGTTTCTCTCCCGTGGTTCGATCCCGCCGGAGATGTGTGCGACCGAGCGGCACGAGATCCTGATGCCGGTGCGCGGCCATTGGCGGCTGAGCTGGAACGGCGGCACGACGGTGCTGAACCCCGGCGACACCTGCGCGGTGCCGCCCGGAATGGCGCATGCGCTCGCGCCGAGCATGACCGGTGAGGCCAGCCTCTACCGGATCCGCTCCACCGACGATCCCGCCGGCGCGACCTGGTCGAGCTGAGATGCAGATCCGCGAGCCCGCCCGCGCGCTGGAGGTGATCCACCAGGCGGATGTCGTCGTCGTGGGCGCGGGTCCGGGCGGCCTCGCGGCCGCGCTGGCGGCGGCGCGCTGTGGCGTTTCGGTCGCCCTCGTCGAACGCTTCGGCTGTTTCGGCGGCAACATCACCACGGTGGGCGTCGAGGGCTTCTCCTGGTACCGCCACGAAGCGACCATCGAGGCGGGCGGGATCGGGCGCGAGTTCGAGGACCGGGCGAAGGCCATGTCGGCGGGCTCCGCGTCGAGCCAGAGCCTCGGCACCGAGCTGGACAGCGAGGGGTTCAAACTTGTCGCCGACCGGCTTGTCGAGGCGGCGGGCATCACACCGATGCTGCACCGCGCCGTGGTTGCGCCGGTGATGGAGGGCAACCGGGTCACCGGGATCATCACCGAGTCGAAGGCCGGGCGCGAGGCGATCCTTGCCAGCGTGGTGATCGACGCCAGCGGTGACGCGGACATCGCCCACCGCGCCGGTGCGCCGGTGTGGCACACGGCGCGCGAAGAGATGCTGGCGGCCTCGGTCATGTTCCATGTCGCGGGTGTGAACAAGGCGCGCTTCATGGAAGAGGTCAAAGCCAACCCGCACACCTATGCCGACTGGTCGGGCGGCGAATGGACGGTCGAGACGGACGGCAAGGAAGACGAGATGTTTTCACCGTTCCTCAAGCGGCCGTTTGAGCAGGCGCGCGCGGCGGGGTTGATCCCGGCGGATCTGACCACCATCGCGGGCACCTGGGGCATGGTCCACGACACTGGTGAGATGACCTACATGAACCTCGTCCACTTGGACGGTTGCGACGGCACTGACCCCGATGACCTCACACGGTTCGAGATCGAGGGCCGTCGCCAGGCGATGCTCGCCGTCGCGGCGTTGCGGGCCTATGCGCCCGGCTGCGAGGGCTTGCGCCTGCGCAATTTCGGCATGACCATCGGCATCCGCGACAGCCGCAAGATTGATGCGGCCTACAACATGACCAGCGCGGACGTGCGCGGTGAGGCGCGGTTCGACGACACGATCGGCGTCTACCCGGAGTTCATCGACGGGTACGGGCTGCTCGTCCTGCCAACGACCGGGCGTTACATGCACATTCCCTACCGCGCGCTTCTGCCGCGAGGGGTCGAGGGACTGCTGGTGGCGGGCCGGGCCATCGGCGGCGACAAGATCGCCCATGCCGCCACCCGCAACATGGCCGCTTGCGCGGTCACCGGGCAGGGGGCGGGCGTGGCCGCCGCGTTTGCGGTGAAATCGGGGGTCGGCCTCGGTGCGGTCGACATCGCGGCGGTTCAAAAGGAACTGACCGGTCAGGGCGTGCGCATCGCGTGACGGCTGCCCGGCAGAGGAGGACGACATGACAAAGATCCTGACAACCCATGTGGGCTCGCTGCCGCGAACACAGGAGGTGGTGGACTTCATCTTCGCACGGGAACGCGAGGAATCGTTCGACCAGGCCGCGTTCGATGCCTGCATGACGGCGGCGGTGTCTGAGACCGTGCGCAAGCAGGTCGCGGCGGGGGTGGATATCGTCAGCGACGGCGAGACTTCGAAGATCTCCTACGCGACCTACGTGAAGGACCGCTACACCGGATTCTCGGGCGACAGCCCCCGCAACGCGCCCGCCGATCTCAAGATGTTTCCGGGCTTCCTCAAACGCCTCGCCGACGATGGCGGCACGCCGCAATATGCCCGCCCGATGTGTACCGGCGCGGTCATGTCGAAAGGGCAGGGCGAGCTCGAAAAGGACATCGCCAACCTCAAGGCGGCGATGGCGGAGCACGGGGTCGAGCGTGGCTTCATGAATGCGGCCTCGCCGGGTGTTATCTCGTTGTTTTTGCAAAACGATTTCTACCCGACGCGCGAGGCTTACTTGGGTGCTCTGGCGGACGCAATGAAGGCGGAATACGAGGCCATCGTTGCCGCGGGGCTCGACCTCCAGCTCGATTGCCCCGATCTCGCGCTCTCGCGCCACATGCTGTTCAACGATCTCTCCGACGACGCGTTCGTCAAAGTTGCCGACATGCATGTCGAGGCGCTGAACCACGCGCTGTCGGACGTGCCGCTGGAGCGCGTGCGGGTGCATATCTGCTGGGGCAACTACGAAGGCCCGCATTGTTGCGATATCCCGATGGACAAGGTGTTCAGCACCCTGATGAACACCCGCGCCCGTTACGTGCTGTTCGAAACCTCGAACCCGCGCCACGCCCATGAGTGGACGGTGTTCCGCGACCGCAAGGTGGAGATCCCGGACGACAAGGTGCTGGTGCCGGGGGTGGTCGACACCACGACCAATTTCGTCGAACATCCGGAGCTGGTGGCTCAGCGGATCCGGCGCTTCGTCGATATTGTCGGGGCGGAAAGGGTGATTGCCGGGTCCGATTGCGGCTTCGGGACCTTCGCGGGTTTCGGCGCGGTTGACCCTGACGTTGCCTATGCCAAGCTGAAGGCGTTGTCGAACGGGGCGGAACGGGTGGAATGAGCGCCAAAGCGCCTTTGAAGGCGCTTTTCAAGGCGTTTCGAAACGCCTTGGTCGCGCCGTGACCCCGGTTGTTCTCCTCCCCGGCATGATGTGCGACGCGCGGCTGTTCCGGCCGCAGATCGCCGCCTTTTCCGGCACCCGGACCCTGCTGCTCGCGCCGATCATCGCGCGCGACAGCGTCGCCGCGCTCGCGGCCGATGTGCTTGCCGCCGCCCCGCCGGTCTTCGCGCTCGCGGGGCTCTCGATGGGCGGGATCGTGGCGATGGAGGTGCTGCGGCAGGCGCCCCACAGGGTCGAGCGGATCGCGCTTCTGGATACCAACCCGCTGGCCGAGACCGAGGCGGTCAAGGCCCGGCGGGGTCCGCAGATAGAAGCCGTGCGCGCGGGCCGTCTTGCCGAGATCATGCGCGACGAGATGAAGCCGAACTATCTGGCCGACGGCCCCGGAAAGGCGGCGATCCTCGAGCTCTGCATGGACATGGCGTTGGACCTCGGTCCGGAGGTGTTCGCCCGCCAGTCCCGCGCCTTGATGACCCGTCCCGACCAATCGCGCACCTTGCGTGCGACACGGGTCCCGACGCTTGCGCTCTGCGGGCGCGCCGATACCCTGTGCCCGGTGGAGCGGCACGCGCTCATCGCCGGGCTGGTGCCGGGGGCGGTGCTCGAAATAATCGACGGGGCGGGGCATCTGCCCACGCTCGAACAACCCGATGTGACAAACGCAGCGCTCGCGCGCTGGCTGGAGGCCTAATGGACGACGCCCTTCTCACCCTGCTGAAACAGGTCGATACCCCCACCGTCTGCAACGCCATCGAGGTGGCGCAAGGAAAACGCGGGTTCAACGCTTTCACCCGGGGGACGATGCTCGCCTCGCACCCCGACGCGCCCGCGATGGTGGGCTACGCGCGCACCGCCAAGATCGCGGCGCTCGCGCCGCCGGAGGAGCCCGCCGAGATCATCAAGGCTCGGCGGATGGATTATTACCGCCACATGGCCGAGGGCCCGCGGCCAGCCGTCGCGGTGGTCGAGGATGTGGATTTCCCTGATTGCATTGGCGCCTACTGGGGCGAGATCAACACCTCCGTACACAAGGGCTTCGGCCTTTCCGGCGCGCTCACCAACGGGGTGATGCGCGACCTCGGCGATCTGCCGGACGGTTTTCCGGTGGTGGCGGGCTCGATCGGCCCCAGCCACGGCTTTGTCCATGTCCGCAAGGTCGCCGCGCCGGTCACCGTGTTCGGCCTCGAGGTGGTTGACGGCGACCTCGTCCATGCCGACCGGCACGGTGCGCTGGTGATCCCGCCCGCGGTCGTCGCCGGGCTCGGGGCCGCGATCCGGAAACTCCTCGATACCGAGGGGTTGGTGCTTGGACCGGCGCGCGCGGAAGGCTTCGATTTCGCGGCCTTCGAAACCGCCTGGGCTGCGTTCGAGAAAGCGCGGACCTGAGGCGGCGCGGGATGCGCGCGATCACCTACACCCGCTTCGGTCCAGCCGATGATGTTCTCGCATTCGAAGACCTTGCGACGCCGAGCCCGGGCCCGGGTGAGGTTCTGGTGCGGCTTGCGACATCGGGGGTGAACCCTTCCGACGTCCGCGCCCGGGCTGGGGGGCGGCCGGGCGTCACCGCACCGCCGTTTGCAAAGATCATCCCGCACAGCGACGGGGCAGGGGTGATCGAGGCGGTGGGCGCCGGCGTGCCGTCCGGGCGGATCGGCGCCCGGGTCTGGATCTGGAACGGTCAGTGGCAAAGGGCGTTCGGCACGGCGGCGCAATACATCGCGCTGCCCACGGAGCAGGCCGTGGACCTGCCCGAGGGCACGTCTTTCGAAGAAGGCGCAGTGCTCGGCATTCCCGGGCTCACCGCGGTGCATGCGGTGTTGGGCGGCGGGCCGGTCGAGGGCCGCCGGGTGCTCGTCAGCGGTGGGGCCGGCACGGTCGGGCGGCTCGCGGTGCAGGTTGCGGCCGCGTCCGGTGCCGAGGTGCTGGCAACTGCCAGGGGCGTGGCGGGCCTTCAGGCGGCCCAGAGTGCGGGGGCCGCGCATGTGTTCGATTACGCCGCCGACGACCTGGCCGAACAGATCCTCGCGGCCACAGGCGGCGCGCCGGTGGACCGGATCGTCGAGGTCGAGTTCGGCCGCAACGTCGAGACCAGCGCCAGGATCATCGCCGAGCGCGGCACCATAGCCGCTTTCGGCTCGGCGCAGGACATGACGCCGGTGGTGCCGTTCTATCCCCTGATGTTCAAGGCGGTGACGATTGATCTGGTGCTGGTCTACCTCCTGTCGGACGCCGAGCGACGGGCCGCCGAGGGCAACCTCACGGGGCTCCTGGACAAGCGGGCGCTCGACGTCCGGATTGCAGAGATCCTGCCGCTTACGGACTGCGCCAGGGCGCATGACATCGTCGCGACCGGGGCGCGGGCCGGATCGGTGCTTCTCTCGATCTGACGCTGGGGCAGGCGCGCGCCATGTCCCGCTGGCCCCGGGAGCGTGCAAAGCCGCGCCGGGAAGAGCCTGGCGGGCGACAGGGCGCCCGCTTGGCCAGCCGCGGCCCATTCCGGCCCCCGCAAGCCCCGGCGACATTGCGCCGGTCACGGTGCGCAACGTCAGCCCCAGCCCAAGCCGGCCCTGGGTATTCGGGTCGGTGAACGTCACCATGACCACCTGACGGCTCTTCGTTCCGCGCGAGATGAATGGGCTAACCTATAGCGCTGCCAGCGCGCGGCAGATGTCGTTGCCGGATGGCCAGTCTCGCGGGGAGCCAATAGCTATCTTGGCAGCGTTTGATGCAGCGGGACCGGCCGAGTGAAGCTTGCAGTTGTGCGGCGTCCCGGGTGTACCCGGATGGCCGGTGGCAGCGCCCCCAAATTGCGTTGTACGTCCCGGAGTGTTGCGCCTGAGCCAG
>DQCI01000080.1:6481-20745 GCA_003545125.1 Paracoccaceae bacterium
ATAGGCACGAGATATCCTGCAATAATCGCACTATTCGTGTAACTGACTTTAAGCGCGCGCCGAAATGAGCGAATCGGTGGCCGCATGTGTTTCCGATTCGGAAACATTAGCTTTGCCTCGGCGAATCACCCATGTTAGTGTCCGTTCAAATAAAAAAAGCAGGCACATACAGGCAACACATATGAAAACGGGCTTCGAGGGCACGTTTGTCATCAAGTGGGCGCAGACCGAGGTCGATGGACTCGAGTCTGCGCCCCGTGCAGCACTTGGGATAGGTGCGAGCTGGCGGTGGAGCGGGCAGGCGGTCCGGATCGACGGGCCGCAGGATCTTGTCCGGCTCTGCGATCCCGAAGGTGAGGCAGATCTCCGTGCGCGAGCTGCGCGTAAGGTCCGCCGTCTGGTCGGGCTGCCGCAGGCATCGAACAGGGTTGTTACTCGCGACGCATTAGGTGCGGAAGAGCCGCTGTTCGAGCGCGGGTTCGACGTGACCGACGGGTACACCGCCTATTCGGCCTCGGTGGTCGATCTCGGCGCCGGATCACAACCGCTTCTCATGTTTACCGGCGGACTGCCGCCCGCCGACACGGATCTGTGGGTGGTGCGCGCGGCGTTGGAGATCGCCGAGGTGAACCGGGTGCTCGATCAGCCGACGGGCGTGATCTGTTTCACGCCCGGAACCCGGATCCGGACCGAATTCGGCGATCTGCCTGTCGGGGAGATCGAAGAAGGTGACCGGGTTCAGACCAAGGACAGCGGCTTTCAGGAAGTGCTCTGGAAGGGCGAGAAACGGGTGTCCGGCGCGCGGCTCTACGCGATGCCGGAACTTCGCCCGATCCGCCTGCGCCAGGGCGCGCTGGGGGTCGACCGGCCGGACGAGGACCTCGTGGTCTCGCCTGCCCACCGGATGCTCGTGCACGGTGCCAAGGCACGCGCGTTGTTCAACACCGACGAGGTGCTGGTGACCGCACGCGATCTGGTCGACGACGCCCGTGTGGTGCGTGACCACACGCTTTCGGAAGTCACCTATGTTCACTTGCTTCTGCCACGCCACGAAGTGGTGTTCGCCAACGGGCTGGAAACCGAAAGCTTCCACCCGGCGGGCGAGGCGCTTGACAGTGTCGCGCAAGTCGAGCGTGCCCGGCTGATGGACATGATGCCGGAGGTCGGCGCCGATCCGATGGCCTATGGTGCTTATGCGCGCCGAGCTTTGAGCCGGGCCGAAGCCGCGCTCCTGCGGGCGCCTTACGCCTGACGGCGTGCCGCCTGTCCAGAGCGTTTTGCGCACAATCGCCCGCACCGGCCGTCGCGACCGCGTTATGCTCTGCAAACGCTGCCGCGCTACGGCCAGCGAGGACATGTCACCCATTGAGCGCAAAACGTCTTAACGGCCGATCACATCCGCAACGCCGCGCGACAGCATGTCGAGCACGCCGGTATTGTCGGCGAAGTGTTCCCGCGCCCGGTCGTAGGCTTCCTCGGCTTTCTCGATGTCGCCGAGGACGGAATAGGAGCGCACCAGCATAATCCACTTGTCGGGATTTTCGGGCTGCTCTTCGAGCTCGGCCGCGAGGCCCGCGACCATGCCCTCGATCATGTCGTCCTGATCGGCTTGCGGCAGCGCGGAAATCGTCGAGACGTCTTCGGCGGTTGGACCTCCGACAGCGCCGTCGTCCGGCTCGGGCTCGAAAATGTCCATGCCGAGCGCACGCGCGGCCTCGTCGAACTTCTGCTGCACGAAGGGGGCCGCGGCGAAATGGGTCGCGCCCTGGGTGAGCGCTTTGGCGGCCGCGTCGTTCTCGCCCGATTGCGCCAGCCGGGTGGCCAGCTCGATCCAGGCCGCGTGGTCCATCGGGTCGTCCGAAAGCTGGGTTTCAAGCGTGACGATCCGCGCAGTGGCCACCTCATCGGCCGATGCGCCCCCGGCAGCCATGATTTCGGCTGCGCTGGCATCGGGCAGGTAATCGGTGAGGTCGCGGTTCAGGAACCGGACCATGTTGCCAATGTCGCGGCGCACCAACGGCATCCAGGGCGCCGTTGGCGACGCGCTCGCCGCCAACGCGACCCAATCGTCGAGCGCTGCCTCGAAATCCTGGGCCTGGGCCTTGGCCAGCGCCACATAGTAGCGCGCCCGCGGATCGGGGGTTTCGCGCAGGACGGTCTCAAAAACGATCCGGGCGGCTGACGGCACCTTGTTGCCGTTCGCCAGCACCATGGCCTCGCCGTAGGCCGCCTGCACGCCCGGTTCGTCCGGCTCGAGTTCCACCGCGTGGCGGTAGGCCTCGACCGAAGCGCTGTCATTGCCGATCGAGGCGTAGGAGACGGCAAGCGTCCACCAGTCTTCGAAACTCTCCGGGTTGTCCTTGGTCTTTTCGATCAGGAGCTGGATGCGCGCGTTCACGTCGCCCGTCGAGGCGCGTCGCTCGAGGATCTCGGACTTGCGGGCCATCAGGGGTTGGTCGGGCTGGCCGGGCTGGCCGACCAGCGCGTAGCCACCGAGTGCTGTGGCGGCGGCCACGGCGGCGAGCCCGAGGGCGACGACCGGGGCGCGGTGCGACAGGCTGAAGCCGCCGTCGAGCTGCCGGGCGGCGGCAAGCGTGCGCCGCTCGATCTCCTGGGCCGCGGCGTCCCGTTCGTCTGCGCTGACAAGCCCGGCGGTCAGGTCGCGATCGAGCTCGTCGAGCTGGTCGCGGAACACCGAGATCGCGCCGTCGCTGTCGTTCATCTCGACGCTGCCTTCCCGCAGGAAAGGCCAGGCGATCCAGACGGCGCCCGCGAGGGCGAGGCAGAGGGCAGCGAGCCAGAACATCACACATCTCCTCCCCGCAGCAGGCGCTGGGCTTCACGACGTTCGTCGCCGGAAAGTGGCGCCGCGGCCGGGGCACGCTGCCGGCTTCGGTGATAGGCGAGAACCGCGCCGGCGCCGAGCAGCAGGAAGATCGCCGGTGCCCCCCAGAGCACGAGCGTCTGACCGGTCACACGCGGCTTTAGCAACACGAAATCGCCGTAGCGTTCGGCGACATAGGCAAGGACTTGTTCGTCGCTGTCGCCCACATCCATCCGCTCGCGCACCAGCACGCGAAGGTCGCGCGCGAGTCCGGCATTGCTGTCGAAAATGCTTTCGTTCTGGCACACCATGCAGCGCAGGTCCCGGCCGATAGCGCGGGCGCGGGCTTCGCGGGCCGGGTCGTCGAACATCTCGGCGGCGTCGAGCGCCTGGGCACTGGGCGCCAGCGTCAGGGCAAGGGCGAACGCAAGGCCTTTCGAAAGGCCTTGGCGACGCGGTTTCGAAACCGCGTGGGAAGCCGTTTCGAAACGGCTTGTCGCGGTGCGGGAGCGGTGTCGGACGAGGCGTGTCATCTCCACCTCCTATTCGGCCGGTTGCGCGGCGAGGCGGCGGGTGGGGGCGCCGATCCTGAGCCGCCGGTCGGTGAGCGAAATGAGGGCGGCCAGTGCCATCATGAGCCCGCCGAGCCACATCCAAGGCACGCCGGGGTTGTAGTAGTACCGGGTGACGAACCCCCCCTGTCCGTCCGCGTCGCCCAGCACCGCGTAGATGTCGCCGTGCCAGAGCGTGGCGATGCCCGCCTCGGTGGTGGGCTGGCCTTCGACCGGGTAAAAGCGGCGTTCCGGTTTCAGGACGCGGATCGGCGTATCGCCCCGGGTCACCGTGACCTGTCCGATCGTGGTCTGGTAGTTCGGACCGGTACCGCTTTCGACTTCTTCGAGGGTGAAGGCATAGGGGCCGACCTCGACCGGGGTGCCGGGCTGGGTAGTCTGGATCGCTTCGGCCTTCCAGACCGAAACGGCGACGACACCGGCGGCGGCGACCGCGAGGCCGAGGTGGCCGAGGTAGAGCCCCCAGGCCGAGCGCGGCAGGCCGGCGACGCGCCTGAGCGCGGTGGCCGGACCGGCTTTCGGCAGGCCGGCCCGGGCCGCGAGATCCTGCAACGTGGCCACGGCCAACCAAAGCGCGATGAAGCTGCCGAACAGGCCCGGGGCTTCTGTGAGCCCGAGGATCAAGGCGATCGTAGCGGTCAAGACCGCCGCCACGGCGAGCCCGATCGCCGCCTTGCGCAGCACCACGGCCGGTCGCGCGCGTTTCCACGACAGGAACGGGCCGATCCCGGCGGCGAACATGAGTGCGCCAAAGACCGGCAGGAAGCTTTGGTTGAAATAGGGTGCGCCGACGGTGATCTTGGCGCCGTTGAAGAGCTCGAGGAACAAGGGGTAGAGCGTGCCGACGAAGACCACGCCGGTGGCCGTAGCGAGGCCGAGGTTGTTGATGAGCAGCCCGCTTTCACGCGACCAGATCGCAAATACCCCGCCTTCGCCGATCGACGACCCGCGCCAGGCATACAGCGTGAGTGCGCCGCCGACGTAAAGCGCGAGCAGCACCAGGATGAACACGCCGCGGCCCGGGTCGGTCGCAAAAGCATGAACCGAAGAGAGGATGCCGGAGCGCACCAGGAAAGTGCCGATCAGGCTGAGCGAGAAGGTGAGGATCGCCAAGAGGATCGTCCACTTGAGGAGCGCGTTGCGCTTTTCGACGACGATGGCGGAATGCAGAAGTGCTGTGCCGATCAGCCAGGGCATGAACGAGGCGTTCTCCACCGGATCCCAGAACCAGAACCCACCCCAGCCAAGCTCGTAGTAGGCCCACCACGAGCCCAGCGCGATGCCGGCGGTGAGCCCGGCCCAGGCGATCAGTACCCAAGGCCGCATCCAGCGCGCCCAGGCGGGGTCGACCCGGCCGGTGATGAGCGCGGCGACGGCGAAAGAAAACGCGGTAGAGAACCCGACATAGCCGAGATAGAGCAGCGGTGGGTGGAAGGCGACGCCGGGGTCTTGCAAAAGCGGGTTCATCCCCTGTCCGTCGAGCGGCGGGGTGGCGACCCGCAGGAAGGGGTTCGAGGTGATCAGGATGAAGGCGTAGAAGCCGACCCCGATCATCGCCTGCACCGACAGCACCGTCGAGCGCATCACCACCGGGATCATCCGTCCGAACACCGAGATCAGCACGCCGAACAGCGCCAGCATCAACACCCACAGCAGCATCGAGCCCTCGTGGTTGGCCCAGACGCCGGAGACCTTGTAGAGCATCGGCTTGCCGGAATGTGAATTCAGCGCCACGTTGAGGAGCGAAAAATCCGAGGTGACATAGGCCCAGGTGAGCGCCCCGAAGGCCGCCGCGGTCGCGAGGAACTGCACCTGCGCGGCCGTGTCGGCCACCCGCATTGCCGCCGCCGTGCGGGTCTGTACGCCCCAGAGCGGCACGATGGCTTGCGCGAGGGCGGCGGCGAACGCCAGCCAAAGCGCCAGATGTCCCAGTTCGACGATCATCACGTCTGCTCCGATGGTTGTGGCAAAGGATACGGCACCGGGCAGGACCCCGGGTCCGCGGATGTGTCGTCCGTGGCGAACAGCGTCCGGGGCCGCCGCGCCACGCGCACCGGCAGCCGGCGCGCCACCGCTTCCGGGTCGAGCACCACGAACTCGGTGCGGGTGAGGAACTTGAACAGCCCCGCCTTGCGCAGTCTCGACAGGATCCGGCTCACAGTTTCGGTATTCAGCCCGAGGTAGTCGGCGATTTCTTCGCGGTTCATCGGCAGATTGACCGGGCCGGGTTTGTCTGCGGTCGCGGCCATTTCGGCGAGGAAAAGGGTCACCCGTTCGGTCGAATCGAGCCGGCCGAGGGTGGTGAGGTGGCGGTTGGCGGCTTCGAGCCGTTCGTGGATCACCCCGAACAGCACCTGCATGAAGGCCGGGTCGTTCTGCAACATGGCCATGTCTTCAGAGAAATCGGTTTCGCAGATTTCGGTCGGCTCCAACGCCTCAAGCCAGGTCGTGCTGTCTTCATGCGCCATCGGTCCGCAGATTGTGCTGCCGGTCCGCTCGATTCCGGAAATCTGGCGCCGTCCGTCGCGCAAATTGGTGGTGATCGCGGCGGTGCCGCTGACGATGGTCCAGAGCTTTATGCAGCCGTCGCGGCAGGCCTCCAACCGCTCTCCGCGGCGAAGGTTTATTGTGCGGCGCTTGCTATGCGAACCGTTCTGACGACTGAACCGGCAGATTTTCGATCCACACGCAAAGCATCCGCCAGCTTCGTCGAGCTTGGCCATTCATGCTCCGTGGGAAGAGCCCCTGTTTGAGCCCTTCGAATAGAAAAACCAGCACCCAATCCTTGACTCAGATCAAGCCGAAAGGTTTCCCCGAGCGCTTTCAAAAAATTACATCGACGATATGGGTTTTAATTTTCCCCAGTAATCGGGAATCCCTGACATTTGTCAGAGTCCGCCACGCACACGGGTTGCTAACGTTCCCGTGATCTCCGGTGCGTCCGCGCCGGTCTGACGCTCATATTGGGAGTGATCTCTATGAAACATATTCTTGTAGCCCTGGCGCTGCTCTTCGGGTCCATCGGATTCGCGGCAGCACAGGGTGGCGAACCGACGCGCGACGACACCAATACGGTCGTTCCGGATCGGGTTGACCCCAACGATGCGGCCGAATTGGGCTGCCTGTCCTGCCACGAGGGCATCGAATCGATCCGGGACCCGGAAAGCGAGATGATGCAGCAGATCGTTCTCATCGGTGAAGACTACGGTGACCCGGGCGGGTGCGTGACCTGCCACGGCGGCAACCCGCAAGGCCTCACCGCAGACGAGGCCCACGCCGGCGCCCCGGCCGATCTCGCCGATAGCGGCCCCGACATGTTTTTCCCCGATCCGGGCTCCGTCTGGATCGCCGAGAAGACCTGCGGCCAATGCCACTCGGGCTATGCCGACCGCCTGAAGCTCGCGTTGATGAACACCGAAGCCGGCAAACTGCAGGGCAACCTGTGGTCCTGGGGCGTGATCGACACGCACCAGTCGGTCTACGGCAACTACGACCTCGTCGATGAAGACGGCTACGAGCCGCAGGTCGGCACCGAGGCCTATGCCGAATACATGGTGGCCTTCGCCGAGTTGCATCCCGAGCAGATCCCGCTGTCGATGGAGCAGGTGCCGGAAGTGGACGTTGACGCCATCTCCGAACACCCGAACCTCGCCGGCATCACCTATTCGCGCCAGCAATGCCAGCGCTGCCACGTCGGTGTGACGGGTCGCGAAAAGCGCGGTGACTACCGCGGCACCGGGTGTTCGTCGTGCCACATTCCCTATTCGAACGAAGGTTTCTATGAGGGCAGCGACCCGACGATCGCCACGGATCAGCCGGGCAAACTGCTGACCCACCAGATCCAGTCCACCCGCGACGTGAGCGTGACGGTCGGCGACGTGACCTACTCGGGTATTCCGTCCGAGACCTGCAACTCGTGCCACAACCGCGGCAAGCGGATTGGCGTGAGCTACCAGGGCATCATGGAGTTCCCCTACGGCTCGCCCTACAGCGCAACCGGGGGCAAGCAGCCCAAGCTGCACACCAAGAACTACCTCTACATCAAGGACGACCTGCATCATTCGATCGAATCGCGGGACGGCAACCCGGCGGGCGGCATGCTCTGCCAGGACTGCCACACCTCGATCGACATGCATGGCGACGGCAACCTGCCGGGCACCACGCTGGCACAGGTCGAAATCGAGTGTGAGGATTGCCACGGCACCGTCGCCCAGTACCCGTGGGATCTGCCGCTCGGGTATGGGGAAGAACATGGGATGGAGCTTGCCGATACCCCGCGCGGTCTGTCGGAAGACTCCAACGACGAGTCCTACATGTTCGGCATCGAGTACGAGGCCGGCGACGGCTACCTGCTCACCACCCGCGGCAACCCGTTCGGCAACGTCGTCCGTGAGGGTGACAAGGTGATCATGCACTCGGCCTCCGGTCTCGACTTCGAGGTGCCGGTGCTCAAACAGCTCGCCGTCGACGGCACCTGGAAGTCTCCGGATGCGATGGTCGCGATGAGCCAGGTGGGCGCCCACATGGAAAGCATGGAATGCTACGCATGCCACGCCGACTGGGCCCCGCAGTGCTATGGCTGCCACATCACCGTCGACTACTCGGAAGGCAAGACGGATGTCGACTGGATCCTGAACGCCAACGCCATCGGCGAGAACGGTCTCGGCCCGGACAACGTGCTCGGCACGAACGGGCTCGAGTCGGCCGGCAAGGTCTCCGAGACGCGCTCCTACCTGCGTTGGGAAGAGCCGACCCTCGGGATCAACGGCGAAGGCCGCGTGAGCCCGCTGATGCCGGGTTGCCAGGTCATCACCACGGTGATCGACAAGGACGGCGTTACCGTCGCCCAGAACGAGACCTGGATGACGCCGGACGCCGGGGGCACCAAGGGCCTCGACCATGCCGCGGTGCAGCCGCACACGGCCGGTCGGCAAGCGCGCGCCTGCGAAAGCTGCCACAACAACCCCAAAGCCCTCGGCTACGGGATCATGGGTGGCCGCTTCATGCAGGGCTACGAGGACGGCTTCGTGGTCGATCTGGAAACCGCGACGGGCGAGATCATCCCCGACCAGTCGCAATTCCAGTCGCTGCCGATCCCCTCGCTCGACCACGATCTCAGCCGGATCGTGACCGAGGATGGCAAGCAGCTCGTGACCGTCGGCTCGCACTGGCCGCTGACCGGCCCGCTGCCGCAGGAGATGCGTGACAAGATGGAACGCACCGGCCTGTGCATGGGCTGCCACCAGAACATGACCGACGAGGATCTGTGGGGCAAAGTCAACACGCCTGGCTTCGTCTCCAACGAGGATCACCAGAAGGTTCTGGACGCGGCGCTGAGGGCCTACGCGGAGACGAACCCCGTCGCCGCTGCGGAGTAACGGTCAGCACATGACCCTTCGGCCCGGCCGGTCCCAGGACCGGCCGGGCTTTTTCTTTCCAGCCGCTCACCGGGCTGTCTCCGGACAGTGAGGGGCAACACCCGACTGGCCGCGCGACGAAGATTGTGGCTTGCGCGCGCGCGGCCAGCGGCCATTCTGTAGCTGTCGAATCCACCCCACGAGGAGCCCTTCCATGACCCGTGTCGCCGTGATGTTCCTGGCCGCCGTTGCGATGAGTGTCGCCTCCGGGGCGGCCCGAGCACAGGAACTGCCCGAAATGGCGCTTGCGAAAGATCTCTTGCTGCCCTGCCAGGACGCCGACAACGATGCCCGCGACGGCTACATCTCCCATCTCGAATGCGTCGGGTACATCCGCGGGTTCGTCGCCGCGCTCGAAGTGACCAGTGGCGCGGAGAAATTGTGTTTCCCCGAAGCGAACCGCGACGATCAGCTGCGGCGGGCCTTCGTGCGCTGGGTGCACGGCGCGTTCCGCGACCGCAGCAAGATGCCCGTGGGCGAGGCTCTGCTCGAGGCACTCGACGACAGTTTCGGGTGTTCCTGACGGCAACGGCAGGGCTGCAACCCCCGCCGGGCGCCTTGAGAGGGTCCTGCGGCGAGACCCAGTGAACGTCGGGCGCAGGGCTTTCGACAGGTCCGCCGAACGTGGATTGGTCCGGTTCCTGACGACCTGATTTCCGTTCGAGCCGCAGGGTGGGGTGGTTTCGCGACGGTTGTTGAGAAAAAGCCTGCGGACGACGGATGAATACTGCCCAAATGCTCCGGGGGGATCGGAGCCGGGGCGCAAGAACATCGCGTCGTCCTGCGCAGGCCACCGAAGGACGTTGACAGCGCGGCCCATCGCGCTATAAGCGCGTCTTCATTGGTGTTGGTGGCCCCCGCAAGGGGATGCCTGTCGGGCTTCGGCCAGAGGACAACGCCCTTCATGGCGGCCCAGTGGGCCGCGGTCCAACGAAGGAGATCAGCCGTGACCAAACGCACGACTGCCAAGTACAAGATCGACCGCCGGATGGGTGAAAACATCTGGGGCCGCCCGAAATCCCCCGTCAATCGCCGTGAATACGGCCCCGGCCAACACGGCCAGCGCCGCAAACAGAAGATCTCTGACTTCGGCCTGCAGCTGCGCGCCAAGCAGAAGCTCAAGGGCTACTACGGCGACGTGACCGAAAAACAGTTCCGCCGGATCTTCGCCGCGGCCGAGCGTCTCAGGGGCGACACCGGTGAGAACCTCATCGGCCTGCTCGAGCGCCGTCTCGACGCGGTGGTATACCGCGCCAAGTTCGTGGCCACCGTCTTCGCCGCCCGTCAGTTCGTGAACCACGGCCATGTCGAAGTGAACGGCAAGCGCGTCAACATCCCGTCCTACCGGGTGAAGGAAGGCGACGTGATCTCGGTGCGCGACAAGTCCAGGCAACTCGCGGTCGTGCTCGAGGCCGCCGGTCTCGCCGAGCGGGACGTGCCGGACTACCTCGAGGTGGACCACTCCAAGATGACCGCCAGCTTCGTGCGCACCCCGGGCCTTTCCGACGTGCCATACCCGGTGCAGATGGAACCGAACCTCGTCATCGAATACTACGCGCAGAACTAAGCGTTCCGACGCGACGCAAGACCGAGGCCCGCTCAGCACAACGCTGGGCGGGCCTTCTTCTTGGCAGGGTGCGTTGGATGAGCAAGTGCAATGCGGTGGAACCTGGGCTGGACCGCACCCGGTTCGCCGCGCGGTCGCTGATGGCGCCGACGTATCTTGGTCTGGCGGCGGCGCCCGGGATGCTGGTGATCGTGTTCTTGCGCGAGGTGACCTATTGCGCGCGCCAGGCGCTGTCGCTCAACGCCGACCAGGCGGCCGCTGGCGTTCCCGGTCGCCGCCCGAACCGACCTCACGAATATTTTAACATTCAAATAAGCGAATACATCTTTTCACCGCTCGGAGAGCCCCTAGATTGGCCTCGAAGCCAACGGGGAGGAGGCGGGCGCAGCCCGGTCCCCCGGACAAAGGGAGAGCAAAGATGCAAATCGACACGGTGAATGGAAAGCGGCTGGAAACCTGGACGCCCGAGGAAGTGGCGGCGGGGCTCGAGAGCAAGGAGATTGTGCTGATCGACGTGCGCACGCCGGCGGAGTACATGTTCGAAAGCATCGAAGACGCGCTGCTCGCCCCGCTCAGCCATTTCGAGCGCAAGGCCCTGCCGGCGGGGCTTGGCAAACACGTGGTGCTGCATTGCGGCTCGGGCGTGCGGTCGCGCAAGGCTGCCGAGCTGTGCCTGACCTTGGCTGGATTCGAAAAGATTGCCCATATGGAAGGCGGGTTCGCGGGCTGGAAAACCGCGAACCAGCCCTATCTCGGCACCAACATGGCGACCGGGGCGCCGGAGCTGAAAGAGAATCAGCCCCTCGCAGCCTGACGGCCAGAAAAACCGAACCATGAAGCCGCGCCGGACCGTCCGGGGCGGCTTTTTCGGGCGGTGCACCGCCGCGTTTTCCCCTGTATCGTCAAAAGGCTAGCCCTTCCGGCTGCGCGCTTGTAAGAGAGGCGGGAAAGTTATCCCCAGGGAATCCGCATGTCCGACGGTCCGAAGCCGCAGCCCGGTATCATGGAGATCTCGCTCTACGAGGGCGGGGCCTCGAGCCTTGCCGGTGTCGAGAACGTCATCAAACTCAGTTCGAACGAAAACCCCTGGGGGCCGTCCGACAAGGCCGTCGGGGCGGTGGCGAAGGCCGCGCGCACACTACACCGATATCCGGGGACCGATCACGCCGAGCTTCGCAAGGCGATCGGAGAGGTTCACGGGCTCGACCCGAACCGCATCATCTGCGGGGCCGGCTCCGACGAGGTGCTGACCTGGATCGCCGCGGCCTATGCGGGGCCGGGCGATGAGATCATCGTGACCGAGCATGGGTTTTCGCTTTACCCGATCATCGCCCACGGTGTCGGCGCCGTGCCCGTGGAAGTGCCCGAGCGCGACCGCGTGGTCGATGTCGACCGGATCCTCGAAGCCGTCACCATGCGCACCCGGGTGGTCTACATCGCCAACCCGGCGAACCCGACCGGCACGATGGTCGGCCAGGCCGAGCTCGCGCGTCTGGCCGCGGGTTTGCCGCCCCAGGTCGTGCTGGTGCTCGACGGCGCCTATGCCGAGTTCGTCGAAGCGTTCGACGGCGGCGCGGCGCTGGTCGACCGGTTCCCGAACGTGGTGATGACGCGGACGTTCTCCAAGATTTACGGGCTCGGGGGCCTGCGCATCGGCTGGGGCTATGCCTCGCCCGGTATCATCGCCGTACTGAACCGGCTGCGCGCGCCGTTCAACCTCTCCACCGCCCAGCTTTTGGCCGCCGAGGCGGCGGTGCGCGACCGGGCGCATGTGGACCGCTGCCGGACCGAGAACGAGCGCCTGCGCAATTGGCTCGCCCATGCGCTCGCCGAACACGGGGTACCGTCGGACACCTCGTCGGCGAATTTCGTGCTCGCCCGGTTTGCCGATGCCGCCGAGGCCGACGCCTGCGATGCCTGGCTCCGGCAGGAAGGCGTGATCGTGCGCAAGGTCGCAGGCTACAAACTGCCGAATTGCCTGCGAATTACGGTGGGAGACGAAGCGAGCTGCCGCCGCGTGGCGCATCTGGTAGGCCAGTTCAAGGGGAGGCCCGACAATGGTTGATTCGGCGGCTGATATGGCGGCTGACACGGTGCTCTACGAAAAGGTGGCGCTGATCGGGCTCGGCCTCGAGGGCGGCTCGATGAGCCACGCGATGCGCCGGGGCGGGCTTGCCGGGCACATCGTCGGCACGGCGCGCTCGGCGCAGACCCGCGCCATCGCCGCAGAGATCAATCTGGTCGACGAAGTGACGGAGACGGCGGCCGAGGCTGTTCGGGACGCCGACCTCGTCGTCCTTGCCGTGCCGGTCGGCGTGATGGGCGCGGTCGCCGCCGAGATCGCGCCGCATCTGAAGCCCGGCGCCACGGTGTCCGATGTCGGCTCGGTCAAACGCGCGGTGATCGAGACGGTCGGGCCCCATATCCCCGAAGGCGTGCATTTCGTCCCCGCCCACCCGATCGCCGGCACCGAGCATTCCGGACCCCGGTCCGGATACGCCGAGTTGTTCGACAACCGCTGGCTGCTGATCGTGCCACCGGCAGGGACCGACCGGGCGGCGGTCGCGCGGCTGCGCGCGCTCTGGGAGGGGATGGGCAGCCATGTCGACGAAATGGAGCCCGACCACCACGATCTCGTGCTTGCCGTCACCAGCCACGCCCCGCACCTCATCGCTTACACGATGGTGGGGGTGGCGGACCATCTGAGCCGGGTAACCGATAGTGAGGTCATCAAGTATTCCGCAGCCGGGTTTCGCGATTTCACCCGGATTGCGGCCTCGGACCCGACGATGTGGCGCGACGTGTTTCTGACCAACAAGGACGCGACGCTCGATGTCCTGGGCCGCTTCACCGAGGAGCTGTTCATGTTGCAACGTGCCATCCGCATGGGCGACGGCGATATGCTGCACGAGTATTTCACCAAAACCCGAGCGATCCGACGCGGCATCATTGAAGCGGGTCAGGACACGGCTGCGCCTGATTTCGGGCGCGGGGTGAAGCCATGAGGGTCACCGGGATTGCCGCTTTGATCCTCGCAGGCTGGTCTGCGGGGACCGCGTTCGCCGAGGCGCCGGAGCGCTCGATCCGCGCGATGCCGCGTCCTCTCGTCGAGGTATCGGCCGCGGCGCAACCGGTCGCAGCGGATGCCGCCGTAGCCGCCGCAGTGACCAGCGCGCTGGCTGTGCTGGTTTCGCCGCGCCCGCTGCCAAAACCACCAACCGTGGTGGCCTCGGCGGCGCCGGCCCGGACAATTATCGGCGCCCCGCGTCCCGTCGTTGCGCGGGTTTCAGCGGCGAACAAGGTGCCTGTGGATCCGATCGCAGCGTTTTTCCAGGGTCTTGCGGCGCCGAGGCGGGCTGCTGCCGCCACCGCGCCGAGCGGGCTTGCCGTGCCGCAATCACCGCGGCCCGAAACCCGCCCGACAGGCTTTGCGAAGCTGGTTTCGGCAATCACCACGCCGCGCGCGACCAGCCGGAAAGGCTCGGTCTGCGGCGTGGCCGAGATCAAGGGCGAAGCGATCAGGTCGATCGACGGTGCCGGCGCCTGCGGGATTTCGAAGCCGGTGCGCGTGACCTCGGTTTCCGGGGTCAAGGTTTCGGGCGGGCCGACCATCGACTGCACCACGGCGAAAGCGCTGAATGACTGGGTGCGGGGCGGTGTCATGCCGGCGGTTGGGCGGACCGGGGGCGGGCTCGCCCAGGTCAACGTTATCGCCTCCTACTCCTGCCGGAGCCGCAACAACGTCAAAGGCGCGAAGCTCTCCGAACATGCGCTGGGCCATGCCGTCGACGTGTCCGGGGTCACGTTGAAGGACGGCACCAACCTGACCGTGCTCGACCATTGGCGGAGCGGAAAATACGGCAGCATCATCAAGGCGATGCACA
>DQCI01000080.1:20825-22034 GCA_003545125.1 Paracoccaceae bacterium
TGGGCGCGGCGCATGTGGCGTCAGGGCGTGCCGCCGCGCATTCGAGACGTGGCGTGCGCAGGTCTCGCCATATTGCGACCTGGACCTTGCGAATGCCCGGCATGACCGCGGGACAACTGAAAAAAGTGATCCGCCAAAGATGTATTCTGCGGCCATCCGTTCGGGCAGGGTCCATTCCGATGCTGGCGCGGTCCGAGACGCGCATGTGTTTCGACAGCCGGAACAATGGGTTTCCATTGGATTTCAAATCTTTGCTGTTTGGATTCGCCCATGTCGTCGGCTTGTGCCGCCCCAACCATCCGGGGTGTTCAGCCCCGTCCGAGGAGCCGCCCGGACAGCGTGGTCAGAACGAAGATTGCTGCGGCTGCGGAGACGATCGAAGGGCCCGCCGGTGTGTCGAGATACCACGACGCTGCAAGCCCGCCGAGCGTCGCGAGCATGCCGATGCCGACCGCGCCGAAAGCCATGGACTCCGGCGAGCGGGCCAGCGCGCGGGCGGCGGCCGCGGGGATGATCAGCATCGCCGCGATCAGCAGTGCGCCGACAACTTTCAGGGCGACGGCCACCACCACCGCGAGCGCCAGCGTCAGCACCAGCCCCTCGCGGTCGGCATCGATGCCGGAGGCCGCGGCGAGCTCACGTGATAGCGTCGCGGTGAGAAGCCGCGACCAGCGCCAGACGAGGAGCGTGACGACCAGAGCCGCCCCGCCCCAGATCACCAAGAGATCGGCGCGGCTGACGGCAAGGATGTCTCCGAACAGGAAGGCCGAGAGATCGACGCGCACACCTGGAACGAAGGAGATGACGACGAGGCCGAGGGCAAGGGCGGCGTGGGCAAGCACGCCGAGCGACGCGTCCATTGCGTGACCGCGCGCCGAAAGCCAGTTCACCGCCGCCGCCATTGCCAGCGCCACCACCAGCGTGCCCAGGGTAACCGGCACCGACAAGATGAGCGCGAGCGCCACGCCCAGTACTGCGGCATGTGCCGTTGCGTCGCCGAAGTAGGCCATGCGGCGCCAGACCACGAAGCTCCCCAAAGGCCCCGCGGCTACTGCGATGCCAATTCCGGCAAGAACCGCGCGAAGCAGGAAATGGTCAAGCATGGTCGCTGCTTTCCGCTATTGTTGGGGATTCTTTATCGGAATCGTCTAAGTTTGCGCCTGCGTGATCGTGACCGTGATGTCCCGGTCCGTCATGTTCATGTTCATG
>DQCI01000080.1:22126-29401 GCA_003545125.1 Paracoccaceae bacterium
GGGGTGCCCGCACAACAGATGTGGTGGTTGAGGCAAATCACGCGATCCGAGGCCGACATCACCACGTGCAGATCATGGCTGACCATGAACACGCCGGCTCCGGTCTCGCGGCGGACCTGTTCGATGAGCTCGTAGAAGTCGGCCTCGCCGGTTTGGTCGAGCCCCTGGGTGGGCTCGTCGAGGATCAGCAGTTGCGGATCGGTAAGCAGGGCCCGGGCGAGCAGCACGCGTTGGAACTGCCCCCCGGAGAGCGCAGTCATCTGCCGGTCGCGCAGCCCGGTGATGCCGGTGATTTGAGCCACTGCGGCCATGCGATCGGCCGAAGGGCGCGCGGGCAGGGACAGGAAGCGGGAAACGGTGATCGGAAGGCTCGCGTCGATATGCAGTTTCTGCGGCACGTAGCCGAGCCGCAGCCCCGGCGCGCGCACCACCCGTCCGCCATCCGGCCGCACGACCCCGAGCAGCACTTTCACCAAGGTCGATTTGCCGGACCCGTTCGGTCCGATGAGGGTGACGATTTCACCCGGCTCGACGCTGGCATCGACACCGTCGAGCACTCTTACATCGCCGTAGCGCATCACGATGTTTTCCGCCGTGATCAGGCTCATGCGCGTTTCTCCCGGCAGGTGGGGCAGAGCCCGTAGGCCTCGAGCGTCGCACCCGCGACCGTGAAACCAGCCTCGGCTGCGGCGCCGTCAAGTGCGGTGCGCACCTCGATTCCGGTCGCCTCTGCTACCGCGTGACACGCCTCGCAGATCAGGAAGACCGGGGCATGCGCCTGCCCGGGATGGCTGCAGGCGGCGAAGGCGTTGAGCCGGCGGATTCGGTGCGCGAGCCCCTGGTCGGTCAGAAATTCGAGGGCCCGGTAGGCGACCGGCGGCTGATGCCCGAAACCCTCCGCCGCCAACCGATCGAGCACTTCGTAGGCGCCCATCGCCCGGTGATGTTCGAGCAGCAGTTCCAGCACGCGTCGGCGAACGGGCGTAAACCGCGCCCCGGTCTCGGCGCAGAGCCGTTCTGCCCGCTTGAGCGCGTCCGCCGCGCAAGCCGCGTGGTCATGCGGGGTGAAGGCGGTGGCCGGGTCGCCGGGGCGGGGCGGGGTCTGGGGAGAATCTGTCATTGGTACTTGAAGCTCACATTTCGTGATAATATAACATTACAATCTTCAACAACAAGGTGCGCCCCATGCGGTTTTCCATTCTCTCTTTCTCCTCGCTCCCCGCCCTGATCGCGGCGCCTGTCTCGGTTCTCGCCGAACCGCCGCAGGTAGTGGCCGACATCGCCCCGCTTCACGCGCTGCTCTCTCAGGTCATGGAGGGGGTCGGGGTGCCCGACCTTTTGCTCGATCAGAACGCAAACCCGCACGCGGCGCAACTGAAACCCAGCCAGGCGCGGATGCTGACCGAGGCCGATCTTGTGTTCTGGGTCGGCCCTGAGCTCAGCCCCTGGCTGGAACGCATCCTCGAGGCGCAGGACGGCGACCACATTGCGATGATGGAGCACCCGGCGACCCATCTGCGCGATTTCGACGGGGCCGGGACGGACCATGATCATGAAGCTCATGAGGGCCACGGCGAAGAGGAGCATGACGACCACGACGAGGACGGGCATGACGACCTCGGTGAAGAAGGGCATGACGACCATGGCGAAGAAGGGCATGACGGCCACAATCATACCGGCGTGGACCCGCATGTCTGGCTCGCCACCGAAAACGCCCGCGCCTGGCTAGGTGTCTTTGCGGACATGCTGTCCGAACGCGACCCCGACAACGCCGAGATCTACCGGTCCAACACCGAGGCCGCTTTTGCGAAGGTCGACGCGTTGGAGCACCGGATTGAAGACCGCCTTGCCGCGCATCAGGGCGCCGAGATCGTCACTTTCCACGCGGCCTTTGGCTATTTTGCCGACGAATTCGGGATCGAGATTGCCGGCTCCGTCCGGCCGGGCGACGCGGCCGCGCCCTCCGCTGCCGCGGTGGCCGAGCTGAAGGATCTGGTTGCTGACCACGGCATAGAATGCGCCTTCGCCGAACCCGGCTTCGACCCCGGGTTGCTCGACGCCATCGCCGGGGGCACGGGCCTCAGGATCGGCACGCTCGATCCCACCGGCGTGCTCCAGCCCGTGGGCCCCAACCATTACTCTGCGACACTCGATGCGATCGCGGTTGGAATTGCCGAATGCCTTGAGAGCGAGTGAACCTTGGGCCGGCGCTGGGTGTTCCGGCGCCGGTTCTACGGCAGGACCGCAAGCCAGATCCAGATGGTGAGGATCGAGATCAACGTACCGGCCAACACGGCGGTGGCGCTGACCCGTTTGGCCACGCCGTACATATTGGCAAAGACATAGGCATTGATCCCCGGCGCCATCGCCGCCATCAGCACGGCGGAGCGAAGCTGGCCGGTGCCGAGGTCGAACAGAGTGCCGAGACCGAACACGATTGCGGGATGCATCACCAACGACACCGCCACTATGAAGGCGACAAGACGCAGATCGCCCTCGGGCTTGTAGGCCGCGAGCACGCCGCCGAGCGCGAAGAGCGCGGTCGGGATCGCAGAGGCGGCGACCATGTCGACGGCGCTGCTGACAGGGCCCGGCAGGGTCAACCCGGACAGGTTTGCCAGCGCGCCGAGGGCGATGCCGATGATCATCGGATTATGGCTCATTGAACGCAGCACGGAAAACACGGTCGCGCCGGTGCTCCGTCCTTCGGCGCGCACGATTTCCATAGCCGTCGTCGTGATGATGTAAACGAAAGGGGCGTGGAAGGCGATAATTGCAAAATTGTAGCCGATGGCGTCGTCACCATAGGCGCGCGCGGTAATCGGCAGCCCGAGAACGCCGCCATTGGAGAAGGCGGTAGCGAAGGAGATCGCGATGGAATCCGGCCAGGGGCGTTTGAACAGGACCCGCGCCCCGATCAGTCCGGCGAGAAAACCTGCGGTCACCCCGATATAGAAGGCCGCTAGCATCGGTGGGGCGAAGGTGTCGCCGAGGTGCAGCCCGGAGACGCCGCGAAACAGCAGCACCGGAAAGGCGAAGCCCTGGGCGTAGGACATCAGCCCTTCGAACAGCGTGTCCTTCGCGCCAAGCAGACGGTTGGACCCGTAGCCGAACCCGATCACAAGAAAAACCGGCAGGATCACGACGATCAACGTCTGCATGTCAGGGTGCCTGTAGTTGGAGCGGTTGCGTTCGCGCTGCCGTCGCATGTGTGCCGCGTGGCGCACGCCGGGGGCGGTTCATCCCCGGAGCCCGGGAAAGCCGCGTTCGACCAAAGAAAAGGGCAGGGGACCTGCCGCTTCGCCAGATCTTCCTGCAGCAGGGCGGGGGAGACAAGCGGACCGGGCGGGCGAGGTGCATCGCGGCGCGCCCCTAGACGTCGAAGCTGAATGTCATCCCGTCATACGCGGGCGTGACATGCGCGGGGGTTTCTGCGGCGACATCGTCGTAATCCAGGTCGATATGCATGTTGGTGAGCACGCCGCGTTCCGCGCCGGACTGTTCGAGCCAGGCGAGCGCAGTCTCCAGGTTGGCATGGGTCGGGTGCGGCTGGCGCCGCAGCGCGTCGATGATGAACACCGCGAGCCCGTCGAGCAGCGGCCAAGCCTCGGGTTTGATCGCGGAGACGTCCGGCAGGTAGGCGAGGTCGCCGATCCGGAACCCAAGCGAGTCGATCACGCCGTGTTCGACTTCGAACGGGTGCAGCGTGAGCACGCCACCCGCCCCCTCAACCGAGACATCGCCCGAGATCGTGTGGAGATCGAGGATCGGCGGATAGGAGGACCCGGCGGGTTGAACGAAGGCGTAGCCGAAACGGCCGAGCAGAGCGTCCTGGGTGGCGCCATCGGCCCAGACCGGCAGCCGGCGGCCGATGTTGTAGACCACCTGGCGCAGATCATCGAGCCCGTGCACGTGATCCGCATGGGCGTGGGTGAAGACCACCGCGTCGAGCTCCGAGACGTCGGCGTCGAGAAGCTGGGTGCGCAGATCGGGCGAGGTGTCGATCAGCACCCGGGTCTGGCCTGCGTCAGTTTCGCGGGTGACGAGCAGGGAGCAGCGGCGGCGTGCGTTTTTCGGGTTGTTCGGGTTGCACTCGCCCCAATGCCCCCCGATCCGCGGAACGCCCCCCGAGGAGCCACAGCCAAGGATGGTGAAGCTGAGCCGCGCCATCAGCCCGGCCTTTGCCAGGCCGCGGCTTTCGCGAACAGCCGGTCGAAATTCGCTTGGGTTTGCGCGGCGAAATCCGCGTAGTCGAGCCCGAAGACCTCGGCACCCACCCGGGCCGTGTCGGCGCTGTAGGCAGGCTCATTGCGCTTGCCGCGATGCGGCGGCGGCGCGAGGTAGGGGCTGTCGGTCTCGACCAATATCCGGGTTGCGGGGGCAGCGGCGAAGATTTCCCTGAGCGCACCCGCCTTCGGGAAGGCGGCGATGCCGGACATCGAGAGATAGAAGCCGAGGTCGAGCGCGGCGCGGGCGAGGTCCGGGCCGGAGGAGAAGCAGTGCATGACGCAGGTATAGGACCCGGCGGCATGTTCCGCGGCGAGAATGCGGGCCATGTCGGCATCGGCATCGCGTGCGTGGATGATGAGCGGCAGACCTGTTCGACGCGCCGCCTCGATATGGATGCGCAGGCTCTCCTGCTGCACGTCCTTGGAGTCGGCGGTGTAGTGGTAGTCGAGCCCGGTTTCGCCGATGCCGACGAATTTCGGGTGCGCGGCCAGCGCCACCAATTCGCCCACGGTTGCCATGGGCTCTTCGGCGGCGCTCATCGGGTGGGTGGCGGCGGCCCAGAAGATCGGGTCATGGGCCTCGGCGATGGCGCGGACCTGGGGCGCGTTGGCCAGCTTGGTGGCGATGGTGACCATGCGTGTCACCCCGGCCTCGGCCGCCCGCGCCACCACCGCATCCAACTCGCCCTCGAAATCGGGGAAGTCGAGGTGGCAATGGCTGTCGGTGATTTCAGCTGTGCTCATGCGGCCCCATTCATGCAGCTCTGTCGCTCGCGGTTTCGTTGATCCTGAAGACCATATCGAGGATGAGCGCGGCAGGGTCAAGGTTGACCGCCCGGCCATGTTCGGCCCGGCCCGAGAGCACCTGTTGCAGCCCGGCCCAGCGGCGGGCTGCCCGCAGATCGGGCGCGAGACGGGCAAGCAGGGCGGCTTCGTTCGGCGCCGCCTCGACGGCGGGCGGGTGGCCGGCGCCGGTGCGCGCGAGGCGGGCGAGGAACAACTCGACCAGCCGCAGGATCAGCTCGAAACGCGGCGCGTTTGCAGCCCCCGCGGCAGAGTTCGCCAGCGTTATGGCGCCGGGGCGGTCGTAGCGTGGCGCGGTCTCGAAAACGGCGACGATGTCGCGGTAGATCGCCAGCCCGTCCAGGTGGAGAAGCCTGAGCGCCTCGCCCACCGAACCGCCGGCGAGATCGGCGAGTGCCGCGGCGCTGTCGGGGGCAGGGACTTCGCCCGTGGCGGCCAGGGCGTTTGCGAGATCGTCCGCCCCGAGCGCTGACAGGCGCAGCTCGCGGCAACGCGAGCGGATCGTCGGCAGGAGTCGGTTGGGCTGGTGGCTGACCAGCAGAAAAACCGTCCCCTGCGGCGGCTCTTCCAGGGTCTTCAGCAGGGCGTTGGCGGCCTGTGGGTTCAGCTCGTCGGCGGCATCGACGATCACCACCCTCCGGCCGCCGTCGACCACCGAGAGGCCGAAGAATTCGCGCATCCGGCGCACTTCCTTGACGAGAATGTCCGCGGCAAGCTTGTCCTCGTTCGGTTTGTCGCGAGGGCCGCGGCGCAGAAGGAAGATGCCGGGTTCGGCCAGAGCCTTGCTTTGAAACATCACCGGGTGGTCGCCCGGTATGTCGAGCGAAGTCGGTGCCGCAGGTCCGTCGCCGAACAGGCCATGACCGCCGGTGGTGGCAGGGCGCGCGCGCAGGAAGCGCGCGAGGCGCCAAGCGAGCGTGGCCTTGCCGATGCCACGCGGGCCGGTGATGAGCCAGGCATGGTGGAGGCGCCCGGAATTGATCGCATCGAGGAAGGTGGCCTCGGGATCTGCGTGGCCGAAAAGCTGGACGGTCTCGCGCGGATGCGGGGCGCCCTCGATCCGGTCGGGTTCGGGAAGGTCGGCAGGGTCAGCCATGCCGGGTGCTCCGGTTGTTCCGGGCGCGGCAACGCGGCTTCGAAGCCGCGTGTGAAGCCGCTTCGAAGCGGCTTTCCGGCGCTTCCCGCACGCGGTGCGTACCATCTGCCGGGCCGCGCCGGCTCATCCGATCCGCTCCAGCGCGATCCGCGTCACATCGTGCGCAACCGTCTCGACCGGCCGGTCGCCGTCGATCACCACACAGCGTTCCGGATGCGCCGCCGCAAGCTCCAGGAACCCCGCGCGCATCCGAACCTGGAGATCGGTTCCGAAATCCTCGAACCGTTCCTCGCTGCCGTTTCGTCCCTTGGCCCGCGCGTGTCCTTTCACCGGGTCCATGTCGATGATGAAGGTGAGGTCGGGCTCGCGCCCGATCATCAGCGCGTGCAGCTTGTCGACCACATCGCGCAGCCCGGCCCGCAGCCCCTGGTACATCCGCGTGCTGTCGGCGAACCGGTCGCACACCACCACGCGGCCGGCGGCCAGCGCCGGGTCGATCACCCGTTCGAGATGGTCGCGCCGCGCCGCGGTAAACAACAGGATCTCGGTTTCCGCCGACCACCGTGCGGGGTCGCCTTCGAGCACCAGCCGGCGGATTTCCTCGGCCCCGGCCGAGCCCCCCGGTTCGCGGGTGTGGAGCGCGTCCACCCCCTCGGCCCGCAATCGGTCGGCCAAAAGCCGCGCCTGGGTCGACTTGCCCGACCCGTCTATGCCTTCGAAGGTGATGAACAGGCCAGCCATGGATCAGTTCGTGAGCGCGGAGCCGGGCACGACCGGATCCAGCGCGGGCAGCGGCAGAGCGGTAGGTGCAGGCGCGTCACCGGAGCCGACAACCTGTTCAAGCACCCGTTCCGTGGCAAGGCGGAACCGGGCGCCGAAGCCCGCGCTTGCGACGGCGCTTTCGGCGTAGAGCGGCACGGTGATGTCGTCCATGCCGTCGCGACGCACAACCATCGAGGCCAGTTCCTGGCCGCGCGCCAGCGGTGCTTCGACCGGCGAGGTCCAGCTGATTTCGCCGCTCAACCTGTCGCCCGCGCCCACCGGCAGCAGCAGGGTCAGGTCGTGCGCGGCCACGAGACCGATGGCGGGCGCCGCACCCAGAAACACCGGCAGATCCGCCACCCGCATGCCGGCCCGCACCGGGGT
>DQCI01000080.1:29503-35446 GCA_003545125.1 Paracoccaceae bacterium
CCCACCAGCCCGTACCCCGCCTCTTCCGTGTGGCCGGTTTTCAGCCCGTCGGCGCCGATCCCGAGGCTGAGAAGCGGGTTGCGGTTGTATCGGTTGTCGGGCGCGCGGCCGTCGAACGGGTATTCGGTCTGCGCAAAGTAAGGGTAATACTCGGGGAATTCGGTGATCAGCCGGGTGGCGAGGATCGCGAGATCGCGCATCGACATCCGCTGGCGCGGGTCGGGCCAACCGGAGGCGTTGCCGAAGGTAGCGGCCTTCATGCCCAGCGCCTGGGCCCGCTCGGTCATCATCTGAGCGAAGGCCCCCTCGGTCGAGGCGAGCCCTTCCGCCACCACCACGCAGGCGTCGTTGCCGGAATTGACAATGATGCCTTGGACAAGCTGCTGGACCGTCGGCCGGTCGGAGGTGTTGAGAAACATCGTCGAGCCACCCATCGCCTGGGCGCGCTCCGACACGGCGAACCGTGTGTCGAGGGTGACCCGTCCGTCTCTTAGCGCCTCGAACAGCATGTTGAGCGTCATCAACTTCGACATCGAGGCCGGCGGCAGCGGCGTGTCGGCGTTCTTCTCGAGCAGCACGGTATTGGTCGTCAGGTCATAGACGAGGGCGGCGCGCGCCTTGGTTTCGAATGCGCGGGCGGGCAGGGCGGCGAGGGCCGCGAGCAGCACGAGGCCGGCGAGACCGGCGAGAAGACGGGCGGCGGTCATGGGCAGCGAAGTTCCCTTTGCTTGCCGGGCGCGGGCGCGTGCCGGTCAGTTGGTGACGGCATAGGCGTCGTTGAACCCGAGCCCATTGATCTGCCCGAGAAGCGTGGCGCGTTCCGCGGCGGTGGTCGCTGGGCCGACGACGACCCGCCAGAACGCCTTTCCGCTCATCATGCCTTGCTTGACGGTTGGCACCATCCCGGCTTTGCGCAGCGTCTCGGCGGTGCTGACGGCGTTGCTTTCGACCGAGAAAATCCCGATTTGAACATAGGGTTTCTCGAGCGTGGATTTCGGCGCCGCAGCCGGCGTCGGCGCAGGCGCGATGGCCGATGGGGTGACCGCCGCAGCCGGGACCGAGGGTCCGCTCGCAGCCGCTTCGAGCGCCTCGGTGGCAGCCTCGATCGGATCCAGCGTGCTGGTTGCAACGCCCCCGGCGCTGCGCGGTTCAGCCGTGGACGGGGCGGGCAAAGCCGCGCTGTCCTCGGTCGGCGCGGCTGCCGTCTCGCGGCGGAGCGCGGTCACGTTGAGCTGCGACGGCTGGCCCGCCAGCATTTCGAGCGCCTCGGCGGCATCGGAGGACACCTGGAACTTCGGACCTGGCGTCGAGCGCTCCGGCCGGTAGACCACGCCGATGACGAATTGTCCGTTGCTCTCGTTGCGGATGATGACGCGTTCGGGGTCCTTGACCTGCGGGTGCGCCACCCAAACCCCGCCGAGCGAAGGCCGACCGTCCCACAATCCGCTGTCGGTGACCTGGAAAACTTCTGGTGCTTCCACGTCACGCTCGACGGTGCGCGATGAAGCCTCGGCGGTGGTGGTCTCGCCGCCACCGCCTGACAGGAAGCCCGGCAGGTCGGTCCCGTCGCAGCCGGCGAGTGCCAATACACTCCCCAGAACCAGCGCGTACCGCAGATTAGTCGAGGATCCGCTCGCCATCGTTTGCCCCTTCGTTGCGCCGCCTTGGCGGCTGCGCTGCCCGTCTGCCCGCGCTTTGAGTGCGCTTGCGCGCGACAATAGCGGTTCGGCTTTCTCATGAAAAGCCCACGCCGGCACCTTGGGCGGTTTCGCGCCCCGCGCCCCTGGCGCGGTCTCGCGTCCTTTTGACCAAGGCGCGGCCAGGGGCCGTGCGCGATCGTCCGAAGGACGCTTTCAGAATCGAGCCAGGCGCGGTATCGGGGTGGAAATGCTGCGGAGGAGTGGCAGAGTGGTCGAATGCGGCGGTCTTGAAAACCGTTGAGCGCGAGAGCGTTCCGGGGGTTCGAATCCCTCCTCCTCCGCCACCCACCCCTGTCTCTGTCGGCGAAGTAGGTCTTGCCCTGTTTTCCCCCGTTTTTCCGGGGGCTTAATCTCGGGCATCCGCAACAGAGACGCCCGCCATGCCGTTCGCAGGCGCGATTTCCCGCGCCGTCTCCGGAGCCAGCATCACGCGCTTCGGATAGGTGGAGATTCCCTGCTAACAGGGAATTTACAGGGAATTTTTGAGTTTTTGGCCTCTCCAGCGGATTTGCGCCGCGGAACTGGGCAGCATTTCAATATGTTACGAAAGATTTCCCTGCTCAACGGAGCAGGGAACTCTATCAAAAGATCTGGGAATTTCCAGGGTAGCAACAGGGATCGCAAACAATGGATCAGGGATGGCTCCGCGCGCGATCGAACCCGTACAACCTATCTTGGGTTTCCCAGTTGTTGGGCACCGGATTTCGGACAATTTTTTCGAGTGTTAAGTCCGTAGGTTGACGCCCTTGCAGGATAGCGCGCTGGATGGACGGGGACAAGAATGCGAGCTGCGCCCGGGTGCGGATGTAGGACTCGGAGTGCCTGGTCGCGGTGGCGATTTCGCTCAGAGGCTTGCCGTCCCGCAAGTCGGCCACCCAGGCATGCGCCCGGGAAAGTGCTCGCAGCAACGTGCGATCGGGTTGGGGTTCGCGATCACCGACGACAATCTGACCTTCGACGCCACGCCGGCGCAGCGCGAAGGGAGCTTCTATCGACAAGGCCGCCGGATCGATTTCATCGGGTTGGATGCCCAGAGCCTCCGCAAGGCCTTCCGCCTGCAGCGTCAAGACCATGCAAGTCTTCTCGATGCGCCCCGTGGCCAAGAGCTTCGAAAGCTCATCAGGTGTACCGGCTGACAGCCGGCCGGCCAGCCTATGCACCGAAGCCTGGATCGCATCGCCACGAAGCAGGTCAGGCTCTTTGCAGAACCGATGATCGCGGCCGAGCTGCCGAAGGTGCTGTGCGATGACGTCTGCGACAGCCTGCTCCAGGGCAGGGGCCGGCAAACGCCAGCCGCTCGGATCTTTCCCGCCGGAGATGAGCCGGTTCGAGACGTAGTATCTTATCTGTCTGCCATGACGCGTCGTGTGCGTCGGGGTGAGGCGATCGCCGGCTTCGTCGCGCAGCTTGCCCGTGAGCGATGCCATACCTCCCGCAATTGGCCGTTGCGCGGCGGTCTTGCGGCCCCTGGGTCGCACACTGGCCGCTTGAAGCTTTTCTTGCAACCTCTCCCAAAGGGCCGCTTCGATGATCACCTCATGCTGCCCATCCCAGATCTTCGTTTTGTGCCGGATCTTGCCGACGTAGATCGGGTTGCGCAGAAGCGCGTAGATCTGGCCCCGCGAGAAGGGGTTGCCGCCCTGGACCCGTCCGGTCTTGAACCGATGCAATTTGGATCGCAGGCCAGCCGCATTTGCGCGACGCATGACTCGGTTCAGGCAGCCGAGGTCGTCGTAGAGCCTGAAGATCGCGCGGACCGTCTCCGCCTCCGAGGCATTCACGACTAGACCACGAGTCTTGGGATCAGGATGCGGATCATACCCTAGTGGCGGCACGCCACCCATCCAGAGCCCCTTCTTCTTTGATGCGGCAATCTTGTCGCGGATACGCTCGGCGGTCACCTCGCGCTCGAACTGGGCGAAGGACAACAGCACATTCAACGTCAGGCGTCCCATCGACGAGGCCGTGTTGAACGCCTGGGTGACCGAGACGAAGGAACAGCCGGCGGCGTCGAGTCGCTCCACCAGTTTGGCAAAGTCGGCGAGAGAGCGGGTCAGGCGGTCGATCTTGTAGACCACCACCATCCGGACCTGACCGGCATCGATGTCGGCGAGAAGGCGCTGCAGGGCGGGTCGGTCGAGCGTGCCGCCTGAGATGCCGCCATCGTCATACCGGGTCTTGCTTGCGACCCAACCCTCATGCCGCTGGCTCGCGATGTAGGCGGCGCTGGCCTCTCTCTGGGCGTCGAGCGAGTTGAAGTTCTGATCCAGCCCCTCATCGGAGGATTTGCGAGTGTAGATGGCACAACGAATCCGCGGTTTGCTCAAACCGACCCCCTCAGCCCAAAGAATCGGGGCCCGGACCAGCGGGCGCCGGTAATCGCGCGTGCGATGGGGGAGAGCGAGGCATAGCGTTCCCCTTTCCAGATGAATCCGCCTTCGACCACATCGACAGCGTGGGTCACCCCATTCCATTCGCGGATCAGTCGGCCGCCCGGATTGAGCGCGGGACTGGTAGCAAGCGGGTCTTGGCGCGCTGCCTTGTCGAGCTTGGCGACAAAGCCTTTGGGCAAGCCGCCGCTCGACCGGGCCTGCACTTCGTAGGCCAGGAACCGGCGGAGAAACGGGCTGCTGAGGCGTTTCGGGACGGGTGCCCTGAAGACCACGGCCCAAGCGGCCACGAGGGCCGTCCGGTCCATGACTTCGATCTCGGCAACCACCGGCGTCATCGGGGATCCGCCAGCCCGACGGTGATGCGGTAGGTCGGTCCTTTGCCGGGAGCCTCGGTATCGCGCCGGTCGATAGTGTATCCTGCTTTTCTTAGCCCGCTGAGCGCCGCTCTGACGGAATGCCGTTGCCAGCCGGTGGCGGATTGCAGAGCATCCAGATCCGCGCCCGCCTTGCGGCTCAGAAGCTTCTTCAGGATCGCCGCCTTGGTTTCGAGCGGGGGGTGTGAAGTGGATTTGGACATGTGTGCTCCTCGGTGTCGAAGGCCAGCGGAATGCCGGCCCCTGTACCAAGATGCGCCCGGGGTCCCGCCGAGCTCGGAGCCAGTAACGCTCGTGCCATGTGGGAAGTCCAGCGAAACCGGTGCACTTTCAGAATGTTGGGTGTGGATTGACTGGCCGTCCAGATGTGGTAGATGGAAGTGTCGCGGGCCAACCTCGTTTAACGCGACACACGAAAACAGGACCGCCAACCGTCAAAATGGAGCGGACCTGTCATGGTACCCAAAGAAGATGCAAATACGTCAGCCCACGCGATTGTCCATTCGTTGGGGCAAGTGCGCGATCTGAACCCTCGCAACCTCAAACCCTGGAAGCGCAATGCGCGCAAGCACTCGAAGAAGCAGCTGGCGCAGATCGCGGAGTCGATCGAGGCGTTCGGCTTCGTCAATCCGATCCTGATCGACAAGGACAACACCATCCTTGCTGGGCACGGCCGCGTCGAAGCGGCAAAGCGACTCGGCATGGATGGGGTGCCTTGTTTGTTTGTCGAGCACCTGACACCCGAGCAAAAACGCGCCTACGTGCTTGCAGACAACAAGATCGCGCTCAACGCCACCTGGGACGAGGATCTTCTGTCCGAGGAGCTGAAGGCGCTCTCAGAGATCGATCTCGACTTCGAGATCGAGACGACCGGGTTTTCGATCGCCGAGATCGACGCCCAGATCGAAGCCCCGGAGCCAGAAGAGCAGGGCGATCCGAGAGACGACATCCTGCCGAAACGCGTCATCGCGCGGGCACAGTTCGGCGACATCTGGCAACTCGGCGCGCATCGACTGGTGTGCGGGAATAGCCTCGACCCGGACACGATCGATCAGCTGATGGGCAGCGAACGCGCCTCGATGGTGTTCACCGATCCCCCTTACAACGTGCCCATTGACGGGCATGTGGGCGGCAAAGGAAAGGTCAAACATACCGAATTCGCAATGGCCTCTGGCGAGATGAGCTCAGGCGAGTTCACAGCGTTTCTTCACACGGCCTTCGGCAATCTTTGCCGACATGCCGAAGACGGCTCGATCCATTTCATCTGCATGGACTGGCGTCACATGGGGGAAGTGCTTGGTGCCGCCGAAGGCATCTACTCCGAGCTCAAGAACCTGATCGTCTGGGTCAAGGACAACGGCGGGATGGGTAGCTTCTACCGTTCACGCCACGAGCTGATCTTCGCCTACAAACTCGGTTCGGCGCCGCACATCAACAGTTTCGAACTCGGCCAGCACGGCCGCTATCGCACGAACG
>DQCI01000220.1 GCA_003545125.1 Paracoccaceae bacterium
ACAAGGCAGCCTTTAGAATGACCCATCGTTTCTCCCTCAAACCCCTGAAACACGCCCTCGCGCTCCTGGCCGTCGTTGCCGTGGCGCTTACGTTTGCCCCGCCGCGCGCGGCGAAGGCCGATCCCGGAGAGGCCGTGGCCGCCGGGATCATCGGTCTTGCGGTCTATTGCGGGGTGACCGGCAAATGCACCAGCGGCGGGCGCAGCAGCGGCGGCGGTCGGGGCGGTGGCCCGGTTGATGCCATCGGGCTCAGCGGGCAGAACGCGATGCTGGTGCAGGGGGGCTTGCAGAACCTCGGGTATTACAACGGCGCCATCGACGGCGCCATCGGCGGCGGCACGCGGACCTCGATCCGGGCCTACCAGGCGGCAATCGGCGCGAACCAGACCGGTGTGCTCACGGGCCAGCAGATCAACGACCTGGTGGCCTTGTCCCCGAGCTATTTCAGTTATCCGGCGGACAATCCGCAGCTTTTCGGCGCCGATCTCGCGAACGATCTCGACCGCGCCGGCGTGCGCCAGGTGCAGGCGGCGCTGAACCAGCAGGGCTACGGCGCCGGGACGGTCGACGGGTCCTTCGGTGGCATGACCCGCAACGCGATCGCGGCCTACAAGGCGGCCAATGGCCTGCCGGGGCAGCCGGTGGCCACGCGCCGGTTGCTGGCCCGTCTGATGGGCTGGGCACCGCCGGAACCCGCGGGCAAGCAGATCGTCAACGCGCGCCGCGGCATCGCGCCCGCCGCGGCGCCCGTGCAACAGGTTGCCGTGCCGATCGCGCCGGCCCCGACCCTGGCCCCGGCCCTGGCCCCGGCACCCGCGCCCATTCCGTTGGCGCCTTCTGCGGGCACGGTGATGAACGCGGCGGCGCCCCTACCCCAGGGCGAGGTGACGGCCGCCGCGCCCTCGGACGATCTCACCTTCGACATTCTGGGCGTCGAGCTGGGCATGTCGGAGGCGCAGGTCAAGGGCACGCTGATGGCCGGGCTCGGCGGCGAGCTGATGTTCGACACGGCTGAGGCGGTGGACTTCGGGGCGGGCGGCGCGTCCACCCACGGGTTCCTCACCGTGCAGCCGAGCTGGCCGGAGGCGCCGGCGGAACAGGTTCTGGCACTGTTCGACGAGGCCCGGCCGGAGCTCGGCGCGGTGGCGGTGTTCCGGATGATCCGGATGCCGGAAAGTGTCGACCAGGCGACGTTCGAGGCGGGCGTGCTGCCGGACATCGTTGCCAATTATGGCAGTGAGGGTCTGCGTGCCGGTGAGGCGCGCTGGATCGGCGGCGCGGCGGCGCGTGGCGGCAGCAATGTCGCGGCCTGCGGCGATCCGCGGTTGAGTGTCGACACCGGCGTCGCCAACGCGCTCGACGCGCTGTGGCGGTCCGGCGGGGGCCCACGGCTTGACGGCGGGCTCGATCAGGTCACCGCCGATTGCGGCCAGGTGCTCAGCGTCGACTACGCGGGCTCGGTGGTCCGCATCGGGCTGTGGAACTCGGGCGCGCTTGCCGGTGCATCCATGGGCGCGGGAGCCGCGACACCGAAGATCAAGTTCTGACGCGCGCGCCTTTGTGGATGTGAAAAAGGGCCGGGGTGCTCGCGCGCCCCGGCCTTTCTCCGTGCGTCAGCCCTACGGATCGCCGCACAGGAGGTCCGGGGACGGCAGGATGGTGCCCCCGGGGGACAGGCCCGGGCACTCATTCGCCCGCGGCCCTGTACAGACCAAACGCGGCATACGGGGAGTTCCGCCTACACGGGGCGGTCACGGTTTTGCGAGCGGGCGGACCGGCTCTAGCGTTTCGTCTTGCCATTGGACCGTCAATCGCCGCCTCTCACCTTCGGTTCGAACGCGATTGCCGGCGCAATGTACGGATGGACTGCCGAAACGCGCTAGCCGACCAGCATCTTCAGGCCCTGGGTCACGTCGGTGCGCACGGCGAGGCGCAGGCCGGGTTCGTCGCCGGCGGCGAGGGCGGCCAGGATCATCCGGTGGTGGCGCTGCAGATCGGCGCGGTTTTTCGCCATGTAAAGCGACCGCATTGTCGGCCCGAGCTGGAGCCAGACCGTCTCGGCCAGCGCCAGCATCGCGGGGGCCTGGGCGCGCAGGTAGATCGTGCGGTGAAACTCGAGATTGGAGCGGATGTAGCCCGCGACCTCGTGCTTGGCGACGTGTTCGGCGATCCGGGCATTGATCGCGCGGAGCCGGTCGATCAGCGCCATGTGGGCCCGGGGCAGGGCGCGGGCGGCCAGTTCGGGTTCGAGCATGGCGCGCAGGCTTGCCAGCTCCTCGATGCGTTCGGGCCCGAGGTCCGGCGTGGTGATCCGGCCCGAGGACGACATCGTGAGCGCGCCTTCGGCCGCCAGCCGGCGCACGGCCTCGCGCACCGGGGTCATCGACACGTCGAACATGCTGGCGATGCCGCGCAAGGTCAAAGGCATGCCGGGATCGAGCTCGCCGTACATGATCCGGAGCCGCAGCGTGCGGTAGACGCGCTCATGCGCGGCGAGGCCGGCCTCGGCGGAAGTGGCGGCGCTGGCGCCGGGGGAATTGGACATTGTCAACATCGGGAAGAATGTGATCACATTTTCCGTCGGCGTCAATATTCCTGTGCGTCAATCGCGGAACTTGTACCGGTGCAAGGTCTCGGCATTCTGCCGGAGCCATCGGCGCGGGGCCTCGTAGCCCGGGCAGGTGCGCGCGACGGTGTTCCAGAAGGCCTGGCTATGGTTCATTTCGACGAGATGGGCCACTTCGTGGGCGGCGACATAGTCGAGCACCTCCCGAGGGGCCATGACAAGGCGCCAGGAGAACATCAGATCGCCGCGCGCCGAACAGGACCCCCAGCGCGAGCGGGTGTCGCGCAAGGTGAGCCTGGCCGGGGTGACGGCGAGGGCGGCGGCGTGGCGGTCGACGGCTTCGGCGAGTGCGGCGCGGGCCTCAAGCTTGAGGAAGGCCATCAACCGCGCGGGGGTGCGGTCGGGGTCGCGGTGGGGCACGACGATCTCGCCCGCCGCAAGGTGCACGCTGCGGCCCGGGCCGGTGACGATCGGGTGATCGGTGCCGTGGACGGGCAAAGTGCGGCCGGGCATCGGCACTTGCGCGTCGGGCCGGTCGGCGAGGTGGCGGCGGATCCAGTCGGCCTTGTCCTCGACGAAGGCGAGCGCGTGCCGGCGCGAGGCCCCGTGCGGCAGGGTCAGGGTGACCCGCCCATCGAGCCGCGAGACCCGCAAGCTCAGCCGCCGCGCCCGCGCCGAGGGCTTGATGTCGAGGGCAATCGGCGGGTCGCCGGGAAGGATGAGGTGTTCGCCCATGTCGGTGTCTGCTCTCTGCCCGGTTTCATTCGCTCTGGTCCCGTGTCCCCGGGCCGTGCTATCGCCGGGTCAACGCCGGGTTTGCCGCCTTTTCCGAAAGCCTTTGACAGCCCTTCGGTTGTGTGGCAAGTGCCCCCAAATCTCGCAGATGGAACTGACGACGGAAAGGGGTTTCCATGCCCAAGGAAGAATGGGGCACAAAGCGCGTCTGCCCGGACACCGGCAAGCGGTTCTACGACCTCGGGCGCAATCCCGCGGTGAGCCCGTATACCGGCAAGTCGGTCGAACTCATGACCGGCAAGACCACGCGCACCATGGTGGCCGACAAGGCCGACAAGGAAACGCAGAAGAAAAAGGCGGCCGAGGACGAGCTGCTGGAAGGCGACGAAATCGAAGAGGATGACACCGCCGATGTCGAGCTCGAGGACGATGTTCTCGATGATGACGACGATGACG
>DQCI01000049.1:0-2446 GCA_003545125.1 Paracoccaceae bacterium
GGTACGGATCACGCTCACGGAGCCCAACGGCAATTTCCCGTTCAACATGGCCTGGGGCGACGCAGTGATCGTCGCGCCCGAGAGCGTCGAGACGGCCGCGACCGCGCCAGTCGGCACCGGCCCCTTCAGCTTCACCGAATGGGTCCAGGGCGACCACGTGACGCTCAGCCGCTACGACGGCTACTGGGGCGCCGCCCCGGCGCTCAGCCAGGCCACCTTCAAGTTCATCTCCGACCCCAACGCGGCCTTCGCGGCGATGATGGCGGGCGATATCGATGCTTTCCCGAACTTCCCGGCGCCCGAGACGCTGGGCCAGTTCGAAGGCGATCCGCGCTTCACGGTGATCGTCGGCTCGACCGAAGGTGAGACCATTCTCGCGATGAACAACAAGCAAGCCCCGCTCGACGATGTCCGGGTGCGCGAGGCGATCGCGCATGCGATCAACCGCCAGGACATCATCGACGGCGCGATGTTTGGCTACGGCACGCCGATCGGCACCCATTTCGCCCCGCACAACCCCGATTACGTCGATCTCACCGGACTCTCCGCCTACGACCCGGACAAAGCCAAAGCCCTGCTCGCGGAGGTCGGCGAGGCGCCCACGCTCCGGCTGATGCTGCCGCCCCCGACCTACGCACGGCGCGGCGGCGAGATCATCGCCGCACAGCTGCGCGAGGTCGGGATCGAGACCGAGATTTCGAACCTAGAATGGGCGCAATGGCTCGAACAGGTGTTCAAGGGCAAGGATTTCGACCTGACCATCGTCAGCCATACCGAGCCCGCCGACATCAACATCTACGCCCGCCCGGAATATTATTTCCAGTACGGCACGGAGGACTTCCAGGCGGTGATCGACGCGCTTTCGGTGACCTCGGATCCGGCCCGTCGGACCGACCTCAACCAGCAGGCCCAGACGATGATCGCCGAGGATTTCGTCAACGGCTATCTGTTCCAGCTCGCCAAGACCGGCGTGGCCAACGCCAAGATCCAAGGGCTGTGGGAGAACGCACCGACCCAGGCCAACGACCTGACGGGCGTGTCCTGGACCGAGTGATTTTCCCAGTATGTCATGCAGGGGCGCCGGGGCAACTCGGCGTCCCTTGGCTTTGCCGAACCCGCCCATGGGCTGCGGCAGACCGCCCCAGTCTCTGGTTCGATGTTGGCCGCGTCGATGAGTTTGGTATAGTTTCCGTGGCTTGAATGATTCCGGGAGGATAAATTATGTCATTGATCGTGAACGGAAAAACTTTGAACACGGACCAGGACGGCTACCTGCTCGACCCCAACGAATGGGATCAGGACGTGATGCAGGCCCTGATCGCGGCGCATGAGGGCGAAGGCCACAAGCCATTATCCGAAACGGCGATTGGGTTGGTGGGGTACTTCCGCGAAATGTTCGAGGAAAAACAGACGACTCCCAGCATGCACGAACTCGTCAACGAGCTCGGACGGCGCCCGGGCGAAAGCTTCACCGAGGCGCAGGACTTCAAGAACTTCCTCTACGAGATGTTCCCGCATGGCCCGGTCCAGAAACTGGCGAAGCTGGCCGGTCTGCCCAACCCGGGCGTCGAAAACGAAAGCTGAGCCCGTCCGCACCAGTCGGGGTGGGACCGAAATTCATTGCCGCGACACTTGGGCGGCGGTGCGGGTGGGGTCGTACTTGCCCCAGGCGCGTTACCGCCCGGTCGCCGGTGCTCGGTTCGCGGTTCTGCAGGACGGCGCCGTGGGGGCNNATGCCCGCCCGACATCGTGAACCGAAACCGTTTGGAAGACTGCGCCGCGACGAAGGCGGTCCTGCGGGCTGCTCGCGTGTCACCTTGCGTGATCTATCTCATACCTGCGTCCACGCGCCCCGTGGTAGGCTGCCCGCATGACCGATCAAGCCGCCCTCCCGCATCGCGCCGACCGCCGCACGACAGCGCTCGGGGTGTTCACGATCTTCCTGCCGCTGTTTGCCGCATTCATATGGTGGGCCTTCACCCATCGAGCGGCGGGGCTGCCCCCAGTCTGGGCGATCGTTGCGGCTGGCCTCGCCGCGGTCGGACCGGCGGTCCTGTTGGCCGAGCTGCTGGCCAATATCACCCGTTTGCACACTGTGTTTCACTTCCACTGGAGCCGCGTGGTGCATGCGCTCCTGCTCGGCTTCGTCACCCCCGTTGCCGTGATCAACGGCTTCCCGACCATCGCCGGCACCACGGCCCTGGTCGGGGTATTCGGCGGTTTGGGTGTTGGCCTGTCGCTCGGCGAAAGCCTGCGGGGCATCCTGGCGCTGCTTGTCGTCGTTCCGATTGCCGCGCTTGTCTGGTACCCGGTCGTCTGCCTCTTCGCGTCGGGCATCCCGGACCATCGACGCCGGTTCGCGGCGTTCGTTCTGCTGTGGTGGTCACTCTACGGCGTGTTGGCGCTGTTCGGCCTCTGGCTCGTGCCGATGTGGCTGGTCGCCTGA
>DQCI01000049.1:2511-3211 GCA_003545125.1 Paracoccaceae bacterium
TCAGCCTCGCGGTAGCGTCGCTGGTGATCTTCGCCGTGGTCGAGGTGGTTCCGGGGGATCCGGCAAGCTACATGCTGGGGCTCAACGCCACGCCCGAAGCGGTGGAGGCGCTGCGCGACCAGCTCGGGTTGAACGGCTCGCTCATCGAGCGCTACGCGGGCTGGATCGGGGGCATGCTGACGGGGGATTTCGGCACTTCCTACACCTACAAGGTGCCAGTGGCGGACCTGGTCGCGCGGAGGCTCTGGGTTTCGCTCCCGCTCGCGCTCTACGCGCTCGCGCTCTCCACTCTGATCGCCTTCCCGGTCGGGCTGATCGCGGCGGCGCGGCGCGGAGGTGCGACCGACTACGGCATCATGGGCGCGACGCAACTGGGGATCGCGGTGCCGAACTTCTGGTTCGCGATGCTCCTGGTGCTGGTCTTTGCGGTGAACCTGCGCTGGTTCTCGGCCGGCGGCTTCCCCGGCTGGGCGGCGGGCGTCGGGCCGGCGGTCAAGGCGCTCACCCTGCCCGCTATCGCGCTCGCGCTGCCGCAGGCGTCGATCCTCGCGCGCGTGATGCGCTCGGCGCTGATCGAGACGCTGGGGCAGGATTACATCCGCACCGCCCGGGCGAAGGGGCTCTCGCGCCGGCAGGCGACCACCCGCCACGCGCTGCGCAACGCGCTGATCCCGGTGCTGACGATCATCGGGCTGCAATT
>DQCI01000095.1:0-572 GCA_003545125.1 Paracoccaceae bacterium
CGCACCGCGCCGCGCGCGGGTGAGCGCATCGGCCCGGTATGGACCTGGAACCCATGCCCCTCGGCCGCCGCCGTGCCGTCGTAGCGCACGGCGATGGGCAGGAAGTGGAACTGGATGTCGGGGTAGTCGACCCCGGCGCCCGAGCGGATGAAGGCGCAGCTTTCGAACTGGTTCGAGGCGCCGTGGCCGGTCTTGGTGAACAGCCATTGCGCACCGATCAGCGCCTTGCCCAAGAGGTTCCAGTAGCGATAGAGCGTGATCGGCTGTTTTGCCGCGAACTGGACGTAGGCCTCAAGGTGATCCTGGAGGTTCTGACCGACCCCGGGGCGGTCGGCGACAAGCTCGATGCCAAACGCGGCGAGATGCGCCGCCGGGCCGATCCCGGACAGCATCAGCAGTTTCGGCGTGTTGATCGAGGAGGCGGAGAGGATCACTTCGCGGTTTGCGCGGATGATCTCGGTGCCACCTTTGCTGGCCACCTCGACGCCGACCGCCCGGCCGTTCTCGATCACCAGCTTGCGGGCAAGGCCCCGCAGCACCTTCACCCGCCCGGTCCTGAGCGCCGGGCGCAG
>DQCI01000095.1:630-986 GCA_003545125.1 Paracoccaceae bacterium
TGCATGAGCGGGTTCCATTGCCGCGCGCGGCGCACGTGCAGCGGCCCGTCGCTGCCGCGCCAGTCGGACGGCGAAGGTCCGTGCCAATGCTCGAGCCGCCGGTAGTAGGGCAACACGTCGGCGTAGGCCCAGCCGGTCGCACCCTGGTCTGCCCAATGGTCGAAGTCGCACGCGTGGCCGCGCACCCAGACCATGCCGTTGACCGAGGAGGAGCCGCCGAGCACCTTGCCGCGGGGCACGGCGAGGCGGCGGTTGTTCAAGGCCGGTTCCGGTTCGCTTTCGAAGCCCCAGTCATAGCGCGCCATGTTCATCGGGTAGGACAGCGCGCCGGGCATCTGGATGAAGGGCCCGACATC
>DQCI01000095.1:1079-1938 GCA_003545125.1 Paracoccaceae bacterium
AGAAAAAGGGGTTACTCGCCCGGACTTATTCACCCCTGGGGAACCGCTGGTTTTCTTCCAGCACGTTGAGGTCCATGTGGTTGCGCATGTAGCGGTCGCGGGCGCGGTCGTTGGGCTGGAACTCCCAGGCCGTGTAAACGCCTTGCCGCAGCGCCGCGTAGGCCATCAACCGGCGGGCCTGGCTGTCGCGCACCGCGCGGTCGAAGGCGTCGAGATCCCAGCGGTCGTCGGCCAGGGCGCGCATATGGGCGAGGGTTTCGGCGTGGGCGGGGTCGTCTGCGCGGTTGTCGAGCTCGTGCGGATCGGCCTCGAGGTCGAAAAGCTGCTCGGGGTCGAGCGCGCAGCGGGTGTATTTCCACCGGCCCTCGACGAGGCAGACCAGCGGCGCCTGGCTCGCTTCGGCGGCGTATTCGAGCGGCACCGGGGCGCGGTCTGCGCCCGCCGCCACCTCCAGCAGGCTTTCGCCGTCGACCCAGGGGGCGACGTCGTCCTCGGCCACGCCGCCCAGCGCCGCGAGGGTCGGGCAGATGTCGAGCACCGAGACGGCTGTGTCGATCCTGCCCGGCGTGAGCCCGGGTGCGGCGACCATCAGCGGCACCCGCGAAGACCCTTCGTGGAAGCTCATTTTGAACCATAACCCCCGCTCCCCCAGCATGTCGCCGTGGTCGGCGGTGAAGACGATCACCGCCTCCTGGCGGGTGGCATCAAGCGCGTCGAGGATCTCGCCGATCTTGTCGTCGAGATAGGAGATATTGGCGAAATAGGCGCGCCGCGAGCGGCGGATGTCTTCCCCGGTGATCGCGAAATTGCGCCCGTCGTTGGCATCGAAGATGCGCTGCGAATGCGGATCCTGGTCCGC
>DQCI01000095.1:1983-5855 GCA_003545125.1 Paracoccaceae bacterium
TTCTTGCGCGCGACGTAAGGGTCATGCGGGTGGGTGAAGCTCACCGTCAGGCACCAGGGGCGGTCGTCCTTGCCACGGGAAAGGTCATAGACCTTGCGCACCGCATGGGCGGCGACCTCGTCGTCGAATTCGAGCTGGTTCGTGATCTCGGCGACCCCCGCACCAGTGACCGACCCGAGGTTGTGATACCACCAGTCGATCCGTTCCCCTGGTTTTCTGTAGTCGGGGGTCCAGCCGAAATCGGCCGGGTAGATGTCGGTGGTCAGCCGTTCCTCGAACCCGTGGAGCTGGTCGGGGCCGACGAAATGCATCTTGCCCGAGAGCGCCGTCTGGTAACCCGCCCGGCGCAGGTGGTGGGCATAGGTGGGGGTGGCCGCGGGCAGTTCGGCGGCGTTGTCGTAGACGCCGGTGCGCGACGGCAGCTGGCCGGTCATGAAGCTTGCGCGCGAGGGGCCGCACAGCGGACTCGGACAGTAGCTGCGGGCGAAGCGCGCCGACCGCGCGGCGAGGCGCTTCAGGTTCGGCGTGTGCAGAAAGTCGGCCGGACCGTCGGGAAAGAAGGTACCCGCGAGCTGGTCGACCATCACAACGAGGATGTTGGGCTGGGTCATCGGGTCTCCCTGCCGGTCCTTGACCGGGCGATCTCCTTTGGCAGTCACGCCGCGTCCACCAACACATCCGCGAGCGCGAGCACCCGGGCGGTGGCCTGCGGGCCGTCGGGTGCGCCGCCCAGCGCGTGGCGGATATAGAGCCCGTCGATCACCGAGGCGAGCGTCCGGGCGATGTCGGGCGCGCGGCTTGACGCGAGCGGGCGCAGCGCGTGGGTGAGGTTCGACCCGAGCCTTGCCTGGTAGATGCCGAGCAGCCGCCGCGCACCCGGGTCGGACTGGGCGTGGACGTAGAAACTGAGCCAGGCGGCGATCACATGCGGTTCGAAATTGTCCGGCCCGAAGCTCGCCCGGATGATTGCGGCCAGCCGGTCGCGCGGGGTGCCCGCCCGCAAAAGCTGCGCGCGCACCGACGCCCCGTAGAGGGTCAGGATATGGCGCATCGCGGCGAACAGCAGGTCTTCCTTGCCGCCGAAGTAATGATGTGCGAGGCCGGACGAGACACCCGCGCGCTTGGCAATGCGTGCGACGGTGACGTCGAGAGAGCCTTTGAGCCCCACTTCGGCAATCGTTGCTTTCACCAACGCCGCGCGCCTTATAGGCTCCATTCCGACTCGGGGCATGGATATCCTCCGGCAGATCCCGGGAGAAATGATAAACTTGATTGACTCATCAATCAACATAACAGGGAACAACACATGAAACTCAAGGCCACCGTCGCCACCATTGCGATCCTCGCCGCCGCCCCGGCGCTTGCCGATTGCGAGACCGTCGTCTTCTCCGATGTCGGCTGGACCGACATCACCGCAACCACCGCCGCCACCGCCACCGTGCTCGACGCGCTTGGCTACGAGACCGACATCAAGGTGCTCTCCGTGCCCGTCACCTACACCTCGCTCGCCGAGGGCGACATCGACGTGTTCCTCGGCAACTGGATGCCGACGATGGAGGGCGACATCGCGCCTTACCGCGAGGCGGGCACCGTCGACACATTGCGCGAGAACCTCGAAGGCGCGAAATACACGCTCGCGGTCAACAAGGCGGCGATGGACCTCGGGATTGCCGATTTCGCCGATATCGCGGGCCAGGCCGAAGCGCTCAGCGCCGAGATCTACGGCATCGAGCCCGGCAACGACGGCAACCGGCTGATCATGGACATGATCGCCGACAACGCCTTCGGCCTCGAAGGCTTCGAAGTGGTCGAAAGCTCGGAGGCCGGCATGCTGGCCCAGGTCACCCGCGCCGACGACCGCAATGAGCCGATCGTGTTCCTCGGCTGGGAGCCGCACCCGATGAACGCCAATTTCGACATGGGCTACCTCTCGGGTGGCGACGACTGGTTCGGTCCCGATTTCGGCGGTGCGACGGTCTATACCAACACCCGCGCGGGCTACGCCGCCGAATGCGCCAATGTCGGCGCGCTTCTGAACAACCTCAAGTTCACCCTCGCGATGGAAAACGAGATCATGGGCGCGATCCTCAACGACGGGTCCGATCCGGCGGACGCGGCCAAGGCCTGGCTTGCCGCCAACCCCGACACCTGGAAGGCCTGGGTCGAGGGCGTGACCACGTTCGACGGTGGCGACGCGGCCGAGGCCGTGGCCGCCGCGCTCGGCATGTAACATACCTGCAGCGGGTGCGCCGGCTTACCGGGCGGCGCACCCCTGGCTCGAAGCGGGGCGCACACCCGGCTCCGTGCGTTCTGCTTTGTCCTTCCGCCCGGTCCCACAAGAGGCTCCCGCCATGCTCCTCCCCAGACTGTTCGCCTCCGCCGCGCTCTGCCTCGCTGCCGCCCCCGGGCTCGGCGGCTGCCCCACCGCCGATGACATGACCCAGGGCATCATTCTGGCGCAGAACGAGCCTTTCTTCATGCGCGGCGACTTCAAGGCGACGCCCGAAGGGTTCGTCGAGATGCGGATCATCGATTTCGGCGGGCAGGTGCAAGAAAGCATGGCGCTCTACCGGCACGGGCTGGTGATGACCGGCGAGCATTCGCCCGCGGGCCATGTCGAGATCACCTATGTCGATGACCTCAAGCCGATCGACACCCTGCCCGAGGACGGCAAGGTCGCGATCAGCGGCATCGCCAAGGGGCCGCTGGGCGACGCCTATGTCGAGCTGGAGCTGGCGTTTCTCGGCCACAATTCGGTGGCGCTCGCCGAATGCGAGTTTGCCACCTGGACGGTCGCCTCGACCCTGCTCGACCGCGACGGGGCAGGTGCCTCGTTCCGGGTGGAATACGCCCCCGAACTGGATCTCGTGCTCGCCGCCGGACAGATCGGAGCGGACGGCGCGGTGACGCCCACCTATGCCTATCAATGGGCCGGAACCGCCGAGGACGTGGCGCGCTAGGGGGCCTCTCATGGACTGGCTGACGGACTGGAAGATCCCCATCGGCAAGAGCGCGAAACGGGCGTTCGACGGGTTGCAGGACGTGGGCGAGCCGTTCTTCGACTGGTTGTCGTGGCTCATGGAAGGGATGATCGAGATCATCCTCGCGGTGCTGCAAACCCCGTTACACCTGCCCGGCACGCTGGACGACGGCACCCGCGGCTGGGTGCCGCTCTACGGCGAAGAGTATCATCCGCTGCTCGTCATCGCTGTCTTCGTGGCGCTGACATGGGTCCTGCAACGCAACTGGAAGACCGCGCTCTTGGTGCTGGTGGGCTTTTTGTTCATCCTCAACCAGGGCTACTGGGAAGAGACCGCCGAAAGCCTCACGCTGGTGCTGTCGGCGGCCTTCGTCTGCATGGCGCTCGGCGTGCCGATCGGCATCATGGCCGCACGTCGGCCGCGGCTCTACACCTGGATGCGCCCGGTGCTCGATCTGATGCAGACGCTGCCCACTTTCGTCTACCTGATCCCGGCCATCGTCTTCTTCGGCATCGGCATGGTGCCGGGGCTGATCGCCACGGTGATCTTCGTGTTGCCGGCCCCGATCCGGCTGACCCATCTCGGCATTTCGCGCACCCCGCTGGCGCTGAAAGAGGCCGCGCAGGCCTTCGGCGCGACCCCGCGCCAGCTCCTGTGGAAAGTGGAGCTTCCCTGGGCGCTGCCGCAGATCATGACCGGCCTCAACCAGACCATCATGCTGTCGCTGTCGATGGTGGTGATCGCCGCGCTCGTCGGCGCTGACGGGCTCGGCGTGCCGGTGGTGCGCGCGCTCAACACGGTCAACACCGCGCTCGGGTTCGAGAGCGGTTTCATCATCGTGGTCGTCGCCATCATTCTCGACCGGATGCTGCGGGTGGAACGCAAATGAGC
>DQCI01000341.1:0-1840 GCA_003545125.1 Paracoccaceae bacterium
ATCGTGTCCAGTTCGGAGCGCCACGGATCCATCTTCGGACGCGGCTGCGTAGACCGGTCATAGGTGAACTCGGTTGCGCCCGATCGGATGACCTTGCGCACCGCATTGCGAGATACCCGCAGCTCCCGGCAAATCCGCTTGATCGACTTGCCGTCGATGAAATGCGCCCGCCTGATCTTCGCGATCGTCTCTACAACCAACATCCCAGAACTGCTCCCTCATGCTTTTGAGGATGCTTCTCATCAGACCTATCAGCGGGGTCACTCTTGGACGCCGATCACCCCAAAACGGGGTCAATTTTGCATGCCGTTTCACACTGGTGGGACATTGGACCGCACCGCACTGCAACGCCTGATCGAAGGCGTCGAGGTCGGGTTCATCGACGTCGTCGTAGTGTACAAGATCGATCGCCTCAGTCGCTCACTCTGAACCGCGCCGGGTTTGCCGGAGGCTGATTGATTTGAGCTACGCGGCCATGATCTCAGGTTCCAGAGCTGCGTAGAAGTTTGCCTCTTCTTCGGCTGGCGGGATGTTTCCGATGGGTTCCAGCAGGCGGCGGTTGTTGACCCAGTCGGCCCATTCGAGTGTCGCATATTCCACAGCGTCGAAGCTGCGCCATGGGCCACGGCGGTGAATGACCTCCGCTTTGAAGAGGCCGTTGATCGTTTCCGCCAGAGCGTTGTCATACAAGGCGCCGACGCTGCCGACGGAGGGCTCGATCCCTGCTTCAGCCAGGCGTTCGGTGTATTTGATCGACAGGTATTGCGACCCGCGATCCGAATGATGCACCGGACCGATTCCAGGTTGTCGCTGGTGAACAGCCTGCTCGAGAGCATCGAGCACAAACCCGGCATGGGCCGTGCGGCTGACCCGCCAGCCGACAATTCGCCGGGCGAACACATCGATCACGACGGCGACGTAAACGAACCCCCGCCAGGTCGCGACATAGGTGAAATCACTCACCCACAGCACGTTCGGGGCAGGCGCTCGGAACTGACGGTTCACCTTGTCCAACGGACATGGCTGGGTATTGTCCGACAGCGTCGTCTTGACTTTCTTTCCACGAATGACGCCTTCAAGCCCCATCTCCTTCACTAACCGCGCAACCGTGCATCTGGCCACGTCGAACCTTTCCCGGCGCATCTGGTGCCAGACCTTACGGACGCCATGGACTTTGAAATCAGCATCGAACACACGCTCGATCGCGGGCGCAATTCAGCATCCCGCTTCGCCCGATCCGACAGCAAATCGGGGTCGGCCCGTTTGGCCAGATGATCATAGTAGGTGGACGGGGCAATCGGCAGGTGCTTGCAGATCGGCTCGACCCCGAGCGCTCCACGGTGATCGTCGATGAAGGCGATCATGACTTTGGTCGGCGGTCGAGCTCCGCCTGGGCAAAACACGCGCTGGCCTTTCGAAGGATCTCGTTGGCTTGCCTGAGTTCCCGGTTCTCGCGCTCCAAGGCCTTCAGACGTTCGGCCGTCTCGGTTGTGATACCAGCACGGTCACCGCGATCCACCTCGGCCTTCTTGACCCACTCGATCAGCGTCTGCGGCGCACAACCGATCTTCGCTGATATCGACGTGACCGCCGCCCACCGGCTCTCATGCCGCCCCTGATTGTCCAGAACCATGCGAACGGCACGCGCGCGCACTTCGGCGGAATACTTGTTCGTCGTCTTGCTCATGATGCTCCATCCTGCTCACGAGTTGGAGCCTCCGGCAAACCCGGCGCGGTTCGGAGTGTTGCGCCCACCCGATGAGACCACAGCAGAAACCGGTCGTTCAACGCAATCTGCACCAACTTTCGAACAACGGGTCAAATCGGATTCTCGCGGCCC
>DQCI01000341.1:1898-9880 GCA_003545125.1 Paracoccaceae bacterium
CCAAGGCGCAGGGCAAAGGAGACGGCGACGTGGCGAATTCCAGGATTGATCTGCGGCTTCTCACCTATTTTCTCAAAACAGCCGAGCTGGGGAACATCACCAAGGCCGCAGAGGCGCTCAATGTCGCCCAGCCGACGCTTTCCAAAGCGATTCAACTGCTCGAATACCAGCTCGATGCGCCGCTCTTTGTCCGCAATGCGCATGGCGTCGAGACAACTCCAATCGGTGCCCGACTGTTGCGGCACGCAAGGTTGGTGACGGCGCAGGTCGCCGATGCCGTGGAGGAAATCGAGGCGATGCGCGACGGATCGGCCGGACAGGTGCGTATTGGCGCGGGCCCTTCCTGGGTGCGGCGCAAGCTGCCCGAGGCCGTCGCCGAAGCTCTCGCGGAGCGCCCGGGCCTGCAGGTCTCCCTATCGACCGGTTTCGATGAGCGGTTGCTTCAGGGTCTCGAGGACGGAGCACTGGATTTTGTTGTTGCCGAGAAACCCTTGTCAGGCGGTGGAGGGCATTACGACTACGAATTTCTGAGCGACGATGCGCTGATCGTGGTTGGCCGACCGCAACATCCGCTCGCCAGTCGCCGCCAAATCTCGCCGCGACAGGCTCTGGAAGCGACCTGGGCTTTGCCTCCGCAGCATACTCTGGCACGGCGCAAGTTGGACGGAAAGGTCATCAGCCTCGGAGAGGCCCCGCCCGACCCGGTGATCGTCACCGATTCCCAGACCTTCCTGCTGCGCTTTGCTCTGAAGTACGATATCCTGCTCTACACGACCCGCTCGATCATGCTGATTCCAGAGGGAAGCGATCTGGTGGAGATAGACGTGCCCGAACTTGCGACCTCGCGCGCGGCAGGGTTGATCTACCGCCGACCCAAGCTGCTCACGCCAGCCGCCCAATTCGTGGCAATGAAATTGAAGGCCGTTTGCGGGACCGATCCGGTCAACTGAGCCATAGCTGGTAGCTATGGAGGTGAGAAGTTTTATCATTTCCGGAATGACGGTGGCCGTGACACAAATTTGAGGTCGTCCGATGGGCGCTGGCGCCTGAAGTCGGATATCATTGGGAGGAAGTCCATGATCATGAAACACCTTTGGGGTGAACGGGCCCGTTTTGCCGGCCTTCTGGCGGGGACCGCCATGGCGGCCGCTCTGGCTGCCCCTGTGACGGCCGAAGAGGCCCCGATCACCATCGTCATCAACCAGTCGCCCTGGTTCCCCGGCTTTCAGGCCGTTGTGGAACTCTATGAGGAGACCACCGGAAATACCGTCGAACTTGACGTGAACCCGTTTGCAGGCTCGCTCGAAAAGCAGCGCACCGCGGTGCGGACCGACGAAAGCCCGTTTGATCTGCTGATCATGAACGCCGGTTTCTTTGTCGAGTTCTACAAGGGCGGATTCATGGATCCGCTGACCGACATCGACCCGGAATTCAAACTCAGCGAAGACATTTACGATTTCGATGAAAGCGTCTGCTGGGACGCTGCCGCGGAAGCTGTGACCTGCGGCGGCGACGGGAAGCTGACGGCCGTGCCGGTCAACCCGAATATCCTGATCATGCACTATCGCGCCGATCTGTATGAAGAGAAAGGCCTGGACATTCCCAAGACTTGGGAAGAGCTCTACGCCAATGCCGAGATGTTCAACGATCCGCCCAATATGTATGGCATTTCCCAGCGCGGTCAGCGTGGGGCGTTCGACGTGACCTTCGATGTGTTTCCATATATCTGGTCGCACGGCGGCGACATCTTCAAGGATCAGAAAGCGGGCGACTTCACCGTCACGATCAACAGCCCCGAGACGCTCGCGGGCATGGAGACCTATATCAAGCTGTCGCAGGACGTCGGCCACCCATCGACGGCGGGTCAAACCCAGACCAACGTGATTCAGAACATGGCGACCGGCAAGGCCGCGCATATCATGTCGGTTCTGGCCCCGGGCCTGTTCGACGATCCCAATCAGTCGGCAGTTGTCGGCAAGGTCAATTATGCCGCCACGCCAGGATCTGCGGACTTCCCGGGCGCGACCCCGCTTGGCCACTGGCTCGCCGGTGTGCCCGTGAACGTGCCGGATGAGCGCAAGACGGCCGCTTTGGCCTTCCTGACCTGGTTCCAAACGCCCGAAGCTCAGGAAGCCTATGCCCGTGCCGGGTCTGCCCCGGTCAGCCGCGCCGTTCTCGAAGGCCCGATGTCGGAAACCGAAGAGTTCCGCTGGATGAAGGCGATGGCAGACGCCATCCCGACCGCCGGCCTGACCTTCCTGATCCCGGAATCCAGCCAGGTTCTCGCGGTGACCGAACTGCGCCTCAACGAAGCCATTGGCGGGCAGATGGCGTTGAAAGACGCGCTCAACACCGCAGCCAGAGAGATCGCCGAGATCATGACCAACGCTGGCTATGATGCGCCGATGCTCGACGATCTGAAGTGATCCTCCCCGGTCGCCCGGTCCCGCCGGGCGGCCACCCTTGCCGCAGGACACCACCCAATGAAATCGGATACCTTCTGGCGCTATGCCACGCTGGCGCCCGCCGTCATTCTCTTTGTCCTCCTGACAATCCTGCCGCTGTTCAACCTGCTCGCCCTCAGTTTCAACGAGATTGAATGGGTGAACCGGGAAGCGATCTGGAAGTGGGTCGGCTTTCGCAACTATGCCCGCCTGCCGAACGACACCTTGTTCAACGCAGGCATCCTGAACACCATCCTCTTTGCCGTCGTCGCAGTCGCCTTTCAGATGGTGCTCGGCTTCTGGTTGGCGCTGATGACCACACGTGTTACCCGCCTGCGGATCTTTTACCGAACCGTTTTCATCCTGCCGATCCTGGTCCCCGGCATCGTCATCGGTGCGATCTGGAAACTGATGTATTCCTATGATTTCGGGATCATAAACCAGATAATCCTGTGGTTTGGCGGCAATCCGGTCGACTGGCTGGGGAACCCTGACCTGGCGCTGATGAGCGTCATCATCGTCGACGTCTGGCACTGGACGCCGTTCTGTTTCCTGCTGATGCTGGCCAGCCTCGAAAGCCTGCCGCAAGACATCTTCGAAGCCGCCGAGATTGATGGCGCCAAGCGCTGGCAAGTGCTGCGCTACGTCATCCTGCCCCTGATGATGCCGGCGATCATTGTGACCTTCGTCTTCCGCATGATCCTCGCCTTCAAGGTATTTGACGAGATCTACCTGTTGACCGGCGGCGGCCCCGGCACTGCCACTGAAGTGATCTCTTTCACCATCTATCGCCGTTTCTTCACCGAGGATCAGTCCGGCTATGGCTCGGCCATGTCGCTCGCAACGATCGCGGTGATCGCTGCGCTGATCATCCTCGCCACACGCTTTGCCACCCGGAAAGGGCCGGAACAATGACCGACCATGGCCGCGCCGCGCCGCTTGCCCGCCACGCCGTTCTGTTCGGCTTTGCGCTGATCGTCCTGTTTCCCTTCGTCTGGATCGTGATGGCCAGCTTCAAGACGCAGATCGCGTTGCTGATGGGGCAATTGAGTTTCTCGCCGACGCTTTTCAGCTACGACGCGGTGATCAACGGCAAGACGTCGGATTTCCTGACCAACTTCAAGAACTCCTCGATCATCGCGATTTCCTCGACCACCATCGTGCTGACCGTCGCCACACTCGCTGCTTTTTCGCTCTATCGTCTGAGTTGGGCAGACTGGGTGCTGCGCATTCTGCTGGCTTGGTCGGTGATCTTCCACATGGTGCCGCCGATCACCCTGGCGGGCGCCTGGTACACGATGTTCCGCTCCATCGGGCTCGACAATACCTACGCCGGCATCATCCTTGCCCACACCACCATCAACCTGCCAATGGCGTTGTGGATGATGGGTGTCTTCATCAAGGACGTGCCGAAAGAACTGGTCGAGGCGGCTCAGATCGACGGCGCCAAGACCCCGCGCGTGTTGTGGGACGTGGTCGTGCCCATTGTCCGCCCCGGTCTGGCCGCCACCGGCATCCTGTGCTTCATCTTCTCCTGGAACGAGTTTCCCGTGGCCCTGACGCTGTCGCAACGCGCCACCGCCACCGTGCCCCTCGGCATCGGAAAATACGCCCAGGAAAACACCATCGCCTTCACCGAAATGGCCGCCGCCTCGACCCTGTCGATCATCCCGGCCTTCGTCCTCCTGATCGTCGCCCAACGCTTCATCGTCCGCGGGTTGACGTCAGGCGCCGTCAAGTAGGAGCGCAAAATGCGCACAGTCTTTCTGCTGTTCGATAGCCTGAACCGCCACATGCTCGAGCCCTACGGTGGCACGGCGGTCGCGACGCCGAATTTCACCCGCCTCGCGGCCCGCACCGCGACGTTCGACAAGCACTACGTCGGCTCCATGCCGTGCATGCCTGCCCGGCGAGACATTCTCACCGGTCGGCTCGGGTTCCTGCATCGCAGCTGGGGCCCGGTAGAGCCGTTTGACGTCTGCTTCACCGAAACGTTGATGAAGCAGAAGGGGACCTATTCGCACCTTGCCACCGACCATTTCCACTATTGGGAGGACGGTGGCGCCACCTACCACAACCGGTACGACAGTTACGATTTGATCCGTGGTCAGGAGGGCGATGCGTGGGTGCCCGCGGCGAACCCGGATTGGGCGGCTCTGAGGGGCGTGGTCCACGAAAAACAATACTCCGAAAAACCGCGCAGCTATCAGCGCAAGAACCTGGTCAATCGCGAGCGCATCCGCGTGGAGGAAGATTTCCCCACCCACAAGACCGTGCAGGCCGGGCTCGACTTCATCGAACGCAACAAGGGCGGCGACAACTGGTTCCTGCAAATCGAATGCTTCGACCCGCACGAACCATTCCAGGCCCCCGAGCGGTTTCGCGACCCCGAAAAGACGGCCTGGAACGGGCCGGCCCGCGACTGGCCGCCTTATGATCGCACGGGCGGTGAGACCGAGGTCGAAAGCGAAGAACTGCGCGCCAACTACCGTGCCACGTTGGCCCATTGCGACGATTTGCTCGGCCGGGTGCTGGACGCTTTCGACGCGGACAACCTGTGGGACGATACCGCGCTTGTGGTGACCACGGACCACGGCTTCCTTCTCGGCGAGCACAACTTCTGGGCCAAGAACCGGATGAACCTCTACGAGGAACTGGCCCATTTGCCGCTGTTCCTGCACGATCCGCGCAATCCGAGGCCGGGCACGCGGGTGGATGCGTTGACCCAGACGCCGGATCTATGCGCCACGTTTCTCGATCTGTTCGACACCGACCCCACACCCGAGGTTCAGGGTATTTCGTTGGTTTCGGTGCTCGACGGCGCGCCGGGGCACGATGCGGTTCTGTTCGGCTTCTTCGGCGGTTCGGCCAATGTCACCGACGGGCGCTTCACCTATTTCCGCTACCCATCCGACCTGCGCACGCAGGAGATCTATCAATACACCTTGATGCCCACCCACATTTTCGCGTTCTTCGCGGATGCAGAACTGGAGGCCGCCGAACTTGTGCCGCCGATGCCGTTCACCCGCAACATGCCATTGCTGAAAGTGCCGGTGCACAAGGACGCGGTGATGCATGCGGCCTATGGGCCGGGCTGCATGATGGAAGACACCACTGTTCTGTTTGATCTGGAAACAGACCCGGGCCAGCTGACGCCGCTTGAGGACCCCGCCGCAGAAGCGCGCATGCTGTCGCTTCTGGCTGGCCTCATGGCACAGCTCGATGCCCCGGCCGAAGCCTTCCGCCGCTTGCGCATCACCCTTCCGGAGGCGGCTGAATGATCCCCGGGCCCGCACCTTCCTCCGTCCGCGAACGCCTGACCGAGCTGACGGGGGACCGGCGCCAGCTTGCCTCGGTGCGCCGCATCACGCTGGACGACGGGCCGGCGCAGGGCATCAAGGCCTTGGCGTTCTCTACCGGCGGAGGGCTGGACTTCTGGGTGCTGTCGGATCGCACGATGGACATCGGCCCGCTGTGGTTTCAAGGCATGCCGGTTGCCTGGCAACATCCGGGTGGGACGTTGGCGCCACAGTTGCATGACCCCTACGGCGACGCGGGCACTGGCTTCGGGCGTGCCCTGACCGGTTTCCTCGTGACCTGCGGTCTGGATAACGTGCGCCAACCGCAAAACGGGATGCCCCTGCACGGCACCTTGCCGCTGACCCCGGCGCGGATCACCGCCCACGGCGAGGATTGGAATGCACCGACGCCGCTTCTGTTTGCCGAGGGCGAGATCGTCAGAGCCCACCTCGCCGGGCCATCCTTCTGCCTCTCGCGCCGCATTGAAGCGCCGATCGGCGGCACCGCTCTGCGGGTGATCGACACCGTCGAGAACATCGGCCCGGAGACCACGCCCTTCCGCATCCTCTATCACACCAATTTCGGCTTCCCAGCGGTCGGGGACGGAACCTGCGTGTCCCTCAATGGCCGGACCTTGTTGCGCCACGAGCCGCCCAGCGAAACCCACCACGCGGCCGAGCAACCGGCGGCTTGCCACCCCGTCGGCGGCGCGCCGCGATTCAGCGCCGCGCTGGAGCGGCCCGCCGCCGGCCAATGGCATGGTCTGAACATCTCGGTCGAGGGCGACAGTGCCGCGTTGCCCTTTGTCCAGTTCTGGTCCGATCCGCGCCCACGCCGCAATATCGTCGCCATCGAGCCGAGCAATTGCGATCGCAACGCGGATGGCACCAGCGGTCCCGGAATGCACCTCACTCCCGGCGAGAGTTGGACCTCCACCCTCACTTATTCCTTCGCGTCGCCTGACGCGGACACGAAAGGAGTGCCCCATGGCAACGGTTGAGCTCAAAGGCGTCAGCAAGCGTTTCGGCAAGGTGGAAGTTATCACCGATGTCGACCTCTCGATCCACGAAGGCGAGTTCCTGGTCCTCGTCGGCCCGTCGGGATGCGGCAAATCAACACTTCTGCGGATGATTTCCGGGCTGGAAACAATCTCCGCCGGGGATCTCTTCATCGGCGGCAAACAGGTCAACGACGTGCCAGCGCGAGACCGCGGAATCTCGATGGTGTTCCAGTCCTACGCGCTCTATCCGCACATGACGAGCGCCCAGAACATGAGCTTTGCCTTGCGGCTTGCAGGCAAGACGCCCGACCAGCAGTCGAAACGCATCGCGCCGGCCGCGGGTGTGCTCGGCCTTGGCGACTACCTCGACCGATATCCGCGCGAGCTGTCCGGAGGCCAGCGTCAGCGGGTCGCAATGGGCCGTGCCATCGTGCGCGAGCCGGACGTGTTCCTGTTTGACGAGCCGCTGTCGAACCTCGATGCAAAACTGCGCGTCCGCATGCGTGCCGAACTGAAAGAACTGCACCAGAAACTCAAAACCACCACGGTCTATGTCACCCACGACCAGGTCGAGGCAATGACGCTGGCCGACCGTATTGTGGTTCTGCGCGATGGCATAATCGAACAGATCGGTGCGCCGCTGGAACTCTATGACAAGCCTGTGAACCGCTTCGTTGGGTCCTTCCTCGGCTCGCCGGCGATGAACTTCTTTGACCTCTCGGTCGATCCTGAGGCGCCGGACCAGGCAACCTTTGCCGACGGCGACACGCTGAAACTGCCGCGGCCTCTGGACGGGCAGCCCCGCGTCACAGTGGGGATCCGGCCCGAAGCACTGGAATTGGTGCCCGAGGGGACGCCGAACGCGGTTTCCGCCAAGGTCGTGGTGATCGAGCCGACCGGAGCGGAGACCGAGCTGTTCATGCGCAAGGGTGAGACCCAAATCATCGCCAGTTTCCGCGAACGCCTGGATGTCCGTCCGGGCGATACCGTGCATCTCGGCGCCGATCCCGCGAAGTACCATCTCTTCGACAGCACCACGGAAATGGCGATCTGACCGGGCCACGACATCGAACCTGAAGCGTTTCGCGATTGACTTGAGACACAAGTTGATTTCGAAACGCCCACAACATCAATAGGTTCTGCGCGTTTCCCGACAAACCAGTGATTCAGTTTTTTTTAGCGAAACGCTTTAACGAAAGAAGAACGCGCTGCTCCTGACCTGCCACGGGATATTTCCT
>DQCI01000184.1:0-2218 GCA_003545125.1 Paracoccaceae bacterium
GGCCAGTCCTCATCCAGCGTGCTGCGGATATGGTCCTGCAAGGATGCGATGCCCGATCCCACGCGCGCTTTGGGTTCAGGTCGGGGTGCGAACTGCCGCTGTCCACCGTCACGTTGGGCGGGCAGGACAAGACGACGCGCGACCGTTGCCGCGACTTGGGCGCCGTAGTCCTTGCGAATGATGTGGAGACCAAGGTCAAGGCCAGCGGCAGAGCCCGCCGAAGTGAAGACACGTCCGTCCTCGACAAACAGAACATCCGCATCGACCGCTATCGAAGGATACTTCTGCGCGAGCTGTTCTGAATATCGCCAATGTGTGGTTGCGCGTTTGCCGTCAAGCAGGCCAGCGGCCGCAAGGACGAACACCCCGGAGCAGATCGACGCTATCCTGGCCCCCCTGTCATGGGCCGCTTTCAGCGCCGTACAAAGAGCCTCCGGCACAGGCGCATCTGCACCCCGCCAACCGGGCACAATGATCAAACTGGCCCGCGACAATTCATCAAGATCGTCCTCTGCGTCAACGGTTATGCCGCCAACCGCTCGCAGCGGCCCGGGCTCCGCTTTGACCACACTGAAGCGATACCAATGATCGAACTCGGGGCGCGTCAGCGCGAACAATTCGACGGCAATGCCAAACTCGAAGGTGCACAAACCGTCATAGGCGATCGCGCATACCAGCGGATCCAGGGGCTCATCTGAGGGGTATTTCGGCATGTTGGCAGAATCCGACCGCATATTGTCATATCCGCCAGTATTGCACGGCTGCGAGAGGTGGCAAGTCTTGATGGAAGACCAACAAAGGAGGTTCCATCATGCGACCCAATCCCCAGCTTTTCGAAGCCGTGCAAGTGTATTTCGATGCGCTATACGAATGTGACACCGAGAAACTGAACTCGGTGTTTCATGAGAATTCCAGCCTGTTCGATGCCGACAACGGCGCCATCTTGGTTGAACCCATTGAGAGCTTCAGCCGGGATGTCGGGTCGCGCACCTCGCCCGAAAGCACGGGGCAGGCCCGCGAAGAGGAAATCCTGATGGTGGATTGGTTGTCGCCGATCAGTGCCATGGTGAAGATACGGTTGCGCGCACACCAAAATATGTTCGTGGACCACCTTGGATTTGTTTTAGGCGCAGACGGCTGGAAGATCGTCTCGAAAATCTGGCACCTGGAACGCATTGCCGAGGCATCCTAGGCCCGGATGGGCAGACCTCGCCCGCGAGATGTCAGTTAGCGCTACCGGTAACAAAAACAACCCCTTGACCCCCTGTCCGAGTTCGCCCACCCCTCGCCCGCCTAGCGGATCACCGGCGCCGGATACGCCCCAGTCTTGTAAGGTGCCCAATCGGTGATCTCCGGGTAATGGTCGGCGCGCCATTTGCGCACCCTCGGGTTCATCACCCGCCGCCAGATCGGCGGCACCATCGCGACGAAGCCCATGGCCGTGTAGCCAAAGGGCAGTTGCGGGGCCTGCTCCTCCGGATAGGTCTGCAGGAGCGGGTAGCGGCGCGCGGGTTTGTAATGGTGATCGCTGTGGCGCTGAAGGTTGATGAACTGCCACGAGGTCACCCGGTGATTGGCATTCCAGGAATGGTGCGGGCGCACCGGTTCGTACTTACCGTCGCCGAGGTATTTCCGGGTCAGCCCGTAATGCTCGACATAATTGGTCATCTCGAGTTGCCAGATCGCCACCAGCGCCTGGAAGACGAACAGGCCGACCCCGGGCCAGCCGCCGACGGCAAAGGCCCCGGCCAGCGCGAGCGCCTGCAACCCGGTGTAGCGCCAGAACGGGTTGGTCCGCGCGCGGCCGCCGCGCCGCGTGCGGGCAAGCATCGCCTTTTCCGCCCGCCAGGCAGAGGGCAGGCCGGTTGCGAGCACCCGCGCGAAATAGCGGTGGAAGCCCTCGTTGTAGCGCGCCGTCACCGCGTCGCGCCGCGTGCCCACCCAAGGATGATGCACGAGCAGGTGTTCGGAGCGAAAATGGCTGTAGAGCACCGTGGCCAGCAGGATGTCCGCAAACCAGCGCTCGGTGCGGTTCGATTGGTGCAGGAGTTCGTGCGCGTAGACGATCCCCACCGAGCCGGTGAGCACGCCGACGCCGAAAAACACGCCGAGCTTTTCAAGCGGCACGAGATCGCCGGACCGGGTCACGACCCAGAGCGTGCCGTAGATCAGCACCAGTTGGATCGGCAGCCAGATCCAGGTGATGAACCGGTACCAG
>DQCI01000184.1:2321-4956 GCA_003545125.1 Paracoccaceae bacterium
CACCGCCAGGGCGACCAAGGGCAGAAGCAGGAGCGACACCCAGTAGGGCAGGGCGCTGCGGAACCGGGCGACCTCGGCGACGGGGATCATCATGGGGCCTCCTTTGTCCCTCGCCCGGAACACTACGCCCGGGCCCGCGCCAGCTCAACGCCCGGCGCCTGCGTGCTCAACCCGGCTCGAACGCGGTGCGGGCGAGATCGTAGGCCTTGCGCATGACGGTCGGCAGGTCCGATGGACGAAGCCGGGTATGGAACTCACCCCGTTCCGGCGCGGCGGCACCCTCCAACTCCGCCACGCGCACATTGAGCCGCAGGTGGAAATGGGTGAAGGTGTGGCGGACCTCGGCGCCGAGCTCGCGCCAGTCGGCGGCGACCGGGGGCAGGTCTTCGGCCACGTCGCCCCAGCACCCGCCCGGCCACCCCAGCATGCCCCCGAGAAGGCCAGTGTCGGGCCGGCGCTCCAGAAGCCACGCCCCGTCGGCGCGCCGCCCGACATAGGCGATGCCCTGGCGGATGGGTTTGGCCTGTTTCGCAGCGCGAGCGGGCAGGGCGGCGGCGATACCGGCTTGTCTTCCCACGCACGCCTCCCGCCAGGGACAGATCCCGCAGGCCGGGTTCTTCGGGGTGCAGATGGTGGCCCCGAGATCCATGACCGCCTGCGCGTAATCGCCGGGGCGAGCCTGAGGGGTGATTGATTCGGCTTTGTCGCGCAGAACCGGCTTGACCCCCGGCAGCGCGTCTTCGACCCGGAAGAGCCGCGCCATGACCCGCTCGACATTGCCGTCGACCACGACCTCGGGCCGGTCAAAGGCGATCGCGGCAATGGCGGCGGCGGTATACGGTCCGATCCCGGGCAGGGCCCGCAACGCCTCTGCAGTGTCCGGAAACACCCCGTCCAGCTCACCCGCGACGACGCGCGCGCATTTCAGGAGGTTGCGGGCACGGGCGTAGTAGCCGAGGCCCGCCCACTCGCCTAACACCCGCGCGTCGTCGGCGGCGGCCAGGGCGTGAACATCGGGCCAAAGCAGGCGAAACCCGGTGAAATAGTCCCTGACGGCGGCCACGGTGGTCTGTTGCAACATCACCTCGGACAGCCAGACGGCGTAAGGGTCGGGCGCCACCCCGGTACGGCGTTCGGTGGGGCCGACCCGCCAGGGCATTTCTCGGGCGTGGATGTCGTACCAGGCCAGCAGGTCTGCTGCCATTTCGTCGGCGTCACGCATGTTTTATCCCCCGGGACCTCTTTGAAGTGGCACAGCCGTTGCTCCCCTCGTAATATCGGGCCGCATCGAGGAGAGACCAGTGGCCAAAGCCAAACAACCTGGCAAACACCCTGCCAAGCCGGCGCGGCCGGACCGTCGCAAGCGCGGTTTTGAGCGCACAGTGAGCTTGCTCACGGCCCGCATTCGCGAGGTCGGAGAGGCGCGCGGGTTCGCGGTGACGCGGCTGCTCACCCATTGGGAGGAGATCGCCGGCCCCGAGACGGCCCGAATCGCCCGTCCGGTCAAGGTGAGCTACGGCCGCGAAGGGGGGTTCGGCGCTACGCTGGTGTTGCTCACGACCGGGGCCAACGCCCCGATGCTCGAAATGCAGAAAGAAAGGATCCGCGAGAGGGTCAACGGCGTCTATGGCTACGCCGCGATCAGCCGGATCCGCCTCACCCAGACCGCGCCGACCGGCTTTGCCGAGGGTCAGGCGCAATTCGCCCGTCCGTCGAAACCCGCAGCCCTTGCCCCCGATCCGGCGCTCGTCGCGCGGGCGGCCAAGACGGCGGCGGGGGTCAGCGACCCCGATCTCCGCGCGGCGCTTGAAAAGCTCGCGCAAAACGTGCTCTCCCGCCGCGCCAAAGCGGCCGATTGAAAGGTCAGTCCATGAATCGTTTCCTCCCCCTTCTCGCTCTCGTTGTCCTGGTGGCAGCCGGCGGGGCCTGGTATTTTGGCCAGTCCAACCAACCTGCGGGCTTCGTGCCTCCGGCCCTTGCCCAGAGCGAAGACACCGGCTCGACTTCCGTCGATATGGAAGGCGCGATCCTGCCTGACCGTGTGTTCGGAGATGAGGCCGCCCCGGTGACACTGATCGAATACGCCTCCTACACTTGCGCGCATTGCGCGAACTTCCACGGCAATCAGTTCAAGCAGTTGAAAGCCGACTACATCGACACCGGAAAGGTGAAGTTCATCCACCGTGAAGTCTATTTCGATCAGTTCGGCCTGCGCGCGGGCCTGCTCGCCCAATGCGGCGGCGACATGCGCTACTACGGCATTTCCGGGATGCTGTACGAGCAGCAGAAAGACTGGATCGGGTCCGGAGATGAGGGCGAGATCATCGACAACCTCGTCACCCTCGGCAAGGTTGCCGGGCTGTCGGAAGACGAAGCGCGGGCCTGCATGGAGTTCGAGGGCAACGAGATGGTCGACAAACTGGTCGAAACCTTCCGGCACCATGCCGAGGCGGATGGGATCAACGCGACGCCGACCCTTGTGATCGACGGCGAGAAGCACTCGAACATGGCCTATTCGGACCTCAAGGAAATCATCGACGCGAGACTGGCCGCGCAGTGAAGCGTTTCTAGAAAACGGAAACGGACAGTTTCGTCAATGTCCCGAGAACGCCGAAGGCGGGTCAGGGCATTGGCG
>DQCI01000184.1:5057-15903 GCA_003545125.1 Paracoccaceae bacterium
CGGGCCTCGGCCTCGAGCCGGGCGAGCAGGGCCGGGGTCATCTCCTGATGATCGCTGAGGGCCTGGGCCCGGACAATGTTTGCGCCGAGCCCACGCAGAGTGGCGAAGAACCGTTCCGGTGCGCCGATGCCGGCGAAGGCGATTACATCGAGCCCGGCCCAGTCCATACCGGTCGGCAGCGGCACGAGGCTGGCGGCGACCACCGGGCAGGGGCAGTGATCCGACCACTGCCGGGCGAAGCCTTCCTGCGCCGGGGGCGGGCCGACGGCGAGCAGCAGATCGACACTATTCAGCCCCTTTTCGAGCCTCTGCACAAGCGGACCGAGCGGCCAGGCGAAGCCGTTGCCGAACCCGCGCGCGGCGTCTTCGACCGCGATCTTGAGCGCGCCGGCGACCGGCGGGTCACTGGTGCCGTCCTCCAGCACGACCACCCCGGCCCCGGCCTTTGCCGCGGCGATGATGCCCTCCACGGGGTTGGCCGCGATCCAGGTGGGCGCGAAGGCCGCGATCAGCAGGGGCTCGTCGCCCACATCGCTGGCATCGTGGCTGCGTTCGTCGACCCGCAAGGGCGTGCCCGGTCCTTTGGTCACGACATGAACGCCGCCGCCGCGCAGGCCCAGGCGCTGGGCTATGGCGATCACCGTGGGGGTCTTGCCGGTGCCGCCGAGCGTGAGGGAGCCGACCGAGACCACCGGAACCGGCGCCTCATCGCGGCTTGCGCGCGCTCTTCGGCGCCCCGGCGCGAACGGTCCGACCAGACGCAGAAGCGGCCCCGGCGGGCGGTTCCAGAAGGCGGGTGTCACGCTCAAACGCCTCGCGTGTCGAGCGCGTCCATCGTCAGCATCACGATCCGGTCGGTCGCCTCGGCGCCCGCAGTCGTCAATTCCCAGGCCGCGGCGGCCATCGCCGCGACCATGTCTGGCGCAAGCAGGAATTCGACCGCGCGGGCAAGGCTTTCGCGGTCGGACACCGAGCGGGCCGCGCCGGCCCCACGCAGCCGTTCATAGCTCAAGGCCCATGGCCCGACATGCGGTCCGAACAGAACCGCCGACCCAAGCGCCGCTGCCTCGAACGGGTTCTGCACCGCGCGCGGGTTTTCTCCGGCAAGCGACCCGCCCATCAGCGCGATGGGCGAAAGCCGGTACCACAGGCCAAGTTCCTCCGGCTGATCGGCGACGAAGATCTCGACTTCGGGTTCGGGATCATCGTCGCGGGAGCGAAGCCCGGTCGCCCAGCCATCGGCCTCGAGGCGCTCGGCCATGGCCGGGCCTTCGGACAGGTTTTCCGGTTGCAAGATCAACAATAGGCGATGCGCGCGTCGGATCGCCTGGCGATGGGCCTCGATCACCATCGGCACCTCCGCCTCGGTCGCACCGGCGGCGAACCAGACCGGCCGGGCGGCAAGGACCAGCGCGAGGTTGTCGCGTTCGGCATCGCTGCAGGGAAGCGGCGCGCTGCCGACCTGCAGGAACCCCATGACCTCGATCCGGTCCGCGGGTGCGCCCAATGCCTGGAGACTGTCGGCAGACTGCGCGTCACTTGCGATGATGAACGAGAAACGCCTGAGCAGGGCGCGCCGCTGGCCGGGAAACCAGCGCCACCCGGTCCGTTCGGGCGCCCGTGCATCGACAAGGAAAAGGGGAATGCCGACCTTGCCGGTTGCGTTGATGAGCACCGGTTCGAGGGCATTGTCGGCCCAGATGCAAACATCGGGTTTCCATAGATCGAGAAAGGTCGTGACCGCGTGTACCGTCGCACCCGGCGCGCGTTGCACGTCGGCGTCGCGCGGCAGTCGGGAGGCCAACAACTCATCCGGCCCGCGCCGGGCGACGGTAACGAGAAAGGCGAGATCATCGCGCTCCTCGCGCAGCCGGTCGATGAGATCGGGGATGCCGAGCGCTTCGATTTCACTGCCGACGTGCAGCCAGACCAGAGGACCTTCGGGCCGGGGCGTGTGCAGGGGCCCTGGGTGCTCTGCCGCTCCGGCGCCTTCGTTTTCCCGTGGGGCAACGCGCGCGGGAACGCGCGCTTTGCGCGAGGGCAGGAGGCTGGCGAGCGGCGATCCGGAACGGTTGATCATGCGGCGGTCCGGTCTCAGTTCCACCGTGTCGCTGAACAAATTTTCGGGCCCATCTGGATCTCCTGCGCGCTGCCCCGCAAAGACTAGTCGATGCGCCGGGGCAGTAAAAGGGGCGGGGAATGCGCTCAGCCGAGCCTGGCGGCCTCATAGCCCGCGCCCTTGATCGTGTCGACGATCTCGTTTGCCTCGAGCACGCTGTCGACCGTGACCTCGCGCGCGTCCATGTCGAAGCCGAGCTCGGCGCCGCCGTCGGCCTCGAGCAGGGCGTCTTCGATCTTGGCCTTGCAATGGCCACAGCTCATGTCGGGTACGGAAAACCGGCTCATCTGTGTCTCCTTTTGTTGCTTCTGAGCTATGCCCGGCCTCGGGATCGGTCAATGTCAAATCCGAGTGAACAGGTGCGGCATGGCTTGACCTTGGTGGGCTCGTGCCGCCATCTGTCGTGGCTACAAGGGGAGCCCGCATGAAGGATCTGACGCTGCAAGTCGAAGGCATGAGCTGCGCGGTTTGCGTGGGCAAGGTCCAACGTACGCTGGAAGAGCTGCCCTTCGTCGGCAACCCGAGTGTCAATCTCGCGACCGAAAACGCCAGGGTCTCGCTGGACGACCCCACAGATGTCGCGCGTGTTGCCGAGGCGTTAGCGCAGTCCGGCTATCCGGTGGTGACCGACCGGCTGGAGCTGTCGGTCGAAGGGCTGGCCGACGCCGCCGCGGTGGCCCGCGCCGAGGCACTGCTCGCGGCGCTGACCGGGGTTATCGACGCGAAGATCAACCTCGCGACCGAGACGGCGACGGTGACCATTGCCGCCGGTGCCCTGCCTGTGTCACGGCTGACAAAGGCGCTGGCCGGTGCCGGGTTCGGGGCCACGGTGCGGACCGGAACAGGGCGCGCGCAGGCCGCCCGGCGCGCGGCGGAAATCCGCCGTCTTGGCTGGTTGACCGTGATCGCGGCCGCCCTGGCGCTTCCCGTCTTCGTGATGGAAATGGGCGGCCACCTCTACCCGCTGTTTCATGGCTGGGTGATGCGTTTTGTGTCACACCCGCAGATGATGTGGGCCTCCTTTCTGCTGACCACGATGGTGATGGCGGGACCGGGTCGGCGGTTCTACACGAAGGGCATCCCGGCGCTCCTGCGCGGCGCGCCCGACATGAATGCGCTGGTGGCCATGGGCACGCTGGCCGCCTGGGGCTATTCGACGCTCGTGGTGCTCGCGCCGCAGATCTTCCCCGCCGGCACCGACAACGTCTATTTCGAGAGCGCCGCCGTGATCATTGTGCTGATCCTGTTCGGCCGCTGGATGGAAGCGCGCGCCAAGGGCCGGACTGGCGCCGCCATTCATGCCCTGATGAACCTCGCGCCCAAGACTGCGCGGGTGGAGCGGGGCGGCGAAACGCTTGATGTGGCGACCGAGGACGTTCACCCCGGCGACGTCATCCTCGTGCGGCCCGGGGAAGCGGTGGCGACGGACGGGCGGGTGCTTTCGGGCGAGAGTTACATCGACGAGAGCATGGTGACGGGTGAGCCGTTGCCAGTTGCAAAGAGCGTGGGCGCCGAGGTGACAGGCGGCACGGTGAATACAACCGGCGCGCTCAGGGTCGAGGCCACGCGGGTGGGCGCCGATACCACCCTGTCGCAGATCGTCCGCCTCGTCGAACAGGCGCAGGCCGCCAAGCTGCCGATCCAGTCGCTGGTCGACCGGATTACCCGCTGGTTCGTGCCGGGCGTGATGTCGATTGCGGCTCTAACCTTCATTCTTTGGCTGGTTTTCGGGCCGCAACCTGCGCTCGCGCTGGCGCTCGTCGCCGGGGTGAGCGTGCTGGTCATCGCCTGCCCCTGCGCAATGGGCCTTGCTACGCCGACCTCGATCATGGTGGGAACCGGGCGCGGGGCCGAGCTTGGCGTGCTGTTTCGCAAAGGCGATGCGCTCCAGATCCTCGAAGGCGTGAAGGTCGTGGCGCTCGACAAGACCGGGACGCTGACCGAGGGGCGGCCCGCGCTGAGCGATCTGGTGATTTCCGGTGGTGTGAACGAGGCGGAGGTGCTCGGGCTCGTCGCTGCTGCGGAGACGCAATCGGAACATCCGATTGCCCACGCGATCGTCGAAGCGGCGAAGGCTCGGGCGCTGAAACTTGCCGCGGTCGACAAGTTCCGCGCGATCCCGGGCTACGGCGTGAAGGCGGAGGTGGCGGGCCGCGCGGTTCTGGTCGGGGCCGCGCGGCTTCTGGCGCGCGAGAAGATCGACGCCGGTGCGCTTGTGGAGACCGCCGACATGCTAGCCCGGGACGGCAAAACAGCACTTTTTGCCGCCATCGACGGACAGGCCGTTGCGGTGATCGCGGTGGAAGATCCGGTGAAGCCCTCGACCCCCGCCGCGATTGCATCCTTGCACGCGCTGGGCCTTGAGACCGCGATGGTCACCGGTGACAGCCGGGCCGCGGCGGAGGCCATCGCCCGGCGGCTCGGCATCGATCACGTGACCGCCGAGGTATTGCCGCGCGGCAAGGTGAAGGCGGTCGAGGCGCTGGAGGAGGCACATGGGGCCACGGCTTTCGTCGGCGACGGAATCAACGACGCGCCAGCGCTTGCCGCGGCCGATATCGGGCTCGCGATCGGGACCGGAACGGACGTGGCGATCGGGGCGGCCGATGTGGTGCTCGTGTCGGGCGAACTCACCGGGGTCGCGACAGCGATCCATTTGTCGCGCCGGACCATGCGCAACATCCGCCAGAACCTCGTCTGGGCCTTCGGTTACAACGTGGTGCTGATCCCGGTCGCGGCCGGTGTGCTCTACCCGGCGACCGGGCTCTTGCTGTCACCGATGCTCGCGGCTTTCGCCATGGCAATGTCGTCGGTCTTCGTGCTGAGCAACGCACTCCGGTTGAGATTCGTCTCTATTCCACGGGAAACCGCTGCCTAGACAGAGGAAAAACACGAGAGTGCATCGCCGTGGACGCTGATGTCGACCAGTCCGAAACGGCTTTCGACGGCAAGCGAAAACGCGTCGGCCCAGGGTAGCCAGAGGACCCGGTAGGCGCCGTTCGACCGGGTCACGACCCAGGCGTCGTCGGTGATGCCCCCGGGCAGGTTCACGGGCTGCAATTCGGGTTCGATCAGCGCGCGCCTGAATGCGGTGAGGGTGGCGGCATTCCAATCTGCGATTCCGTGACCATGGCGGGTAGGATCGAATGCCGCGATTTCGGCGGCAAGACGCCGCTTGATATGCGCGACCTCAGCGTCGGTCTGTTGCATTTCCTTACTCCACCGACGAGGCTAGGGAGGCGATCCACACGGGTCAAGCCGGGACGGAAAAACCGCTTCGGACGGGGTTCGCCCAGCGCCCCGTGGCCTCGGAAACATGACATGCGAATCGCCGGGCGACATGTTAAGCCGCCGAATGCAGTTGCGTGCGCATCGGTTGGTTGGGGCCGGGCATCGCGATGTCAGAATATCCGCAGGGACATGGGAGCTTAGGCAATGGCGAAAATCAGTACCGAGGGCTGGCCTGTCCAGATCCTCCCGTTCAAATCGAGCGCCAAGTTTCCGATCTCGCTGTCGGGGCACATGGTGCTCGTCTTCAAGGACGACGACGGCAAGGAATTCCAGATTAACGCAGGGCCTGGCAACGAAAGTTATCCCTACGGGCAGCTGATTCTGCGCGATATCGGCTCTCCCCTGAAAAATCGCTTCAACGTGGAAGACGGTTCGAAAGTGAACGCGGCATGGCGCGGCAGCACCAAGGTCGATTTCGGCAAACGCGACGCGGAAGACGTCTGGGACATCCTGCTGCAGCACGCGCAGAACATCGACAACGCCGAGTTTGACTACAAGGCTTTCACGAAGAACAGCAACTCTGTCATTGGCACGCTTCTGGATGTCGTGGGGATCGATATCAAGCATTTCCTTCCCGACCCGAGGGGCATCATGCTCGGGGGGTTCGTCGGCAAGAACGCCCAGCTCAATTTCGATTTCAGCCTGACCGGCACCGAAGCCGATGATTTCCTGAGGGGCCGCAAAGGCCAGCAGACCTTCACCGGACGGGACGGTGACGATCACCTGGTCGGGGGATACGGCCAGGACAGGCTCTACGGCAACGAGGATCGGGATCTGCTCATCGGCGGTCGCGGCAAGGATCTGCTTTTCGGGGGGACGGGCAGGGACAAATTGTTTGGCGGGGGCGAGAACGACATCCTCAAGGGCGGGCAGGGGAACGACCTGCTTGTCGGCGGAATGGGCGGGGATAGGCTTTTGGGCAAGGACGGTGCCGACGTGCTCAAAGGACAAAACGGCCATGATATCATCGAAGGCGGGTCCGGTGCTGATTTGCTCGTGGGCGGCATTGGCAATGACAAGCTGAGGGGCGAAGACGGTGACGACACGCTGAAAGGCGGGGGCGGCGATGACCTGTTGCGGGGCGGCGCTGGCGCCGATCGGCTCAGGGGCGATGCGGGTGACGACACCTTTGTGTTCAAGAGGCCCGAAGACAGCGGATTTGGCGCCGACGCCGACAAGGTGCTGGATTTCGAAAGCGGAGAGGATGTCATCGACATTGCAAGACTTGCCGATGGGTTTGTCTTTGTCGAGGACGGGCTCACCGGGACCGGGCCGAGCTTCACACTCGAGGAAACGAAAGGCGACACCTCGGTGCAGGTCGATGTCGACGGTGACGGCGCGGCTGACATGGAGATCATCCTGAAGGACGTGATCGGGCTCGGCGAAGACGATTTCATCTTCTGAACGACCGCTTCCGACAGGTTGAAGCGAGGCGTGTTCCGCGGCATTGGCGTTCAGTCGGCGCCTGGGCCGGAGAACAGCGGCTCGGGCGCGTTTGAGATGTCGGATACAAATGCATCTCTCAGACAGCTTCGGCATCCCGAAAGGCCGGACACCGTGCATTTGACACAGATCCCGGCGCGGCATGGCGGTCGTCGCGCCGCCTCGCCTCTACCCTACCGGGGTTCGGAGGTGCGGTGGAACCGGGTCTGACTCCGAGGGGGTGTTACATGATCCAATCTCTTTTCTTGCCGGTGCCTTAGCTGTCGCGTTCGCTTCAATGGCCCCGCCGGCGGGTGCCGAAACGCTCAGACTTGTGCATTGGCCGCCGCCTCAGCACATTTTGACCCCCTCGACCCTCGGGCCGCTTGTCGGTGGTGTCGAAGGCGCCGAGATCGAGGTCAATCCGAGTGGCGACCACAAGGCTGGACCGCTCGGGCAATATGACCGTGTCGTTCAGGGCGACGTCGCTATTGTCTGGAGGGTGCCGGGCTATACCCCCGCGCAGTTTCCGAGGGCCATGGTGGCGGAATTGCCGGGGGCTGTGCCCGAGGGCGTGGCGGGGGAGGATCTGCTCTGGAACGCCCATGACGGCGGGCTCCTCGACGCGGAATTCCTCGCCACCAATCCGCGCGCGCGCCTGCCTGCCCTCCTGGGCACGCTTGGCCGCGTCACCCAGGTATCGCTGGTCCTGCCCGGCACGACGATCACCTGACGTTGGCCGTGACCGTGCCGGGCAAGCCCGGGTGGCGGAAATCGCCTTTGAAGTGACGGTTACGGGGCGCGCGCGCGGCTTTGAAGGTTCTACTCCTGTTGGCGTGGGCCGGGGTGCAAACCCGCGGCCGCGAGGCAACCCTCAAGGCAGTGCGCCCGGGACAGGAGGAGGAGACCATGGCCGTGGCAAACCTGGTTCAGGCGAAGGATCCGCTGAAGGACTTCCTCGACGGTGTTTCGATCGAAGTCATGCCGCGCACGCTCGCGAAAATCGACCACATGACACCGCTCATGTCGCCCGGTTCGCGGGTCTATGTCGCCCATATCGAGGGAACGCCATTCGCGGACATGCTGGCGGCGGCACGGCGGCTGGCGGCCGAGGGGTTTGAGGTCATGCCGCATTTCCCGGCGCGGATCGTCGAGAACGCCGCCCAGCTTGAAGAATGGATCAAAACCTATGCGGGCGAGGCGGGGGTGACCCAGGCGCTGGTGTTGGCGGGCGGTGTCGCGAAACCGCTGGGCGCCTTTGACAGCGCGATGCAACTCCTCGAGACGGGGCTTTTTCAAAAGCACGGCTACACCCGGCTGCATGTCGCCGGACACCCCGAGGGGAACAAGGATATCGACCCAAGAGGCGGCACGGCGCAGGTGGATGCCGCCCTGCGCTGGAAACAGGACTATGCCCACCGGACCGGAACCGAAATGGCGCTGGTGACACAGTTCGCCTTCGATGCGGTGCCGGTGATCGCCTGGGCTGAACGACTGGCTGCTGACGGTATCACCTTGCCGATCCATGTCGGCATTGCGGGCCCCGCGAAGCTCCAGACGCTCATCAAGTTTGCCATCGCCTGCGGTGTCGGACCTTCCCTGAGTGTGCTTCAGAGACGTGCGAAGGATCTGACCAAGCTGCTGCGACCGATGGAGCCGAGCGATGTCGCCACGGCGCTCGCCGCCCACAAGGTGGATCATCCCGAGAGCCTGATTGAGCGGCTGCACGTCTTTCCGCTCGGCGGTATCCGGGCGTCATCGGAATGGGTCGGCGCAAAGCGCGCGTGACCGAAGGCGTCCGCCTTCAGGCCGACTCGCGCAGGACCAGCCGCGAAGGCAGGCGTTCCGGAGCGCTCGGCGGCTGGCCGGTGGCGATCATGTCGAGGGTAATCTTGACGGCGCGCTCGGCGAGGGCTTCCTTGTCCTGGGCGACGGTTGTGAGGCTCGGGACGGTGAGATCGGCAGCGGGGTGATCGTCGTGTCCGGCGAGCCGCAGTTCCTCCTGGCGGCCAATCCTGAGCCCGGCTCTCTGCGCGGTCGAAAGAACGCCGATCGCAATGCGGTCGTTCGCACAAAGCACTGTTGACGAGGGGAAACCGCCGGTCTCGAGCGCCGCCCGCGTGACTTCGGCGCCGATCGCCTCCAACCGCCAGCTCATTTCCGAAGGCGGCAGGACCATCGGTTCAAACCCGCGCGCGTCCATCGCGGCCACGTAGGCCGCGCGCCGTTCGCCCGCGGTCGAGTTCACCTCGGGCATGTCGATGTAGCATGGCGCCGTTCCGGTGGCGCAGAGATAGTCGACCATCTGTGTGACCCCTTGCGCATTGTCGCAGGCGAGCGACGGGGTATCGAGCCCCTCGATATGGCTGTCGAAGAGCAGGAGCGGCACCTCGTCCTGCAAGCGCATGATTGCTTGCGCGTCGGACTCGCGTCCAAGCGGCGACAGGATCACGCCGCCGATATTGAGCGAGCGGATCATTTCGATTGCCCGCGCCTCGTCTTCGGGTGACCCGTGCGAGCTGAGGGTGATCGCGAAATAGCCCGCATTGATGGTCGCGCGTTCGATCAACCCGGCCATCTCGGCAAAGAACGGGTCGGTGAACTGGGGCACGACCACGCCGAGCGTCTTCGGATAGCGCCGGTTCTGGTTCACGGCGAAGAAATTCGGCCGGTAGTCGTATTTTTCGAGCGCCGCCTCGATCCGTGCCCGGGTGGAAGCACGCACACTCGTGGGGTCGTTGAAGTATTTCGAGACGGTCGGGCGCGAGAGCCCGGTCACGCTCGAAAACTCTTTCATGTTTCGCAGCTTGCGTCGCATGGCGTGGCTGTCCGGGTCATGTCCCTGCCTCAGTGTGCCGTTGGCACCCGATTCCGTAAAGCGATCAACCTGTTGCAAAAGGTCGCATCCGTCCGGTCGAAGGGGCCCGGACCGGGTGCGGTGGCTGGCGCCGGAGAGGGGTCAAGCCGCGTGGCGTCGGCGCCAAGTTGCGCCGTCGGTAGAGGCCGTTTGGCCTTCGTCAGAAAGTGCACCGCGCGCGGCTCACGCGGCGACGCCGACCCTCAGACCTTCGATCACGCGGGCGAGCACCCGTTTTCCGAAAGCCGGGCCGACATGCAGAAGGTCGGCCGCGTGTTGGGCGGTATCGCCGTCGACGCGGACTGCGTCCCGCGTGAAGATGCGCGCGGTCGTGAACCCATGCGCGATCGTGTCCGTCGGCTGGTGCAGAACCGTGAGGTTGCCGATTTCGCCGAAGGCGCGGTCAATCGCCCGGTTGAGACAGGCCGAGATGGCGGCGCCGTCGCCGTTCCGGCGGGCGCGCAGGAACCCATATTCGCGCGGCCGCGTGCTTTCGAACACGCGTTCGCTCGGATAGGGCTGCGGCACCAGGAAGATCGGAACCGCGCTTGCGCGCCGAAACGCTTCGGCGAAATGGAAACTCGCCCCGGCGCGGGCATGATCGGTGAGGATGGCGACGAAAGCGGGTTCCGATACCAGCGCTCTGCCCAGGGGCCCGGGCGTGCGTGGGCCCCCGTTTTCGGGCGCGGTGCGGCAGGACGGCCAACCCGATACGCGGCACGCCTGGAGGATGCGAAGCGCGCCGTAGATCGAGGCCGTTCCGGCCACGAGGATCGTCGCGTCGAACCCGGCCACGTCCACCTTCTCCGGCATGCCGAACCGTGCCTGTGCGGCGCGCAGGTCACGGTCTTTCGCGGCGATCACCGAACCCCGGACTCGTGCCCTTTCGATGCCCGCCCCGGCCTTTGCAAAGAAGGTGATCTCGGGCCCGTCGTCGCCGAGTTCACGCGCGGCCGCGCGCAGCATTCCGACATGGGAATTGCCGATGACGCAAAGCTTCATGTCGCCCCGAACGCCTCCAACATCGCCTCTTCGCAAATCTCCTCGTCGTCCCCCGCGGCTTCGATTCCGGGAGAGATGGAAGGCACAGGTTGCATGACGCGACACGCGCCTTGCGAGAGCCCGTCCTGTGCGGCGAAGAACACCGACATCGCCGT
>DQCI01000184.1:16008-19104 GCA_003545125.1 Paracoccaceae bacterium
CCCGCTCGCCGTCGCGGTCAGGGGCACCGGCGAGACGGTGAGAATGACCTTCAGCGCGGGTTTGGCGGCCCGCAGAATGTCGAGCGACGCGGCGAGATCCTCGAACGTCTCGGCCATCCCGAAATTGGCGAAGGCATGCACCTGCGGATCGAACGTGCCGGCCGCCACGCCGGGGGCGGTGGGAAACACCACCTCCGTCCTGCGGTCGACCCAGGCTTCGGTAAGACCGAGCGTGAAGATGAACACATCCGTCTCGTCGAAGACCTGGCGCACCCGCCGCAGATGTTCGAGACGGTGTGTGCGTACTTCTGCAGCGCTGCCGAGACCTTCCGGCTCGGTGTTGGGCCTGAGCCCGTCGAAAAACCGGCCGTCCCGTTGCCAGATTGCGCTATCATGCACGGATCCTGACCAGGCGTCCTGGAGGAGCTGGCGCAATTGGCGGGCGGTATAGACATTGCCGTAACGCGCCGAGAACAACCCGAACCCGAAGCGCGCGGCAGTTTCGGGCGCCATGCCCTTCGGCGCCGGCTCGGTATCGACCAGCCGCAGGCGCGAGGTCCGGACATATGTGCCGATGTTCTGCGCGAAGCAGCTGCCGGCGGTGGCGACCTTCATGCCGGGAGAGAGCCGGAACTTCGGCCGATAGATGTCGGACACCCGGAACTGCGAATCGTCGCGGCACAGGCGCCAGAACGCGTGCGGAGGCAGGTCTGAATATGGCATTGTTCACCCCAGGTCGTTCCCGAGTGATCTTTCGCCGGAAGGCATGAACAACCGTTTAAATGGCAAGTTTTAGGGATTTCAGTTGGCCGCGCCCGTCGCCGGAGTGTCGGATCAGCCTCGGGTTCCCGACGGGCCGGGGTTTTGCGGCGTGGCCTTTTCGCCCGCATGCCCTTCGACGGCTACCTGCCGGGCGGCGCCGACAGTGCCAATTTCCTCCAGGCGATGCTCAGCGACGGATCCGGCGGTGTCGTCGCCCCGGCGGCGATCATCGTGGAAACCGTGCAGGGCGAGGGCGGTCTCAATGCCGCGCGCCCGGAGTGGATCCGGCGCATCGCCAGGATCGCCAAAAAGCACGGCGCGCACCTCATCGTCGACGACATCCAGGCCGGCGTTGGCCGCACCGGCACCTTTTTCCCCTTCGAAGAGATGGGGGTGAGCCCTGATATCGTGACGATGGCGAAGTCGCTTTCGGGTTTCGGCCTGCCGATGGCACTCGTCCTCGTACGCCTGGAGCACGATGTGTTCGGCCCGGCCGAGCACAACGGCACCTTCCGCGGCGATACCCACGCCTTTGTCATCGCGCGCGTCGCCATCGAGAATTTCTGGGCCGACGACAGCGTCCAGCGCGACCTTGGCCACAAAGCGGTGATGCTCACAACCGGGTTGAAGGAGGTGGCCGATGTCGTGCCCCGCGCAAAGCTCAAGTGCCGTGGCCTGATGCAGGGGGTCGTTGTTGTCTCGGGCGACCTTGCCGCCGAGATCTGCGCGTGGGCCCATGACAAGGGTCTGGTCATCGAAACATCCGGCAACGAGGACCAGGTGGTAAAGGTGTTGGCGCCGCTCGCCACTCCGGTGGAGACCTTCCGCAAAGGCTTCAACATCCCGCTCGACGCCACGCGTGCCGCATCACCTTCCTCGATGCGGGTTCCGAACACAGGTTCGAGTACAAGAACGACTTCGAGAGCGTCTATTGCATGAAGGGCAAGGGCACGATTACCGGTCTTGGCACTGGCGAGACCCACGAGATCACGCCCGGGGTGATGTATGCGCTGGACAAACATGACCGCCACACGCCGCGCGCCGAGGAGGAGCTGGTGATGGCTTGCGTCTTCAAACCGCCTGTGACCGGCCCCGAGTTGCACCGCGACGACGGTTCCGACGCCCTGGCCGAGCAGGCCTGACATGCCCGATACCGTTCAAAGATCGGCGGGACCAGGGTGCTGCGCATCGACGCGTTGCGCGACAAGCTGATCGTCGGAGACCGCGCGGGCGATGCGCTCTACGGCCGGATCTTTGTCGTCTCGGCCTTCGGCGGCATCACCGATCTGTTGCTCGAACACAAAACGTCAGGCGCGCCCGGGGCGTTTGCCGCCTTCGTGGGCGGCGATAGCGACCACGGCTGGCACGACCGGCTGGACAAGGTTGCGGACGCGATGTGCGCGGCGCAGGCCCAAGTGCTCGACCACGCCGCCGACATCGAGCGCGCCGACGTCTTCGTGCGCGACCGCGTGCTCGGCGCGCGCAACTGCCTGATCGACCTCCAGCGGCTCTGCTCCCATGGGGATTTCCACCTGTCGGAGCACATGGGCTCTGCCTGATCGTGCTCGAAGTGTTCGAGCAGGACATGGTGGGGGCGAAGGGCTTTGTCGTGACGACCCTCGAAGGGCTGACCCGCCACAAGCTGCGCATCGTGTCGAAGGTCTCCAATGCCAACACGATCCCCCATTCTGTCGATGCCTCCCTGAAGGTGTTGCGTCGGGTGGGGCGGGATCTCGTCCGGAGATACCGCTCGGCGGAGGTGTCGTCGCGAACGGTCTCGATGGCGGCTGTGGTCGGGCGCGATCTCTCGGGGCTCTCGGTGCTGACCCGCGGGCTGCAGGCGATCGCCGGTGCCGGGCTCGACGCCATCGGCGCAAGCCAGGGCCNNCAGCCTGGGCCGGAACCGGACACCCGGAACGACATCGGCCCAAGAGCCGCCTGCACGCGGGCTCGGCTCGCCCGCCCGGGGGGGGGTGTTTGATCGGTGTGTCACAGCCATGCGCGGCACTGCGCGAGGTTTGGCCGAGGCGGCGCGATGCTGGCGCGGCCGGGGGCTGCGACGCGGGCCGGATCCGCGGCATCGTGCCGACGACCAACCCGACCTCGACCGCGCTGTTCAAGGCTCTGATCGCGCTCAAGACCCGCAACCGCATCATCTTTTCGCCGCACCCGCGCGCGCACCGCTCGACCAACAAAGCCGCGCGGCTGGTACATGACGCGGCCGTTGCAGCCGGTGCACCGGCCGGCATCGTCGGCTGGATCGAAGAGCCGACGGTGGAGGTGTCGAACGCGCTGATGCGTCACCCGGACATCAACCTGACCCTGGCGACCGGT
>DQCI01000184.1:19187-20533 GCA_003545125.1 Paracoccaceae bacterium
CGAGGTCTATGACGCGGTGCGCGCGCGGTTCATCAAGCATGGCGGCTATGTCTCGGTGATGGCCAACGAGTACTCCGATGGCCAGGCGCTGAAACTGCTGAAGGAATACCTGCCCGCGGCCTGCAAGAACGGCGCCGCCGATCCCAGGGCCCGTGAGCAGGTGCACAATGCCGCGACCATCGCCGGTATCGCCTTCGCGAACACTTTCCTCGGGGTCTGCCACTCGATGGCGCATAAGACCGGGGCGCAGTTCAACATTCCCCATGGCAGCGCCAACGCCATGCTGATCGCGAACGTCGTGCGCTACGCCGAGATCGCCCGGCACCTCGGGTTCGGCGGCAACCCCGATACCTGGAAGCTGCACAACGGCCGCCGGGTGGAGGTCGAAGACATGGTCAGCGAGGTCGCCCCTTATGCGAGCTTTCTCAAATTCGTCGGCGGCGTGACCTTCTCCGGCGGCGAACCGATGATGCAGGCGGAATTCGTGAACGCCACTGCGCGTGACCTGAAAAAACGCTTCGGCCTGCACATCGCCCTCGACACCCAGGGCTATCTTCATACCCGGGTGGAAGACGACTGGTTCGACTCGTTCGACCTGATCATGCTCGACATCAAACATATCGATCCGGAGCGCCACAAGGCGCTGACCGCGCAGGCTCTGCAACCGACGCTCGATTGCGCCGCGCGGCTTGTGCGGCTCGGCAAGCAGGTGCGGATCCGCTACGTGCTGGTGCCGGGCTGGACCGACGGTGCGGACGAGATCGCCCGGTTGGCCGACTACGTGGCCGGTCTCGGGCCGCTGGTGGAGATGGTCGAGGTTTTGCCCTTCCACCAGATGGGGACGCAGAAATGGGCGGATCTCGGGATCGAATACAAACTCGCCGACACGCCCACCCCGTCGAGCGAAGATGCCGACGCGGCGCGGCAGATCTTCCGGGCGCGTGGGTTGACGGCCACCTGACGACCCGCTGACACACCTCGAATACGGAGCAAGCGCACAGGCCCCAAGGGGCAAGGAGAAACCCGAACGCCAAGGCGCCGCCGCTCCAACTTCAATACCGCTTGTCAACGGGACGGGACGGGACGGGACCGCGGGCCGGGTCCGGTGGATCGGTCGCCGGGACTGTTCAGCTCGACCTCCCCCGGGGGCTGCCGTTACCGACCCACCGGGAAGCCCCCTCTGCGGCAATCGGGCCTAAACCGATATGAGCTGTACATAAATCAGCCACTCCTCTACGAAACCCTTCAGAAAATCGGAATCGTGAGAGTGGATCCATGTGCGGAATCGTCGGTGTATTGGGGGAGCATCAAGCGGCCCCCGTCCTTGTCGAGGCGTTGAAGCGCCT
>DQCI01000327.1:0-2516 GCA_003545125.1 Paracoccaceae bacterium
TTGGTCCGCACCTGCTTGGCATAGGCCTTGAACGAGGGGTCCAGCGCCTCGCCGAAGGCCACCGCCTTGGCGGCGATCACATGCATGAGCGGCCCGCCCTGAAGGCCGGGGAAGATCGCCGAGTTGACCTTCTTGGCGAGGTCCGCGTCATTGGTCAGGATCATGCCGCCGCGGGGGCCGCGCAGGGTCTTGTGCGTGGTCGTGGTCGCCACATCGGCGTAGGGGAAGGGAGAGGGGTGTTCGCCCGCCGCCACCAACCCCGCGAAATGCGCCATGTCGACCAGCAGGTAGGCGCCGACCTCGTCGGCGATCTCGCGGAACTTGGCGAAGTCGAGTTGGCGCGGGATCGCCGAGCCGCCGGCGATGATGAGCTTGGGTTTGTGCTCCAGGGCCAGCGCGCGGATCTGGTCGTAGTCGACCAGGCTGTCGTCTTTGCGCACGCCGTATTGCACCGCCTTGAACCACTTGCCCGACTGGTTGGGCGGCGCGCCGTGGGTGAGATGTCCGCCGGAGGCGAGGTTCATGCCGAGGATCGTGTCTCCGGGCTGGATCAGCGCCAGGAACACGCCCTGGTTGGCCTGGCTGCCCGAGTTGGGCTGGACGTTGGCGAAGCCGCAGCCAAACAGCTCTTTCGCCCGCGCGATGGCCAGGTTCTCGGCCACGTCGACCCATTCACAGCCGCCGTAATACCGCCGTCCGGGGTAGCCCTCGGCGTATTTGTTGGTCATCACCGACCCTTGGGCTTCCATCACTGCCCGGCTGACGATGTTTTCCGAGGCGATCAATTCGATCTCGTCCTGCTGGCGTTTAAGTTCGCCCGCGATGGCGCCGAAAAGCTCGGGGTCGCGGGTGGCGAGCGGTTCGGAGAAAAAGCCGGGGCTGCGGATGTCGGTCATGGATACCTCCTCAAGGGACACGTCGTGTTGCCGGGGTGCTTACGAGAAATCGGCAGGTGCGGGAAGCCCCCCCGGCGCCCGGGACGGCGCAATCGGGCGGGAGCACTGGCGCCGACGGGAAACTTGTGCTTGTTTCGGAACCGAACCGGCGCGCAAGGAAACACCATGGGCCTGAAACTCCATTTCGCAGCCTCCGAGGGGCCGCGCGCGCAGGCGAGCCTTGCCGATCTTATCGACCGCTATGGCCAGGTGCCGGCCGAGGCGGCGGATGTGATCGTGGCGCTCGGCGGCGACGGGTTCATGTTGCAGACGCTGCACGCGAACCAGGGGCTGGACAAACCGGTCTACGGCATGAACCGGGGCACGGTCGGCTTTCTGATGAACGAATACAACGAAACCGGGCTTGTCGAGCGGGTCGAGGCGGCGGAGCTTGCCGAGCTGAACCCCTTGCGGATGCGCGCGCGCTGCATCGACGGTGTCACCCGCGAGGCGCTGGCGATCAACGAGGTGGCGCTGCTGCGGGCCGGCTCCCAAGCGGCCAAGCTCGCGATCACGGTCGATGGCCGGCTCAGGATGGCGGAGCTGATCTGCGACGGCACGCTCGTGGCCACACCGGCCGGGTCGACCGCCTACAACTATTCGGCGCACGGGCCGATTCTGCCGATCGGCTCCGACGTGCTCGCGGTCACCGCGATTGCCGCCTACCGGCCCCGGCGCTGGCACGGCGCGCTGCTGCCCAAGCGCGCGCGGGTGCGCATCGAGGTGCTGGAGCCCGAGAAGCGCCCGGTGATGGCGGATGCCGATGGGCGGCCTGCGGGCCAGGTGCTGTCGGTCGAGGTGGAAACCGCCGCCGACATCGCCCACCGGGTGCTGTTCGACCCGGGCCACGGGCTGGAAGAACGGTTGATCCGCGAACAGTTCGTCTGACGGACCCCCGTCCAAACACCTGAACCAAAACGATTTCTGACGTCCGTTATCGGATAACGCCACCGCCGTCAGGCGATAGCGCAGGGCCGTTATTGCCTGACGCCCCAGCCGCCACCCAGGGTTGGTTTGTCGCTGCCGGGGGGGCCTTGCCGCACCGGGTCGAGATACCGGCGACAGGACAACGAAACCATATCTGAGGACGACAGCATGACCTTTTTCTCCATTGTGAAATCCGCCACCCTCGCCGGCCTTCTGGTCACCATGGCCGCGCCCGGCATCGCCGACAGCAACAAGATCCGGATTTACCAGTACGGCGACGGGCTCGCCATCGGCGGCGCGCAGTCCGGCCAGTGGAACCGGCTGAGCGTGACCCAGCGCGGCTGGGGCAACACCTCGATCGCCACCCAGGACGGAAGGCGCAACCGCACCGTCGTCACCCAAGGCGGCCGGGGCAACGACGTGTTCACCACCCAGTCGGGCAAGTGCAACATCCTCGGCGTCGCCCAGACCGGCCGGCGCAACACCGCCAGCGTCGACCAGGCGGGCAAGTGCAACGCGCTCGCGGTGATCCAGACCGGCAGGGGCAACAGTGCCAGCACGGTGCAGCGCGGCACCGGCAACGTCGCCGTGATCGTGCAGGACTGAGCGACGCCGGGGCGGCGCCCGCCGCCGCCCCGACCGCGCCCGATCGGC
>DQCI01000327.1:2541-5304 GCA_003545125.1 Paracoccaceae bacterium
CCAGCCAGGGACCGGGACCAGCCAAGGAGACAGACCATGACCTCGAAACAGAACCGAAAAACCGATGGGCCCGCGCTTCGGCTCATGGCGGCCGCCGCGTTGATCGTGGCCAGTGCCTGCGCCGCGCCGATCCTTGCCACCGATGTGGTCGGCGTGGGCGAAACGCCGGACGGAACGCCGGGCGCCGATACGGGTGCAGCCGTTCGCTGCGGTGTTGCCACCGACAGCAGCGGCGGCATGACCACCTTTCGTCCCTGGGTCCGGCTCGACCGGGGGGTGCCCGGCAGCTACAGCTTCGCGCTTTCCGGCGGCGGCACCGTGCTCGACCAGGGCGGCAGCTTCGAGGTCGGCGAGAATGGCCATGGCCTGTTGGGCGAGGCGACGGTGTCGGGACCGGCGTCCGGGTATGACGTCGCGTTGACGGTCACCGTCGGCGGCACGCGTTACCGCTGCCACGCAAATGCCGACGACATTTGAAAATTCATTCGAAGGAGGGGAAGATGACACGTAGATTTATGAAGGCGGCGCTGGTCGCCACCGCATTGCTGGCCGCGGCGCCGGCCGGGGCCGGGGGCAGGTTCGGCGTGACCATCACTGCCGAGAACCGCGAGGAGCGCCGCGCGATTTCGCGGTTCCTGAAGTTCTATGCCGCCGGGTCCGCGGCGGCCCAGGTGATCCAGAACGGGTCCGGCAATGGCGCGGCCATCGCCCAGTCGGGCAAGGGCAACCGCACGGTCGTATCGCAGCAGGGCAACGACCATAGCGCCACGGTCTATCAGCGCGGGCGTGGCAACCGGCTCGGCGTGTTCCAGTTCGGCCAAGGCACGGATGTGAACGTGACCCAATCCGGCAAAAGAGGGGCGACGCTGGTCTTCACCGGCGGCTGGTAGCGCGGTGCGCGCCAACACCGCGGCGTCCAAACCAAATGACCCGGGCCCCTTGGAGGGCGCGGGTTTTTTTTGGTCATTCTGCAAGGGGGGCGCGGTCGGGCTGTGAACCTATGGACCAGGGGTGTGGTTTGGCCTGGGCCGCGCGGCCCTATTCCTTGATCGCCTTCGCCCAGGCTTCGCGTTTGCGGTAGAGCGTCGATGGTGAGACGTCGAGCACGCGAGCGGCGCGGGGGACCGAGCCGCCCTCGGCGTGGATCGTCGCCTCGATGACGGCCCGTTCGATTTCGGCGAGTGTCTTGCCGATGAGGGTTTCCGGCCGGGTGTCGGCGGCCGGCGACGGCGTGGACTGCGCGCGGGCAGGGCGGGCGGTAACGCCCGGCGTCGCCTCGGCGGGACGCAGGCCGGCCCGCACTTCTGGCGGCAAGAGGTCTGGCGTGACCAGCGGTCCCTGGTTCATCAGGACGACCGTGTGGATCACGTTGATAAGCTCGCGCAGGTTTCCGGGCCAATCGTACCCCGAAATCATCGCCAGGGCGGTGTCCGAGAACCCCTTGAAGCTGCGCCCCTCGGCCTCGGCAAACTCGGCGAGACGAACCCGGGCGATCAGCGCCGCGTCGCCTTCCCGGTCGCGCAGCGGCGGCAGGTCGATCGGCGCGACATGCAGACGGTAGTAAAGCTCGGGCCGGATAAGGCCGCTGCGCAGGGCCGTGTTCGGATCGTGGCCGGTCGATACGATGATCCGGGCGCCAGGGCCGGTGGCGCCGGTCTCGGCGTCCTCGATGAGGCGGACGACCTTGGGCTGAACCTCGGCGGGAAGATCGGCGATCTCGTCGAGATACAGCGTGCCGCCGTCTGCGGGTGCCAGCGCCCCGTGCGGGCCGGATATCCGGCGCTCGAACTCCTGCGCGGTGAGGGTCGCGCAGCTCAAGGTCACCAGCGGTTGGAAGGCGCGGGGCGACACTTCGTGCACGATGCCGGCGATCGTCGTCTTGCCGGTGCCGACTTCGCCGGAGATGAACACGGTCGCGTTCGACTGCGCGACGATGGCGGCTTTGTCGAGCACCGCCAACATCCGCGGCGACGAGGCGACAAAGCCGCGCCGGGCAAGGTTGAGGCTGTCGATCCCCCGTCCGGCCTGCCTCGGGTCCATCGCCGCATGTGCCGGCGCGGCAGGATCGGCCCGGTGCGGCGTGGCCATCGGGCGCGACGGGCGGGTTGTTGGTTTCGGGGGCGGTGGCACTCGTTTGAGCTGTTTGACGGCCGCTTCGATGGTGCGCAACAGCCGGCTTCGCGAAAACGGTTTGAACAGGCAATCGTAGGCCCCGAGGCGCATCGCTTCGGCCGCGGTGTTGATCTGGTCGTTTGAGGCGACGACAACGACAACCGGCGCGGGATCGTGCGACAGGCATTTCAGAAGCTGGGTGCTGGTGAGCTTGCCCTCAAGGGTAAGCGGCATGAACACGACGTCCGGCGCCGATAGTGCGCAGGTCTTGCGTGCCTGGGAAAACCCTTCGGCCCGCATCAGCCGACACCCGGCGTCCTCGAACGCCTCTTCCGGCAGCATCCAGTCTTCCCGACCGTCACCGACCAGGAGGACGACAGGCCTGCCTGAAGACATCGGTTCCCCGTCGAACCGGTTCTTCTGCGCTTCCCTGATTTCCCGCGTCACGCCGACACCTCTCGATCGCCCCGGTGACTCTCAGGTATTCACGCCCGCGTTGAGGCGAGCCTAACATCTCAATTTTTACGAAAATAATCCACCCCTCTCACGCCAGGGAGACGGAGCTGGATGCCAAGAGGGGCCGGTCAGCGGAGAACCGCTGCCGGGAGGTCTCGAAACGACGGGTGCGGCGGGTCGGTCTTCACCCGCCGA
>DQCI01000327.1:5370-5641 GCA_003545125.1 Paracoccaceae bacterium
CGACCTCGCGCACGACTTCCAAGGTGACCTTGCTGAAGAATGCGATCGCGACGCCGATCAGCGCGAGCGCTGGCGCGGCCAGCACTGCGGCGCCACCGGCGAGCGCACCGACGGTGAGCGGGATGTCGACGGCGATGTCGCCATCGGGTTCCTTGATGCGCACGCGGCGCACCGACGCCTCGTTGGCGAGCCCCTTGATCTTGTCCATGAGCTTGTCGCTGGACACTTCCACTTCTTCAGTGAAGGTCGGTTTGTTGGTTTGGGCGATGTC
>DQCI01000328.1:0-3353 GCA_003545125.1 Paracoccaceae bacterium
AGCGCCGGGCCGGCGCCGCCGAGGTCGAAGCCGAGCTCGTTGAGCGCGTCAAACGCCGGCTGGACCTTTTCCGACGAGCAGCCCTGGAACATGATGTCGCCCGACTGGCCGTGGAAGGCGATGAGACCGGAGCCGTGCTCCTCCCAGATGTCCGCCATGTTGCGCAACAGATCGGTGGAGTAGTGGAAACCCGCCGGCGGCATGACCCGCAGGGTGTGGAATTCTTTCGAGGCCGGATACTTCGCGGCCACTTCCGAGAACCGGGGAATGACGCCGCCGCCATAACCCATGACCGAGATCGCGCCACCTTTCCAGAAGCCGAGCTTTTCTTCGTAGGAGTGCTCAAGCTGACCGAGCAGATCGTTCATGATCGCCTGGTTGCTCTCGGTGCCTTCATCGCGCAAGCGCTTGATGCCTGTCACAAAGCTTGGCCACTTGCCGCCCTCGAGTTCGTCGAGCATCGGCGTGTCGTGCTTGGACGTGCCGGTCTGATCGTCTTTCATTTGATCCTCCCTAAGAGTGTTCGCGCGTGATATTCGTTCGGTCGATTGGAACGCGGCCCCGAGCTTGTCGCAGGCGCCATCCTGAACTCCCTGCGCATGCGATTCACCCGTCGGCCGACGAAGCCTGTTGCGATTAATTTACACATCCGGATAATCGAATGTAAAAGAAAAAAGTTGCCGCAGGTGCAAAAGAAACGGCAGAAAGTTACTGAGTAAAACGGTCGGGTTAAGGGCCGCTGGAGGAAGTCACTGTTAACATGCGCGAAAACAACGGGTTTTTCTGGAAAACGCCAAAGGTTGATGATTTTTATCGGGAATGGCGCGCGGCGCGGTTCTTGGCTGCGGAGGCCGCCAGGTCGGCCGGATTCGTCGAAATCGCCAACCTCGCAAACCCCTCCGAGGCCGAAAAAACCGAGCTGATCCGGCGCTGCACCGCAGCGAATCTGGCGCTCTATGCGACCGACGATTCTGCGGATCAACGCGGCGGCTTGCGTCCTTTCGCCGAGGCTTTCGAACTCCGGATCGCAGAGAAGCACCGCTCGGCGGGGGGCGACGGGATCGTCGCTTTGCGCCAATCCGATGCGCCGGGGCAGAAGGGCTATATCCCCTACTCCAAGCGCAAGATGAACTGGCACACCGACGGTTACTACAACGCGCCTGACGACCGGATCAGCGCCATGGTGCTGCACACAGAACGCCCGGCGGATGACGGCGGCTCGAACCAGTTTCTCGATCACACCATCGCCTTCATCCGGCTGATGGACGAAAACCCGGACTACGTGGCCGCGCTCATGCACCCGCAGGCCATGACCATACCGGCCAACGAGGAGGAGGGCAGCATCCGCCCGGCCTCGGTCGGCCCGGTGTTCTTTCCCGATGCCGATACCGGCGAGATGCAGATGCGGTACACAGCGCGCACCCGCAGCATCGAGTGGCGCGACACATCGCTCACCCGCGACGCCGTCGCCTTCCTCCAGCACATACTTGAAACGCCCGATCCCATGACGATCTCTCTGAGGTTCGGGGCCGGTCAGGGCGTGCTCTGCAACAACGTGCTCCACGACCGAACCGGGTTCGACGCAAAGGCCGCCGCGCATTCGCCGCGCACCGTCTATCGCATCCGGTTCCACAACCGCGTGAAAGGAATGACATGACCGAAACGAACCACGCCCGGCTGTCCGATCTCATCATCGGCCACCCGGAAGTCACCAGCTTCACCGGGCTCGAGAAGCTGGTGGCCCATGCCGGCGAGAGCGGCATCATGCATCTCGAGTTCGATCTCAAGCCGGACTACAAGGACACGCCAAAGAAATGGGAATGGCTTCTGGAGGCCGCGTTCACGCGCGGATTGAAATATGAGTGACGAATACAGGGAAATCGCCAACTACGAACTGCCCTACAGCCGCAAGGCGGAGCTGCGCGAGGTGACGTTCGACGGCGACATGAAGATGCTGCGGCTGATCCTGCGCGAGGGCAAGCGGATTACCCAGGTCGACCTCGACGCCGATAGCGCGATGGCGCTGTCGGACGCGATGGGCGACTGGGGACGGGTGAACATCTGATGGACTACCTGCCGATCTTTCTCGACGTCCGCGGTAAGAAAGTGATCGTCGACGGCGGCATCACCGTGGCCGCACGGCGGATCGAACGTGCTCTTTCGGCGGGCGCGATCGTGCATTGCTTCGATCCCGAGCCGGGCGATGAGGTGAGCGCTTTCCTGGGCCAGGACAACTTCGTCTTTCACGCCCGGGTGCCGCAAGAGGCCGATTTCGAGGGCTGCCTGGTGGCCTGGGGCGCCTCCGAGGAAGGTCCGCGCGACGATCTGCTGTTTGCCGCCGCCAAGAAATACGGCGTGCTGGCCAATGTGGCGGACGAGAAGGCGTACTGCGATTTCATCACCCCCAGCGTGGTGGAACGCGACCCGCTGACCATCGCGATCACCACCGGCGGCGCGGCGCCCGTGGTGGCGCGGATCCTGCGCGCGCGTGTCGAAGCGATGTTGCCGGCCGCTTACGGCCAACTCGCCGCATTTCTTTCGCCCTACCGCGACCGGATCGCGGCGAAGATCAAGGGCGGCACCGCGCGGCGGCGGTTTTGGGAGAACCTGATCGAGGGTTCGATCGGCGACGCCTTCCTGTCCGGCGACAGGGCGCTCGCGGAACACCTCGTGGAACAGGAGCTTGCCGGCGACGACAAGGTGCTGCGCCAGGGCGAGGTCTGGCTGGTAGGCGCGGGCCCCGGCGACCCCGACCTGCTCACCTTCAAGGCGCTGAGGATGATGCAGCATGCCGACGTGGTGCTCTACGACAGGCTGATCGGCCCCGGCATCCTCGACCTGTTGCGGCGCGATGCAGAGCGGATCAACGTCGGCAAACAGGCCGGGAACCACGTTTTGACGCAAGAGGAAACCACCGCGCTCATCATCAAGCTGGCGCGCGAAGGCAAGCGTGTGCTGCGGCTCAAGGGCGGTGACCCGTTCATCTTCGGGCGCGGCGGCGAGGAGCTCGAAGACGTCGCCGCGCATGGCATCCCGGTGATCGTCGTGCCCGGGATCACTGCCGCTGCCGGGTGCGGCTCGTCTGCGGGCATTCCGCTCACCCACCGCGACCACGCACAAAGCGCCGTGTTCGTGACGGCGCATGGCAAGGACGGGCTGCTGCCGCATGACTGGACCCGCCTTGCCCGGGCCGACCAGACGGTGATCGTCTACATGGGGCTGAGGTTCGTCGGCGAGATTGCCGCGGCCGCGATGGCGCAGGGTGTGCCCGCCGACATGCCCATCGCCGTCGTCGACAACGGCACCCGCACCTCGCAACGGGTGATTGCGGGCACGCTGGCCGACATCGGGGA
>DQCI01000328.1:3434-15970 GCA_003545125.1 Paracoccaceae bacterium
TGAAAGGACTTGCCATGACACGCATCGCCATCAACGGTCTCGGGCGGATGGGAAAACTTGTCCTGCGTGATCTTGTCGATAACGGGATCGCGGGCGACATCGTTCTGCTCAACGACGCGGTCGGCTCGCCTGAACAACACGCGCATCTGTTCGAGTTCGACACTGTGCATGGGCGCTGGAAAGCCGCGTTCGGTTTTGACGAGAGCAGCATCACCATCAACGGCCGGCGCATGGCCGCGCGGCGGGTGGCCCGGGTCGAAGACCTGTCCCTCGAAGAGATGGGCATCGAGATGGTGATCGACTGCACCGGGGTGTTCAAGACAGCCGAAAAGATCGCGCCCTATTACGCCGCGGGCGTGAAAAAGGTGGTGGTGTCGGCGCCGGTGCAAGAGCCTAATGCAGCCAATATCGTCTATGGCGTGAACCACGACATCTACGACGGGCAAGACCTCATCACCGCCGCTTCCTGCACCACCAACTGCCTCGCGCCGGTGGTGAAGGTGATCCACGAGGGGCTCGGCATCCGGCACGGCGCGATCACCACGCTCCACGACGTGACCAATACCCAGACCATCGTCGACCGGCCGGCGAAGGATCTGCGCCGCGCGCGCTCGGCGCTGAATTCGCTGATCCCGACCACCACCGGCTCGGCCAAGGCGATCACCCAGATTTTCCCCGAGCTGGCCGGGCGGCTCAACGGCCATGCCGTGCGCATTCCGCTCTTGAACGCCTCGCTGACCGATTGCGTCTTCGAGGTGGCGCGGGAGACCACGGCGCAGGAGGTGAACGCATTGTTCAAGACCGCTGCCGAGGGGCCGCTTGACGGCATTCTCGGCTACGAGGAGCGCCCACTGGTCTCGACCGACTACGTGAACGACCCGCGGTCCGCGATCATCGACGCGCTCTCGACCTTGGTCGTGAACGGGACGCAGGTGAAGATCTACGCCTGGTACGACAACGAGTGGGGCTATGCCTGCCGTCTTGCCGACGTGTCGCGCATGGTCGCCGCATCGCTCCAGACCGGGGAATGAGATGACCGGGACGCGCCCCGACGGGCTCACCGCCTATGTCGCCGTTACCGCGGCTTATTGGGCGTTCATGCTCACCGACGGGGCGCTGCGGATGCTGGTGCTCCTGCATTTTCATGAGCTCGGGTTTTCGCCGATCACGCTGGCCTGGCTGTTCCTGCTCTATGAACTCGCGGGGATTGTCACCAACCTCTCGGCGGGGTGGTTGGCAGCGCGGTTTGGGCTCACGTCCACGCTCTATGCGGGTCTATCCTTGCAGATTGTGGCCCTTCTCGCACTCTCGCGGCTAGATCCGACATGGGCGATGGCGCTCTCGGTGCCTTTCGTGATGGTCGTGCAGGGGCTCTCGGGCGTTGCGAAAGACCTGGCCAAGATGTCGTCGAAATCGGCGGTGAAACTGCTGGCGCCGCAAGCGGACGGCGGGCTGTTTCGCTGGGTCGCCGTGCTGACGGGCTCGAAGAACGCAGTGAAGGGGTTCGGCTTCTTTCTCGGAGCGGCGCTGCTCGGCCTCATCGGGTTCAAGGTGAGCGTGATCGCGATGGCGGTGATTCTGACCGTGATCCTCGTGGCCGTGGTGCTGTTGATGCCGTCCGGCCTGCCGAGGGGCTCGAAGGCGGCCAAGTTCGCCCATGTCTTCGCGACCGAGCCCCGGGTGAACCGGTTGTCACTGGCGCGGATGTTCCTGTTCGGCGCGCGCGACACCTGGTTCGTGGTCGGTATCCCGATCTATTTTCACCAGGTGCTGTCGGACGGCACGCCGGAAGGCGCGCGGCTCGCCTTCTTCCTGGTCGGCGGCTTCATGGCGGTCTGGATCATTGCTTACGGCGCCGTGCAGGCTGCCGCCCCCAGGCTGCTCAGGGCGCGCAGCCGATCGGTGGAAGAAATCACCCGCCTGGCCATCGTCTGGGTCGGCGGGCTGACCGTGATCCCGGCGGCGCTGGCGCTGGCGGCGCTGTTCCCGGGCGCCTGGCTCACGCCTGTGCTGGCGGTGGGCCTTCTGGTTTTCGGGTTCGTCTTTGCGGTGAATTCCTCGATTCATTCCTACCTGATCCTCGCCTTCACGGGCGCCGAACGGGTCACGATGGATGTGGGCTTCTACTACATGTCGAACGCCGCCGGCCGGCTCATTGGCACGCTGCTATCGGGCATCAGCTACCAGCTCGGTGGGCTCGCGCTGTGTCTCGGCACCGCAGCGCTGATGGCCGGGGCGAGTTACCTGGCGGCGCGGCGACTGGCGTGAAATCGGAGGCCGTTCGGGCGCAGCTGGACCAACGGATCTTGGCCGGAGGCTTGGAAACAGGCTCTGTTCCACCCGAAAGACAGAAAACCAGGAATCCTGATTTCCGGACTCCTGGTTCTTCAATTCGTTTTCAATGCGCGCTTCAGAAGTTCAGCGACATATCCCGGTGCTGGGCCGTGCACTTGGCGATGGCAAGCGCCTGCTCGCGGGTGAGGCGATCCTGCACGCGGGCGCCGAGGGTTGGGCGAACCGCGTCGAGATAGGCGGTGAGGTCCGGTTCGAGCCCCGCGGCTTGCACGCGCCACGCACCCTGTGCGGCATATTCCGCCATCGCCTCATCGTAGAGTTCGAGCGCTTCCTCGCGTTTGTCCTTGTTGAGCGCGCGGCGCGCCTTGGACAGGAGCGACTTGATGTCGCCCGCGCCTTCGACCTCACCAACCATCGATTCGAGCGCCTTGATCTCGTCGAGCGCCTCGTCGCCGGACCCGGTCGCGAAAACGCTGCCGATGTCGGCAAGCGGGGCCGCGAGGGCGGCGAAACCTTCACCCGAGGCGATCACGGCCAACACTTCGGCCGGACCTTCGAAACTTCCGTCCGCGGCACGTTGATAGGTGAGACGGGCTTTGTCTTCGGCCTGGGTCAGCGCGGCGAAAGTGTCGTGAACCTGTTCCCAATCGGCGGGCATCTGGCTTTCGAGCGCCGCGCGCTCCGCTTCCAGCTCCTCGACATGGACGGCCAGCGCTTCACGCGCCGCGCCTTCGTCCATTCGGTTCCGACGGGTCGAAAGCTCGTCGATCTCATCCGCAACCCTGCGAATCCGCTTCTCCAGAGACCGCACCTCGACGAGACGGGGGCGATAGTCCCCGGCCGCCGCCTCAACGGCAGCCTGGGCCTCATGCAGCGCGGCAAGCGCGGCAAGGGCCGCCTCGGCCGAACTCACCCCGTCTTCGACGTCACCGGCGAGATCCTCCGGCAGCGCGGAAAGGTCGAGCCCTTCCGCAGCGGAAATTCCATCGGTCACCATGCTGCTGGTCGCGATACGCGCCGAGACGTAGTCCTCAAGGCAGAGCTGGAGCTTCGGGTTGCGCGGCGGCGGGCTGTTGTCTGACAGGAGGTTCACCCGGTTGGGCAGGTAGTTCACCAACGGCGGGAAGCCACCGACGATGCCGAGCGCCACGAGTTGCAGCAGGATGAAGGGGATCACCCCCTTGTAGATCTGCACTGTGCGCACGATCGCGGGCGCCACGCCGCGCAGGTAGAACAGCGCGAAGCCGAACGGCGGGGTGAGGAAGCTCGTCTGCATGTTGAGGCCGATCATCACACCGAGCCAGACGGCGGTGATGTTGGCACCGGGATCGGCCAGCAAGATCGGCGCCACGATCGGCACGACCACCACGGCGATCTCGATGAAATCGAGGAAGAAGCCGAGGATGAAGATGACGCCCATGACGATCGCGAACTGGGTCCAGAAGCCGCCCGGCAGCGAGACGAGAAAATCGCGCACCAGTTCCTCACCGCCGAAGGCGCGGAAGGCGGCCGTGAGCATGGCGGCGCCGAGCAGGATGATGAAGACCAGCGAGGTGGTCTTGGCCGTCTCCAGCATGACGCCATGTAGCGTGTGCTCGATCCGAAGGACCCGGATTCCCGACCAGATCAGCGACACGAGCAGCATCACCGTACCGACCGCGCCAAGCGTGATGCCGATGCGATCAGCGGGTGTGTCCATTGCCTTAACGTTCATCTCGAAAGCGGAGAGCGCGTAACCCAGCAAGGCAAGGGCCGCGAGGGCCAGCAGCGCCGGGGCGTACAGGCCGCGGGAGGTCGGGTCCGGAAGGCGGTAGCCGGCCATAATGAGCGCGCCCGCGGCACCGATGGCACCGGCCTGGTTCACCGTGGCGATGCCGGCGATGATCGACCCGAGCACGATGAAAATCAGCGCGAGCGGCGGCACCAGGGTGATGAGGACCTTGCGCCAGAAGGTGGCATTGTATTCGTCGTCGTAATGCACCGCCGGCGCCATCTTCGGGCGCAGGAAGGCATAGACGAGGATGTAGAGCATATACAGCCCGACCAGAACGAGGCCGGGGATGAACGCGCCGAGGAACATCTCGCCCGCCGAGGTGCCGGCGACGTCGAACAGCGACGGCATCGAGATCTCGCCGGTCGCATCCTTGTGTAGGGTCTTGCGCAGCGTCGAGGCCTGGTCGGCGGCGGAGGCGAGCTGGTCGGCAAGGATGATGAGCACGATCGACGGCGGGATGATCTGCCCGAGCGTGCCGGAGGCCGCGATGGTGCCGGTGGCCAGCGGCGTGGAGTAATTGTTGCGCATCATCGCGGGGAGCGAGATGAGGCCCATGGCGACGACGGTGGCACCGACGATGCCGGTGGTGGCCGCGAGCAGCGCGCCGACAAAGATGACGGAGATACCGAGGCCCCCCGGCACCGGGCCGAACAGCTGCGCCATGGTCACCAGCAGGTCTTCGGCGATCTTCGAGCGCTGGAGCATGATGCCCATGAAGATGAACAGCGGGATGGCGATGAGCGTATCTCGCTCCACCTCCCAATAGACCCCTCGCAGGTTGGTCACCCCGGCCGAGAGCCATTGCTGCGGTCCGCCCGAGTGGAAATAGGCATCCGTGCTTCCGGCGAAGATCAAGCCGGCGCCCGCGGCCAGCGCGATGGTGATGATCGCGGAGCCTGGGAGAGCGAAGGCCACCGGATAGCCCGAGCCGAGGGCTCCGGCCATGATGACGATCAGGAGGAGAAGGAAAAAGAGCTCCATGGTGTCACCTCAATGGGCCGAAGGCTGGCCGGGGGCACGGTGGCCCGGTTCGTCGTGCCAGTCGGCGACGGCGTCGAAGAAGTAGCTGACGAACTGGATCAGCATGGTCACGCCAAAGAGGCCGATGAAGGCGGCCATCTGGTATTTCACATACATGCCGAAGGGACCGGCCTGGCTGATTTCGAAGTTCTTGACAGGTGCGTTGACGATCGACTGCGGGCCGTTGAAGGCGATCCAAAGGATCACCCAGGCGGTGGTGAGGCCGAGCAGAATCGTGCCTTGCGCGTTGAGATAGCCGCGGGTGGTGCGCCCGAGGCCGGCATAGAGGATGTCGACCCGCACATGGCCTTCTTCGTAGAGCGTGTAGGCCGAAGCGAAGAGGAATAGAGCCGCATACCAGTAGCGCACGAGATCGCCCATCAGCGCTTGTTCGTAGGAAAAGACGAAGCGCGAGATCACGATCAGCAGCTCGGCGGCGACGATCAGCAGCGCGAGCCAGGGGAAGCCGAGGGTGCGGGTGAACAGCGCAATCACGAAACTCACCACGATCAGCGGCACATGCACCCAGGGGCCGATCACGTTTGAGCGGGTGAGCCCGTGGCCGATGGCTTCGCCGAACAGCGGCACGGTCAGCTCCTCGGCGCGCAGGAAGGCGATGGTGGCATCGAACAGGCCGACCAGGAAAATCGACCAGAACAGGGCGCGCACAAGATAGGTGTTGAAGCTGTGGATGAGATGGGCGTCCCATCGGATCGAGCGATTGGGGCTCAAGACCACGATGAAAACGGCCAGGCCAAGGGCGGCCGCGTAGAGCGCGAGGCTGACAAAGCCGAGCACACCGCCTTCGGCCCCGATACCGCGCAGGCCCGGAAAGCCGAATGCGACGACAAGGACATTGTTGACGAGAAAAGCGGCGAGGACGGTCAACATCAGCCAGCCGAAAGTCCGTGCGACAGGCGCGGGCCGGCCGTGTCGTGGCAACGCGTCATGCTCAATAAGGCTGGCCATATTCTCCCCCGGTTCGTTTTTGGTGGGCACAATCCAGTTGCGCCGAGAACGGACGGGGCCGAGACCCCGCCCGTCATGTCATGACAATGGTCCGGGGCTCAGAGGCCGAGGATCCGGTTGCGCTGGTTGACGAACTGGCCTTCGAAAAGCGAGATACCGCGGCCGATTTCACGCATCTTGGACTGAACCGCGTCGTTCACTTCCGCCGCGAGAGCGTCGTAGCCTGCGGTCTCTTCAAAGACTTCTTCGGCGGCCTCGCCCATGCCGTCCCAGACGTCGTCATTGAACGAACGGACCTCGACGCCATGTTCGTCTTCGAGCTTCTGCAGGTACTCGGCGTTGAGCGCCATCGATTCGAAGTAGGAGTTCGAGTTCTCCTCAAGCGCGGCGGCGGTGATCACGGCACGCTCCCAGTCGGAAAGCGACGACCACCACGACTTGTTCGAGGTCAGCGAAAGCTGGGCGCCCGGCTCGTGCATGCCGCCGGTATAGTAGTATTTCGCGGCCTCGTAGAACTTCATGAAATAGTCGTTGTAGGGGCCGACCCACTCGGTGGCGTCGATCGTGCCCGATACGAGGTTTTCGTAGATCTGGCTGCCGGGCAGCGACACGGTGGAGGCGCCGAGCTTCGAGAGCACCTGGCCGCCGAGGCCCGGGATCCGCATCTTGAGGCCCTTGAAGTCGTCGACCGATTCGATTTCCTTGTTGAACCAGCCGCCGGCCTGGGTGCCGGTGTTGCCGGCGGGCAGCCCCTTGAGGCCGAACTGGTCCTGCACCTTGTCCCACAGATCCATACCGCCGCCATAGAGGCACCAGGCGTTGATTTCCGCGAAGCTCATGCCGAAGGGCACGGCGGTGAAGTAGGCCAGCGCCGGGTGCTTGCCGGTCCAGTAGTAGTCGGCGCCGATATAGGCGTTGGAGTTGCCCGAGGCGACTTCGTCGAACACGTCGAGTGCACCCACGCGCTCACCGGCGGCGAAATACTCGGTCTGGATCGCGCCGTCCGAAAGCTCGGTGATGCGCTGAGCGAGGCGCTGGGCCGATACGCCCAGCCCGGGGAAGTCCCGCCCCCAAGTCGATACGATGGTCATGGTCTTGGTGCCCTGGGCCACCGCCGGTGCGGCCAGTGCGGCCCCCGCGGTGCCGACTGCGGCACCCGTCAGAAACTTACGACGTTCCATGTGTTATTACCTCCCTAGATCTGTCGTCTTCTTGGTTTTGCTTTTCCAACGGCCGGGTTGGCCGAAGGACTGCCGCCAACCCTACGCAGCGGGCCTCATAATTCAAACGGATTCTGGCTGAATGCGTGTTTTTACGTACCGGCACCGGAGGTCGCCCCCCCAGTGTCGGATTATTACGCACTCACGCAGCGATTCCGGCAGATCAGGCCACCGATTCCTTTGGATTCTTTCCAAGTATGATCATGCCGAGCAGGTCGTCCTCGGTCACCTCGTCCACTTTCACGGTTCCCACGAGTTTGCCGTTCTTCATCACCGAGGCGCGGTCGCAGAGCGTTTTGACCTGGTGGATGTCGTGGTCGATCAGGAAAATGCCGATGCCTTGCTTCTTGAGCTCGTCGATCAGCTCGGCCACCATCCGCGTTTCTTCCACGCCCAACGCCGCGGTGGGTTCGTCCATGATCAGGATCTTGGCGTTGAAATAGACAGCGCGGCTGATCGCGACCGACTGGCGTTGACCGCCCGAGAGCCCGGCGACCGGGGTGTGGTAGCGGCGGAAGTTGGGCGTCAGCCGGCCCATGATCTTGCGGGTCTCCGCTTCCATCCTGGCGTCGTCGACGAACCCCAGCGGCGAGGTGATCTCGCGGCCGAGGAACAGGTTGGACGAGGCATCGAGGTTGTCGGCCAGCGCGAGGGTCTGGTAGATCGTCTCGATATTGTAGTCGCGCGCGTCGCGCGGGTTGTTGATGTCGGTGAGCTGACCATTGACATAGATCTCGCCGCCGTCGCGTTTGAGCGCGCCCGACAGCATCTTCATCAGCACCGACTTGCCGGCACCGTTGTGGCCGAGCACGCCCACGACTTCGCCGGGATAGAGATCGACCGTCACGTGGTCGACGGCGCGGATGCCGCCGAAGGCCTTCTGCATGTCGCGCATTTCGACGAGGGGGGTTTGCTTGTCCGTTGGCTTGGCCATCACTTGATCCCCGTGCGCTTGCGATACAGGATGTCGACGAAGACGGCGAGCACCAGCACGATGCCGACGACGATGTTCTGGAACGGGGCGTCGACCCCGACCATGGCCATGCCCGATTGCAACGATTGCATGATGAGCGCCCCGAGAATGGCACCGTGAATTGTCCCTAATCCGCCGGAAAGCGCGGTTCCGCCGATCACCGCGGCAGCGATCACCCGCAGCTCGTCGAGCGTGCCGATGTCGTTTGTGTGGAAGGTGAGCCGCGCCGAGGCCACCACCGCCGAGATCGCGCAGAGCGCCCCCATGATGGCGAAGACCTTTACGGTCAGCCAACGGATGTCGACCCCGGCGAGCGAGGTGGCTTCCGGGTTGCCGCCGGCGGCGAAGATGTAGCGGCCCAACCGCGTCTTGGTGGCGACCATGGTCATGACGATGGCAACGAGGATCAGGATGAGCACCGAATAGGGGATGCCGTAGGCTTCGCTGTAGCCTTCAGGCATGGTCTCGCCCCGGGCCGCAAACTCGCGCTGGATCACCCGTACCGGTTTTTCGTAATTGTTGAGGATCAGGACGAACCCGAGGATCGCGCCCGAAATGATCGCGCCCAGGGTGATTTCGGCCCAGAGCGGTTTCACCGGAAACTCGTGCTGTACCTTGCGCCGCCGCGCGGTGAACAGGCCGAACAGCGCCGCCGCAATCGCCAGCAGGCCGAAGATCAGGCTGCCGGTCTCGCCGAGCGTTCCGCCGATGCCACCCAATGACTGGAAGCGTTCGTCGAGCGGGCCGATGGTTTGGCCGCGGGTCTGGAACCAGGCGACGTTGCGCCAGACGAAAAGCCCGCCGAGCGTGACGATGAAGGCCGGGATGGTCAGGAAGCCGATCAGATAGCCGTGGAAAGCGCCGATCAGCGTGCCCGCTACGAGGCCGATGAGGATGGTGACGAAGACCGTGGCCGGGTTGTTCAGTCCGAAGCCGAAATCGTTCGGCAAGACCTGGGTCTGGGTCATCGCCATCAGGGCCGAAACGGTCGCAAGCAGCGCGCCGACCGAAAGGTCGATATGCCGGGTGACGATGACGAAGACCATGCCGGCGGCCATGATGCCGACGGAGACGGTCTGGATCGTCAGGTTGAAGATGTTGCGGGGCGTGAGAAAACGCCCGTCAGTCCAGAAATTGAACACCAGCGCGATCGCGACGAAAGCACCGATCATGCCCAGAAGGCGCGTGTCGATTTCAAGTGTTGCGAGGAGATTGCGGGAACCGACCTTGGTCGGCTCGGACGTCGTGTCGCTCATCGGTTGTTCCCCGGACAGTCTTTTCTGGTTGGCCGCCCCCGGGGTGCCCGGGGGCGGCTTTGTCTCAAGTTCGGATCAGTTGCACATCATCAGTTGCACGGGGCCGGGCCGCCCTCGACACCCTGGCACAGGGTTTCGAGAGAGATCCAACCGCCGTCGACGACCTCGGAGAGGTTCTCCTGGGTGATCGGGTTCGGCGCGAGGAAGATCGCGTTGACCTCGACACCACCCGGGGTGGTGAACATGGTCTCGCCGACATCTTCAAGGCTGGCGCCACCGATCATCGCCACGGCGGCTTCGCCGGCGGCTTTCCCGAGCTCGCGGGCGTCTTTCCAGACCGACACGGTCTGGGTGCCCTTGGCGACACGGTTCAGCGCGGCATGGTCACCGTCCTGACCGGACACCGGGATGCCTTCCATGCCCTGCGCGGTGAGCGCCGCGACCACGCCGCCGGCGGTGCCGTCGTTGGAGGCGACCACGGCATCGACCGCGTTGTCTTGTGCCGTCAGGATCTGTTCCATGTTGCGCTGCGCATTGGCCGGAACCCAGCCGTCGGTGTAGGCTTCACCGACGATGGTGATGTCGCCGGCATCAATCGCGGCCTGCAGGATTTCCTGCTGCCCGCCACGCAGGAAGTCGGCGTTCGGATCGGTGGGCGAGCCCTTGATCATGACGTAGTTGCCGGTCGGCTGCGCGGCAAACACGGCGCGGGCCTGCATCCGGCCCACTTCGACGTTGTCGAAGGTGAGATACAGCGCGCGCGGGTCTTCGATCAGGCGGTCATAGGCGACCACCGGGATGCCCTCGACGGCCGCCGCTTCGACGGCGGGGATGATCGCCTGGGTGTCTTGCGCGAGGATGATCACGGCATCGACGCCCTGGGCAATCAGGCTTTCCACGTCGGAAAGCTGCTTCGAGGCCGAGCTCTGCGCGTCTGCGGAGACGTAGCTCGCGCCACCCGCTTCGAGCGCTGCGACGAGCGCGGCTTCATCGGTTTTCCACCGTTCTTCCTGGAAGTTCGACCAGCTCACGCCGACGGTCTGCGCGATCGCCGAAGTTGCCATTGTCGCGCCCAGAATTGCTGCGGCAAATACAGTAGTTTTCTTCATGATGTCCTCCCAAACAAACACCGCTCCGGAGCCTTGGGGCATGGATGCCGCAAGGATTCGGCGGTGACGACGAGAATCTAACACAATTAATTCGGCTGGCAAAAAAAATTTGCGTCCCGGCGACCCCAATGTGATACACAAAGGGCTACCAAGGAGGAATTGAGCCGTGGCGAGGCCAGAAAAGTTTTCCGCCGGCGGTGATCCGCGGGAAGCGAGCCGGCAACAGGTCGTGTCCGTGATCCGCGCCGCGGGTCAGATCGCGCGCATCGACATCGCGCAGGAGACCGGGGTCAGCCCCGCGACAGTGACGGCGATCACCGCCGAGTTGATCCGGGCGGGGTTGATCGAGGAAGTCTCTCCGGGCTCAGCGCCCTCCACACCGGGCCGCGGGCGTCCCCGCGTGTCGCTCCGGGTGAGGGGTGCGGCGCATATTCTTGCCGGTATCAAGGTCTCGTCCGGGACGATCAGCACAATCCTGATCGATTTCGACGGCACCACGCTCTCGGAACACGAGGCCCCCCTGCCCGAAGCGCAGATGGCGCCGGAAATGCTTGTGCGCCAGATCGTCGATACGCTGGCGGCAGCGGCGGCCGAAACGGGGCGCGACATTGGCGATCTTTCAGGTCTCGGCGTCGGGGTCTCGGGCGTGGTCGACGTGCCCGAGGGCCTCGTCCACTGGTCGCCTTCGCTCACGCGGCGCAACGTTGCGCTGCGCGACATGCTGGAGGCTGCGCTGCCGATGCCGGTTTTCCTCGACAACGACGCCAATTCCGTCGCCAAGGCCGAACAGCTCTTCGGCGACGGGCGCGGCGTGCGCGATTTCCTCGTCGTTACCATCGAGCATGGCGTCGGCCTCGGCATCGTCATCGATGGCCGGGTCTACCGGGGGTCGCGCGGCTGCGGGGCGGAGTTCGGCCACACCAAGGTGCATCTCGGCGGCGCGCTGTGCCGGTGCGGCCAACGGGGGTGCCTGGAGGCCTACGTTGCCGACTACGCACTGTTGCGCGAGGCCGCAGTGACCTTGCCGGGGCTGACCGGCCAAACGCCCGAGGAGAAGCTCGACGCACTTTTCGCCGCCGCCCGATCCGGAGACCAGACGGCGCAGTCGATCCTCGAACGCGCCAGCCGGATGTTCGCCATGGGTCTCGCCAATCTCGTCAACATCTTCGATCCCGGGCTCATCATCGTTTCGGGCGAGCGGATGAGCCATGATTTCCTCTATTCCGACGAGGTCATCGCGATGATGAAAACCCAGGTGCTCCAGGTCGACGCCCCCCCACCGGAGGTGCGCATCCACAAATGGGGCGACATGATGTGGGCCAAGGGGGCGGCGGCCTATGCGATGGAGGGCGTAACCGAGCTCGCGGTGCGTGGGTTGAACGATGCGTGAGGCATTGGTGCTGGGGCTTTTGCCGGTGCTGGTCCTCGCTGTGGCGGCGCGCGCCGGGCCGGTGTTCACCCCGGTCGAGGTGCCGAGCCATGTCTATGACGGCGGATGGGAGCATTTCGTGGGCGGCGGCGTCTCGGCCTTCGACTGCAACGGCGACCGGTTCCCCGAGCTTTTCGCTGCTGGCGGGACCAATCCGGCGAGGCTCCTGGTCAACGAAACGAAGACGCCCGGGGCGCTGCCGGTTTTTCGCGACGCGACCCCGGCGGCCGTTGCGCTCGACGGGGTCACCGGTGCCTATCCGCTCGACATCGACGGCGACGGCCGGCTCGATCTCGCGGTGATGCGGGTCGGGAANNCTGGACGACCTCTTTCACTGCGGCATGGGAGGAAGACCGCGCCCTGCCGACCTTGTTTTTCGGCAATTACGTCGACCGGGACGACCCTGAGGGACCTTTCGAGGCCTGCGATGCCAACCAGCTCTACAGGCCGGAAAACAGTGTCTATTCCGCCCCCATCCAGATCGAACCCGG